>DASXRG010000153.1:0-11193 GCA_036506735.1 Binatia bacterium | reverse complement strand
AGCGCGGCCCCTGCCTTCGCCCACGGCGAGCACGGCGATGCGGGGCCGCCCGCGGGCGCGAGCCCGGTCACCGTGGAAGGTTATCAAGTGGAGCTTTTGACCGCGCCGCAGCCGCCGCGCGCGGGCGAGAAAAGCCGTATCATCGCCAAGATCGCGCGCGGCGACACGATGGAGGCGGTGAGCGGCGGCCGCGTCGCGATCTCCGTCGCTCCCGTCGAACGGTCCGGATCGACCGCGGCGCATAACGGCCACGCCGGGCACGCGATGCTCGGCACGGAATCTTCATGGATCCCGGTCGCGGAGATGACTTACGCCGGCAGCTACACGCTCGAGCGCACGCTGGAAAAACCGGGCGCGTATAAAGTGCAGGTCGCGCTGGCCGAGCTGGACGGAAAAAGTTTCAGTCGTCCGATCGTCATCGACTTTCGCTTGAATGCGGCATCGTCGTCGTCCCTCTCTCCCGCTCTGCTCTTCGCCGCAGTCGCGGCTCTTGGGCTCGCGCTCGTCGGCGTCGGCCGCGCCGCCGCCCGTTCACGCTCGTCGGGCGACTCCGAAGGCGCGCCGGATCTGCTCCGCATCCGCTGGCTCGACCGTTTCGTCCGCTGGCAAGGCTTCCAGCCGGTTTTGCAAATCCCGGTTTTGATTCTGACGGCGCTGCTCGCTTTTCTGGGCTTCGCCGACATTCAGGACGACGCGAAAAATCTCGCCACGCGGCTCACCTGGATCGTCTGGTGGCCGGGAATCATTTTTACTTTCATTCTCGTCGGCCGCTTCTGGTGCGTGATGTGCCCGTTCGGCGCGCTCAACGAATGGACGGCGAAGTGGGCGAAGCCCAAACGCATGTTTCCCAAGGCGCTGCGCAACCTCTGGCTCGCGACTTTTCTCTTCGTGCTTCTCACCTGGTTCGACGAGCAGTTGGGCATCATCCGCTCGCCGTTTATGACGGCGTCGCTGATCGTGCTGCTGGCGTCGCTCGCTGTCGTCACGGGCTTATTTTATCAGCGGCGGAGCTTTTGCCGTTATCTCTGCCCGATGACGGGGCTGCAGGGGCTCTACTCGATGCTCTCTCCCGTTGCGCTGCGCGTGAAAGAGCGCAGCCGCTGCCAGACTGAGTGCCACCAGGATTGCTATCGGGGCAACGGGAAGAGCGCCGGCTGCCCCATGTTCGAGTTTCCCATGACCATGGAGCGTAATACCTACTGCAACTTCTGCTTCGAGTGCGTGAAGAGCTGCCCGCCGGGAAATATCGCGCTCCAGACGCGGCCGTTCGGCAAAGAGCTATGGAGCGCGCCGACGCGCCGCCTCGATGAAGCGTATCTCGCCGTCACGCTCATCGGCATCACCAGCGTGGTGAGCGCGCAGATGCTCGGCGGCTGGAGCGAATGGGTGTCGCGGCTCGCCCGGCTGATTCCTCTCGACCTTCGCGTCCTGATGCGGCCCGTGACCTATCTCGCGCTCACCGAATCGGCCGTTTTCTTTATCCTCTCGCTCGTCCTTGTTCCCGCTCTCGTCCTCGCCGCCGCGTGGGCGGCGGCAAAAATGGCCGGCGACGGGAAGCGGGGCGTCAAGGAAACTTTCGTCGCGATGGCCGGGATGTTCATTCCGATCGGTCTCGCCATGCACCTCGCTCACAACTCATCGCACCTGCTCGCCGAAAGCTCGGGGATCATTCCCGCAGTGCAACGCACGCTCAATCGCTTCACGCCGTTCGATTTGGGCGCGCCCGTCTGGGAGGCCACGCCGATCGCGTCGGCCGATGCGATCCACTGGCTGGAGATGCTGCTTATCCTCGCCGGCCTGGCGGTTTCTCTCGCCGCCTACGAGCGATTATCCGTGAAGTGGCACAAACAGGGCGCGGTTTCCGGGAGTGCGTTGATCCCATTCGCCGCGGTCGCGCTGATTTTTACCGTGATCAATCTGATTCTGCTCAATCAGCCGATGGCGATGCGTCACGGGATGTGAGATACGCTTGGAAGCAAGCGCCGCGGATCCGGTCAGTCGCTTCTCTTTCCTGTATTCGCACGTCGAGACTCGACGTGACGGGGATTCGCCATTCAGGTGGGGACGCCGAGGCGCGGCAGCACCCAGCGCATCAGTACGATGTAAGCCGCAAAGAACGCGATGAACCACAACCATTCAGGCATAGACCTTTGCCTCCTCTAATTTAATTACGGGGTCACGATTCGCGCGTCAATCCTGGCCGCTGAGTCCGTATTTTTTTAATTTGTAGCGGAGCGCGCGCTCGCTCAGGCCGAGCATTTCCGCCGCGCGCGTCTGGACGCCGCCGGCGCGCGCCAGCGCCTCCCGGATCATCCGCCGCTCCATTCCTTCCACCGCCGCCGGCAGGCTCGCCTCCGCGCTTTCCGCTTCTTCCAGCGCCTGCGTGCCTAGCGGCAGGTCGGCGCTTCCGATCGCATCGTCGCGCGTCACCACCACCGCCCGCTCGACGATGTTCTCCAGCTCGCGCACGTTGCCGGGATAATCGTAGCGCAAGAGTCTTTCGCGCGCCTCGCGCGTGAAGCCGCGGATCGCTTTGCGATTTTTCTCCGCGAAGCGGCGGAGAAAGTGGTCCATCAACAGCGGCAGGTCTTCGCGCCGCTCTCTAAGAGGCGGCAGAAGAATCGTGACGACGTTCAGCCGATAGTAAAGGTCTTCGCGAAACTGGCGTGCCTTGACGAGCGCCTCGAGATCTCGATGCGTCGCGGCGAGAATGCGCACATCGACGCGGATCGGCTTGCTCGAGCCGACGCGCTCGAACTCCCGCTCCTGAAGGACGCGGAGAAGCTTCGCTTGCAGCGGCAACGAAAGATCGCCGATCTCGTCGAGAAAAAAGCGTGCCCTTGTCGGCCAGCTCGAAGCGCCCCCGGCGCGCGGCGACCGCGCCCGTAAACGCGCCTTTCTCATGGCCGAACAACTCGGATTCGAGAAGCGTCTCCGGCAGCGCCGCGCAGTTCACCCGGATCATCGGGCCCGACGCGCGCGCGCTCGCGTAGTGAATCGCCTTGGCGATAAGCTCCTTGCCGGTGCCGCTCTCGCCGCGGATTAAAACCGTCGCCTCGCTCGGCGCGACTCGCCGCACCAGGGAAAGCACTTCGATCATCCCGCCGCTCTCGCCGATGATTCCCTCGATGCGGTGTTTTTTCTCCAGCGTCTCGCGCAGCTCGCGGTTCTCCGAGACGAGGCGGCGTCGCTCTCTCACCTGATCGATGCGGAACAGCAGCTCGTCCAGATTGACCGGCTTCGCGACGTAATCGGCCGCACCGGCTTTGATCGCGGCGACTGCGGTCTCAACGGTCCCATAAGCCGTGATCACAATCGCCGCCGCCTCGGGATTGATTGCGCGGATTGCCTTCAACAGTTCCAGGCCCGACATGTCGGCCATTTTCTGGTCGGTGAGAACCAGGTCGACAGGCTCGGCGCGAAACACTTCCAGCGCCTTCGGACCGCTTTCCGCGAGCAGCGTCTCGAAGCCGCGCTTTTTTAGAAAGCCTCCGACGAGCTCCAGCTGGCTCGGTTCGTCGTCGACGACGAGAATGCGAAAAGCGTCCACCGTTTACCTCGCGAGCGGGACGGCGATTTCGAAGCGGCTCCCGCGGCCGGCCTCGCTCTCGGCGGTGAGTTTTCCGCCGTGCGCCTCGACGATCCTGCGGGCGATGGCGAGGCCCAGGCCGGAGCCGCGCGTTTTCGTCGTAAAGTAAGGCTCGAAAATCCGCGGCAGAATTTCTTTCGGAATGCCCGCGCCCGTGTCGGTCACCGCGATGGTTAGATTTCCGCCGGCGGCCTTCGCCTCCAAGGCGATCTTTCCTCCGTCGGGCATGGCCTGAACGCCGTTGAGCACGAGATTGAGCAAGACCTGCTTGAAATAGTTTCGGTCCACGCGCGCGGCCGGAAGATCGGACGCGGCGGCGACGGCGATCTCTATTTTCCGAGACGCGGCGTCGCTTCGAGTCAGAGCGGCAGTCTCCTGAAGCAGTTCCTCGACGCGCACCTCTTCCGGTTTGAGCTCCAGCGGGCGCGCGAGCGAGAGGAACTCCTCGACGATCGAGTTGAGCCGCGCGACTTCTCCGCGCATCAGCTCGATGAAATGCGCATACTCCTCCTCGTCTTCCGTCGGGTGAAACTCTCCCTTTAGTCGCTGAAGGCCCATGGAGACCGCGTTGAGAGGATTGCGTACCTCGTGGGCGACGGTGGCCGCGAGATCGCCCAGGGCCGAGAGGCGCTCGCGACGCGCCACTTCGGCTTCCAGCGTTTTCACCTGTTCCATGTGAGAGTGCTGGTTATAAAAAATAACCGTCATCCCCAGGATTCCGACGGCGAGAACGGCGAGGCTCAAAATAAGGGTCGATCTCAAACTGTTGCGCCATGCTAAGTCGACCGGCTCCAAGGAGAGCCCGATTTTCAGCAAGCCGAGAGTCGAGGCGTTCAAGCGAATCGGCCTGACGATCTCGTACTCTCGCTTTCCGTCCTCGCGCGCGACAATGCGACCGAGATCGCCGCCGTCGGAGCGGACCTTCGATAGGAGCGGCTCGGTCTCCTGCCGGTTCAAGAGCGCGGGGTCCGTGTGCGCGACGACTTTGAGATCGTTGTCCAGGAGAGCGACATAGTCGATATCCGACTGGCGCCCCAGCTCTTCGATCTGCCGCTGAACTCCGATCTCGTTTTTGAAGTTGAGAATATAGGCGGCGTCGGCGTGGACAGCGATCACGCCCGGAAAGCTCCGCGCGCCGACGGCGACGCCAAAGACGCTGCCTTCCCAGAACTTTTTTTCTTTCAGCCGCGGCGGCAGGTCGTCGCCCGCCTGTTCTCCGCGGGCGGGAAGGTGCCAACGTCTTCCCCACATGAACATTCCGAACGGCGGATGGGCGGAAAAATTTTCTTCGCCGCGCGCCGCAAGCATCCGCGCGTGCATCTCCTGCGGCGTCTTGGGCGGGGGCCGGGGCTCCCACGGCTGTCCCTGCGCATTGAGAAGCTCGATTTTCTGGAGGCGATTCATCGCGCTGATTTGCTTGAGAACCTCCCGATCTACGGCGCCGGCGAGGAGAAGCTGGTCGATCAAGCGCGCGTTGTCGAGCAGCCGCTGGCCGATCTGCTCTTCGAGCAGCGAGTTTCCGAGGATCGCGTTCTTGGCGCCGCTCTCGATCGCTTGCGCGAGCGCTCTACCCTTTGCCTCGGTCTGGCGCATCAACTCGGCGCGGAAAAGGCGTAAACGGAGACGAGAATCAGGAGAAGAAAAACCGAGGCTAAGAAGTGGCGGGGTAAAAGAACTTTTTTCATCGGCGACGACCATTGTAGAAGATGTTTTCCCGCAGCACAAAGCGACGGTTTTCTCGGTCGCCTTTCTTCAGTGAATATGCTCGACGGCGTGGCGTCCGTGATCGGCGAGCTGCGCGTCGAACCAGCGATGGATCGCCGCGACGAGTTTTGGATCTTTCGCTTGATAACGAATTTCCGCGCCGTCGGGCAAAGCCGCGTAACGCACGGCAATTTTCGCCGCGCCTGCTTTCAGCTCGGTCAAGCCCGGCATCTCTTCGCCATGAATTTTGGCCGGGTCGGAAAAGTCTCTTTTGCGAAACCTCTCCGCCTCTTCTTTCAGGTGGGCCTGTATCAAAGCGATCTGCTTTTTATTCGATGGGTCCTTCACGACGACTTTCTGCAAGCCGCCGTCTTCGAGCTTCTGAAAGATATGCATGGTTTGTTCGAGATCGAACGGCATCACCTGCGCGCCTCGCCCGGCGACTTCCTGCTGGCGGGTTTGAGCCGGCAACATCGCCGTCTGGTAAAAAACAGTCGTCCCGAGCGCGAGAAGAAGCGGGAGCAAAATCGTTTTTCGTGCTCTCGTGGAATGTGTGCCGTTGAGTTTCATGGAATCCGCCTCTATCTCTATCTTCCTTTGCTGGATGATGCAAAACGACCCCCGGGCTGCTACGCCCGGGGGTCGCCGCAATACGCGGTGACGTTATCGGCTATGTCCCGCGCGGACCGCCGAACGGCATCACGCCGCCGAACGGGGTGATGTGGATGCTCTGCAGCTCGCCTTTCGCGTTCTTCAGCTCGACCACGTACATCGTGTGACGCATTCCGGTCGATGGAAGAACCCGCTCGACCTTGAAGCCCGCCAGGTTTTTGTCTGCATACTGCTGCGCCAACTCCCTGGCCTTCTCATCGGTGATCTGCGTCTCGGTTGCGCCAAAGCCGGGTCCGCCCATCATGCCGCGGCCCATCGGTCCCATGCCGGGGCCGTGAGGACCGCGCCATTGGGCCGTGGCCAGCGTGGCTATACCCAAAAGCGCCGTCACCGCCGCAACGGTTATCAACGCGCCTAAAAATTTCTTCATGGCCTATTCCTCCTTTCCTTGGAAATCGCTCTGCCATCTAAGAGAGCGACGCTCGTGCCAGAGGCGGCTTGGATGGAAAAGACTGATTTGCAAGGGGTTCGATAATTGCTCCGAAAGGAAAGGTGGGGCGGCTCGACCAAATCGTCGAAATGTTCGACCACGACGTCGAATTTTTCAAGCATCGGCAATCCGCCCGTCGATCATATGGTAGACGCGGTCGAAGCCTTCGAGCATTCTTTCGTCGTGCGTGACGACGATCACCGCGGCGCGCTGCTGCCGTCCCAATTGCCGGAGCAGATCCATCACGGCTTTGCCGCGCCCGGTATCGAGCGCGGCGGTCGGCTCGTCCGCCAGAATCACCGCCGGATCGTTGATCACGGCGCGCGCGACGGCGACGCGCTGCTGCTCCCCGCCCGAGAGCGTGGCCGGATAGATCTCGGCGCGATGGCCGAGCTCGAGGCGGTCGAGCAGCTCTCGCGCGCGCTCCATGGCGTCGCGCCGCGACACGCCGTTCAAGGTCGGCACGAGAGCCACGTTTTCTACCGTGGTCAAAAACGGAATGAGATTGTAGGCCTGAAAAATAATCCCCATGCGGCGGCGCCGGAGCCGGCGATCGTCGGTCAGTACGCTCGCGCCGTCAAAGACGAGTTCGCCGTCGATCGCGATGCGTCCGGCGGTCGGCGGGTCGATCAAAGAAAGCGCGCGCAAAAGCGTCGTCTTCCCCGAACCGCTCGGCCCCATCAGCGCCACGATCTCTCCCGGCTCGACCGAGACGCGCGCGTCCTGGAGCGCGACGACCCGGCTCTCTCCCTGGCCGAAAATCTTGGTCACGTTGTCCGCCGCGACCGCCGGCATCAGGCGCCTCCTCCCATCGCCGTCGTCGGATCGACGGCGAGCGCGCGGCGGATGCCGACGACACTCGCCAGCACGCAGATGGCCAATACAATGCCGAACAGCACGACCTGATCGCCGGCCGCGATCGCCACGCGGCGCGGGAAGTATTCGTAGGTCGCCTCGATCAGCAGCACGCCGAAGCCGTAGCCCAAAAGCCCGAGCCCGAGCGCTTCCTGCAGGATCAAGCCGCCGATCTTCAAATTCGGTGCGCCGATGATTTTGAGGGTGGCGATGTCGCGGGTCTTCTCCATCGTCATAGTGTAGAGGATGAGCGCGATGATCACCGTCGAGACCGTGAGCAGGATAATTCTAAACAGGAGGATCTGTTGGCGCGTGCGCGCGATGATGCCCCCGGCCAGCACCTCTTCCTGTTCGGCCGTGGTCAACGCCCTGTAGTGGTTCCAGCGCTCGATCCGCTTGACCACTTCATTCGGGTCGGCCCACGGCTCCAGGCGCACTAGAATCGCATTCGCGAGGTTCGTGTTCCGGACGATCGGGGCGAGCGACGAAGGAGGGAGAGCGGCGAGCGCCGGGTCCGCTTTCAAATCGGCCGCGAGGCGCGCCTGCTCGTTGCGCACCGTTTCGTTGGCTTTGAGAAACTGGATCTCCTGCGCGTCGCGCAGCGAAACGTACGCCGTCGAGTCGCCGAAGGTGGAAACGATGCCGTCGGTCAGACCGACCACGGCAAACGTCAAGCGTCCGATCCGGAGCCGCGCGCCGATCGGAACTCCGGCCTTCCTGTCGAGCACCATCTCGTAACGGCCCGCAGCGATCGGACGGCCGGCGCCGACCGCGGGCGGCCCTCCGACGTGGCCCGGCTTGTAGCCGATGATCTGCGCGCGGATCGATGCAAGGCCGTAGTCGAGCTGAATCGTCTGAAAAGCGATCGGGCCGGCGTCGCCGACGCCCGGCACGGCGCGCACCACGCGATAAAGATCGTCCGGGATGCGCGAGGACTCGGCGATCGGCCCGTTGGTGTCCTTCTGCACCACCCAGAGATCGGCGCCCGGCGCCCGCACGATGCTGAGCGCGTCTTCCACCAGGCCGCGGTAAATTCCGCCCATCGCCATGACGGTCGCGAGCAATAGCCCGAGTCCGAGAGCGGTCAGGAGATATCTGCCGAAGCGATATTTGACGTCGCGAAAGGCGAGATTCATGGCGGCTATTTTTCCGCCGCCAGCGCGCCGGTTGCCCGAGCGGTGGCCGCGACGCGGCGGCCCTCGTTCTTCAACTCGGCGAGTCTTCCCGGCGCGACCACCACATCGTCGCCGACGGAGAATCCTTCGACGACTTCGATCCAGCCGGCGGGATCGACCGCGCCGAGGCGCGCGCGCCGAAAACGCATGCGGCCGTCCACGACCGTCCAGGCTCCCGCGCCGTTCGGCGATTGTACGACCGCGGCCAGCGGCAACGCGGTGGCTTTTCTCGCCGCCGGCCGGATGGTCGCTTCCGCCTGCTCGCCGAGAATCAACCGCTCGGGCCGCTCGCTAAAGGCGATGTCCACGGTGAGCTGTTCGGTGACGCGATCGCTTTCACGGCGGATGCGCGCGACTGCGCCGCGAAAGGAGCGATCCGGAATGGAGCGCAAGGTGACGTCGGCCGCCTGGCCGACGGCAAGCGGGCCCGCTTCATGTTCATCGACGTAGACGGTGACCCAAATCGTCCGCGGGTCGGCGAGCTTGAGAATCGGAGTTCCGGGATTGACCGCCGATCCGGTTTCCAGCTCGCGGCTCACGACGTAGCCGTCGATCGGGCTCGTGATGATGCTGTCCCGGTTCCGCGCCCGCGCCGAGGCCAGCGCCGCCGTCGCAGCGGCGATGTCTTTCGGCGCCAGCTTCAAGGCGACTTCCTGCACGGCGATCTCTTTAGCGGCGGCTTGCAGCAGCGCTTCGGCGCTTTTCAACTCCGCGTCGGCGGAATCCGCGGCGTTCACTCTCTCGTCGAGATCCATCCGCGCGACCATGTCCGCCGCCGCCAGCTTGCGCCAACGCTCGGCGTTGGCGTGCGCCAGCGAGCGGTTTGTGCGCATTCGCGCCGTGACCGCTTCCGCCGCCGCCAGTGCCGCTTCGGCGCGCAGCACCGCCGCCTCCTGCGCTCGCACGGCGAGCTTGGCTCGATCCAGGTTGGCCTGAGCGCGCTCGACTTCGGCACGCGATTCGGAGTTCTCCAATTGAACGAGCGTCTGCCCGGCTCGCACGACGTCGCCGTGATCGACGCTCATGACGACGATCCGCCCGGGTATCTTGGCGGCGAGTTGGACGACGACCTTGGCTTCCACCGTTCCGACGCCCTGAATCGCCGGTCTGATCTCGCGCGCGGTAACTTGCGCCGTCGTCACGGCGGCCGGACGGAGCCAGAACCACAAAGCGCCGGCGACAAGCGCGAGTGCGCCGACGCCGAAGAGCGCTTTATGGAGATTCCATGTCAGGCGACGTCCCATGATGCTTTTTCCAATTCCACCTCACAGCCCCTTGCGGTCGAGCCAGACGAGAGATCCGCCAAGGATGGCAACGACGGGAACAATGACCACCCACGGATTGGCATCCAATAGCGTCGGCACCGTGAGCTTGCCGTAGTCGCCGAGCTTGAGAAAATTATTTTGGATGAATGGATAGACTTCGGAATAAAGCGCCGCGCCGATGAGAATTCCCAAAATCCCGCGGAATAGCCCGTCCAACCTTCCTTCGCCCACGGCCGCCACGCACGTGCCGGGGCAGAAACCCAGGAGCAGCATCCCGACGCCGAAGATCAGGCCGCCGAGAATATTGGCGCCCAAGAGCGTCGGCTTGATGTGCAGATTCACGAGACCGATGCTGTACAGAAAATAAACGCCCACCATGCCGGACAGGATCGCCCCCATCATGACCTTTAAGACGGTCAGATCTTTGAGCGCAAAGAAGGCGACGATCTTGTCGTACTTCGTCACCTGAGCTTTCTGAAGAATGAAGCCAAAGAGGATTCCGGTCACAAGTCCGAGCAAAAGTCGGGGCGAGCCTGTGATCTCGAGCGGTCCCATGTCATGCGCTCCGAAAGATAAAGCGCGCCATGACCATTCCCGACAGCATCATCGCCGCGAGAAAGATCCAACTGCTCACCGCGAGTTGAAGCCCGCCGCTCAGCGCGTGGCCGCTGGTGCAGCCGTCGGCGAGCCGTGCGCCGAAGCCGACGAAAATGCCGCCGAGCAGCCCGCCCAGCCAGCGTCGCGCGGAATTTGTGCCGAACCGACCGACCCAGGTTTGCGGCAGCTCGGTGGTAAACTTCACGGGCTTGTGGCTCAGCCGGGCGGCGAGAAAAGCGCCCATTGGAATCCCGATGACGAGCATGAACTGCCAGTCGAGGATCGGCTTCACTTGCTGCCAGTAGGCATTGGCCGCCACATGAGCCGGTGCGACGACTTGCACCAGCATTCCCGCGGCGCGGGAAAACGTCGTGGAGGCGGAGAGATAATAGTTGGCGGTATAAAAGACGGCTATATTCAAAAGCCCGAGCAGCAATCCAGCCTGCCACCAGGGCCATTCTTCTTTCCTTAGCCAATTCATTCGAGCAATCCCCCGCAGATGAAGAGCGCAAACATTATGCCAGCAGTGTTTATTCGCGTTTCTCAGAACTTTCGCGCGGCCGGCCTTGCATGGTTTCCCAATCCTGCGACGACGGCTACGGGGAAATCGCAAACCTGAGAATTCTTGACCGAAGCCGAAAAAATTTGGCCATGTTTACGGCGATCGAGCGGGGCATGTATTTTGCTCCACTAGCCTGTGCAAAGAAATTTGTCGGCGAAAGGAAAACCCATGCCGATTCCAGCAAGACAGCGACAGATCCTGCGGGTCGAAGACGTGATGACGCCGAGCCCGGTCACGCTCGATACCGGAGCCACCATAGGGGAAGCGGAAGAGATCATGAACGAGCGGGGTTTCCGCCAAGTGCCGGTCGTCGACCAAAAAGAGCTGGTCGGTATCATCACGGA
>DASXRG010000152.1:0-89334 GCA_036506735.1 Binatia bacterium | reverse complement strand
GAGCGTCGATTGAGAAAAGTTGGCCCTCATCTCCCCCATGTCGGCGAGGACCCGGTAGCCCGCCTTGACCGCCATCGTCAGGTGCGGCGGCGATAGAATCGTCGCGTCCACATTGCCGACGGTGAGCGACAGGAGGCGCGTGGGCGCATCGGCGCCGATGATGACGTTCACCTCCTGCTGCTTGATGCCCCATTCTTTGAGCGCCAGTTGAAGCGCGATGTCGTTGGAGCCGCCGAAGTTGAGAATGCTGATTCTTTTTCCGCGCAAATCTTTCGGCGATCGGATGTCGGGCTTGACGACGAACGCGTAGGGGAACTTGTTGTAGGACGCGGCGAGAATCGTCACGTCGGAGCCGCGCGCAAAAGCCTGCAGCGGCGCCGTGCCCGAACCGGTGGCAAACTGCGTGCTGCCGCCGAGCAGCGCCGCGACCGAGCGCGCGCCGCCGGTGATCATGACGAGATCGACGTTGAGCCCGTATTTGTCGAACAGCCTGAGGTCCTTCGCCACCCACGACGCGCTTTGAAATCCCGACACGCCGCCGAAATCGGCGACGATCTTCTCGGCGGCATTGGCGGCGGAAAAGGGCCACGTCAAAGCACACACCACAGAAAACCATAAATATATGAATGCCGTCATGATCCCTTCCTCGCGCAGCACTCACCGCCGGCCCGGGGGTTTCTCGGAGGGCCGATGCGTGGGACGAGTCGCCCCAAGCGTACTGCAAAGATTTCTCCTAGGACACTCGTGCCGCGTTGTACGGACGTATCGCATCGACCCGGAGAGAGACTCCCGGGCCGGCGCGACGTTCAGCGGTCATTACGTCTTCCAGCCCTTCACCGAGATGTCGATGCCGTTTCCCTCGGGATCGTGCAGACGGTATTCGGCGAATGGGATCCTATCCGGCCGCTTGGCGCCGCGCCGCACTCCGCCCTTCTCCGCCCGGTCGCGCATCTCCTCGATGTCCTGCACGTGAAAGCCGAAATGGTTGAAGCCGTTCTTTTCCTCGCCGACCCGCTGGTACAGCAGAGCGACGTTGAAGTAGCCGTCGGAGACGAAGATCGACGAGCGGTCGGAGTACGCCACCTCTTTCATCTTGAAAACATCGGTGTAAAAATCGGCTAGCTTTTTCGGCTCGCCCGTGTAGAGCGCGATGTGGCGGATCGGAAAAGACGTTTTCTCCCGCGCTGCGCCGAAACTCCGCCGCGTGAGATCGACGAGGTTGCCGTCGGGGTCGGCCACCTGTCCCTCGCTGTACGGGCCGGAGCCCTTGCCGCTCTTCGCTTTTTCCTTGATGCCTTCGAGATCCTGAACTTCGAAGCCGCTCGCGTGCAGGCCCTGCGCGGCTTCGTCCTGCTCCTTCAGCAGCGCCAAGGTGAAGACGCCGTCCGAAAGACGAATCAACGTCTCGCTTTCCGCGACCGTCTTCAGCTCGAATACCTCGCGATAAAAATCGGCCAGCCGGATCGGTTCTTTGGCCGTGATCGTCAAACAACGCAGTTGAGACATAACTCCTCCTTCGGAGAATGTTGAATTTTTAATTTTGAGTTTTGAATTAAAAGCAATTCAAAATTCATCATTCAAAATTATTTTTATCTCGGCGCCACCAGAATCTCGTCCCTCGGAAATCGGTCCATGATCTCGGCGCCGTCCTTGGTCACGACCAGCATGTTTTCCAGTCTGACGCCGCCGACGCGGCGCTCTCCTTCCCGCGATTCAACCGCAATCGTCATGCCCTCCTCGAAGACTTGCGGGAACTTGAACGACCACTGGCGATTGATGATCGGTATATCGTAGCCGGTGCTGCCTCCGCCGCCGAGCCCGATGCCGTGCCCGATCTCGCTCGCCAGCACTTCGACCTCCTCTTTATATCCCCAGGACGTGGCCGGCGGGAAGTGCTTCGCCGCGTCCGCGGTCGTCCTCCCCGGCTTGATCTCCTCGATGATCGCGTCGATCCGGTCGCGCACCCGCTGGTACCAGTCTTTTTCCTTCGCCGTCGGCTCTCTTCCGACGATAAAAGTCCTGTAGGTGCAGGTCCCATAGCCCATATACGTGAGACCGCACAGCGAACCGTAAACCAGATCGCCGACCTGGATGACCCGGCTCGATTGATGAAACGCGCGATCGAAAGTGTTCGGGCCGGTGCGCCAGCCGCCGGGAATCGCGTTTTCAGCGCCGTATTCGCATCCCGCCGTGGAAGCGACGGTCGCCAAATCGGTATCCATGATTCCGGGCTTCAAATTTTCCCAGACGCGGAACCAGACGCCGTCCACGATCGCCGCCGCCATCTTCAGACAATTGATCTCGTCCTGGTTCTTGATGGTCCTGGCTTCAAGCATGGTGGCGCGCGTATCGACGACGTTCTTCAAGCCCGCAGCGGCGAGCGCTTCGCGCGCCATGCCGTCGAATCCGCCCAAGCCGAGCTTCTCACCCAGCAGGCCGCGCTTTTCCAATTCGCTCTTGATATCGGCGGCAAACTGCCTCGCTTCATCCTGCGAGGCCTCCAGGCCGCACGCGCCCGTGAGCCAGCAGCGCGCCGGCCGCCACTCTTTAATCCACGGCGCCTGATCGGGCATCATATGGTAATAGCCGTCGTGCTCGTACATGACGGGATCGTGCTCCGCGAAAAAAAGCACGAAGCGGCACATGGGATAGGCGAAACCCCTGAGTCCGGTGAGATAACGAATGTTCACGCCGCTCCCTTCGAGCAAAACGGGGATGCCGTTTTTTTTCATGATCTTCCTGGCGCGCTCCACCCGATATTGGCGCATGCGATCCATATTCAATCGTTCCTGCCAGTCCGCCGTCGCCGGACCAAATGTGAGCTTCGATGCGAAGTTGACCATGGCTACGTTCCTCCCGAGTCTCTGCCGCGAATCTAACTTGAATGGACGTGCGCCTGCAATAGTCCCGCGACAACTACCTTGACAGCAAGAACACCTTCTCGTATGTCTCCAACCAGAGCTTCTCTCCGCGCGTGAAGGAGGACTTCCCATGAGCGAGCAGGGAAAAATCGTCACCGGTCTGGGTAAAGCCGAGCTGCACCGAATCTTGGTCCGGGGCCACGATCTCACCGAGGACCTCGTCGGAAAAATCACCTTCAGCCAGATGACCTTCTTGATGTTGACCGGCCGCATGCCGACGGCGGGACAGACCCGCATGGTCGACGCGCTGCTCACGATTCTGGTCGAGCACGGAATGGTTTCGAGCGTCGTCGCGGCGCGGCTCACCTATCACACCGCGCCGGAGGCGATTCAGGCGGCCGTGGCCACCGCCATTCTCGGCGCGGGCAGCGTTCATCTCGGCTCGTCCGAGTGGTGCGCGCGCATGCTTCAGGAAGCGCTGCCGCGGAAAATCGATGCCGGCGCCGATCTCGATGCGATTGCCGCCGCGGTCGCGAAGCGCTACGAAGAAAGAAAGCAGCGCATTCCCGGCATCGGCCACCGCACGCACGCGGAGGGCGATCCGCGCGCCGACCGGCTGTTTCAGATCGCGCGCGAGACGGAAGTGTATGGCCGTTACTGCGAGTTGCTGCAGCGCATCGCCCGCGCCGCGGAAGCGCGGCGCGGGCGGCGCTTGCCCGTCAACGTCACCGGCGCGATCGCCGCCGTCGCTTCGGACCTGGGACTGCCGTGGGCCATGTCCAAAGCGTTCGCAATCATCGGCCGGACGCTCGGCGCGATGGCTCACATCGGCGAAGAGATGCGCAATCCGATGGCGGGAAATATCACGGCCGCGATCCAGTCGGCGCTCGAGTACGAGGTCGATGACGAGGAGAAAACATGAAACCACGAAAGCGCTGCATCGGCTTTGCGTTTTTTTTGTTTTTCCTGGGGTTACTTCCGCAGGCCGACGCGCAGCTCAAGAAGGTCAATCTCTCCTACACCGCCACCAGTCCCTATCAAGCGGTCATGATCATCGCCCAGCAGGCGGGGCTCTTTCGCAAGAACGGCGTCGACGCGTCCCTGATCTTCGTCGCCGGCGGCTCGCTCGGAATTCAAGCCATGGTCGGAGGCGACGTGCCGCTCACGCAGGCGGACGGCTCCGCTTCGGTCGCCGCCAGCGCCGCCGGAGTGGACGTGGTGATGATCGCGAGCTTTCTCAATACCTTCCCTTACAGTCTCGTATCCTTGCCCGAGATAAAGACGGTCGAGCAGCTCAAAGGCGGGAAAATCGCCATCAGCCGCTTCGGCAGCGCGACCGATCTCAGCGTGAAAATGGCGTTGGCCAAGGTTGGTTTGAATCCCGAAAAGGACGTCACCTTGCTCCAGGTCGGCGCGCAGACCGCGCGCGTGGCGGCGCTGCAATCCAAGAACGTGCAGGCGACGATCATCACGCCGCCCTTCACCTTGACCGCGCGCAAGCAAGGCTACCACACGCTGATCGACATGGCGCAGCTCAACATCCCCTATCAGCTCACCGCGCTCGTGACCTCGAGGGCCTTTATCAAATCCCAGCCGGACCTCGTCATGGCGGTGATGCGGTCGCTGGCGGAGGGCGTTCATTTCTACAAGACGCAAAAAGAGCCGAGCATCAAAATTCTGAGCAAATATCTTCAGACGACCGATCGCGACGCGCTGGAGGAGACCTACCGCGAAGTGAGTCTCAAAGCCGTGCCCGACAAGCCTTATCCGACGCTCGCCGGGATTCAGACGATTCTCGACGAGCTCGGGGCGAAAAATCCCAAGCTCAAAGCCGCGAAGCCGGAAGACTTCGTCGACATGAGCTTCGTGAAAAAATTGGACGACGAAAAATTCTTCGACCGGCTGTACAAACGATAATCCCACGCAACGAATGGAAAGGAGCAAACCATGACAACGAGAAATAAACGCGGGCTCGTCGCCCTGCTGGCCGTCCTCATCATCGCCGGTTCCGGTTTCTATTTTTCCAAGGTGCGCGCTCAGGAAGGCAAGGCGACGCTCCAGGCTTTTCAGGAGCTGTTCGATCGCAGCCTGAAAGAGAAAAAGGGCCTCAACTTATACGTCTCGGGACAAACGATCGGCGCGGTTTTTGTAAAGCTCGTCGGCAGCGAAGCCGTCGAAGTGCGCAATCAAACCTACGGCCGGATCATCATCCGTCTCGACAGCATCGACGCCGTGGCGATCAATTGAGCGCGGCGTCACGAACCCTCGAGGCAACGTGAATTCATCCACCTCGCCCGAAGAAATTCGTCGTCTCGTGAATGAGCTGTACGCCGCGTGGGCGCTCCGTGAGCCTGACCGGATCGACGCGATCTTCACGGACGACGGCGTCTACGAGGATGTCGCGGCAGACAAGATTCATCGAGGGACGGAAGACATCAAGCGACTGCTGCTCGCGGCCGACGAGTGGGCGCACGATTTCCGAGTCACCATGACGTCGCTGGTCGTCGGCGACGAAAGCGCCGCAACCGAATGGGTCAGCGAAGGCACGCAAACCGGACCGATCGGCGACCTCCCCGCCAGCGGCAAGGCGTTCCGACTGCGCGGCGCGTCCGTTATCAAGTTTCGTTCGGGGAAAATAGCCCAGGTCATCGACTATTACGATATGGCGACGTTTGTAAAGCAGTTGGGCGGTTGAACGGAAAAAGCCCAAACAAAGTGCTTGCCACGCGTTGGAGAAATTTCGCCGCGCTCACCGGCTGGTTCTGCGCAACGGTTTTCACGGCCGCACCGGGCGCCGCCGCCGAATCGAAGCTGCGCGACGACGTGACGGCGATGGTGATGGTCATGGACGGGCCGAGAGACAAAAACTGTGCGGAGCGGAAAATTTCCGATAACCAAGTCCTGGAAGTCCGCCCGGACGGCACGGCGGTCATCGAGCGCTGGACGCTAAACCGCTGCGGCAAATCCATTAACTATCTCGTCCGATTCACTCGGAACGCCAAAGGCGGCACCGACTTCGACGTGCAACTCGAAAAGTGATGCGAGGCACATGCCGACTCAAACGGATCTACTCGCGGCCTGCGCCTTAATTTTTCTTCTCGGCATCCCGCTGGTATTAAAGCTCGTCCCGCCCAACCGGATCTACGGCTTCCGGACCCCTACGACGTTGTCCCGCCCCGATGTCTGGTACCGCGTCAACGTGTTCGCCGGATACGCGCTCATGCTCGCCGCCGCGGCGACGGCATTGATCATTTCCTGCGCGCCGCCGCTTTCGGACGTCGCCTACGTGGTAATTTTTGTCGCCCTCATATTCTGCGCAATGACCGCTTCGTTCGTTTATCTGAAGCGTATTAGCCAAATCTCCTCGACATAGTGCGTCTTGACTTCCCGTCTGCCCTCTCATATTTCTGCTTCAAGAACTCTGGGAGAACAAAATCAATGACCGCGCAGGAACACTACATCATCGGTGTCGACACCGGCGGGACTTTCACCGACATCGTCGTGATGGGCGCCGCCGGTCGAGTGTGGACGGCGAAGGCTTCGACGACGCCGGATGATTTTTCGCGCGGCGTGATGGACGCCCTCACCGAAGCGGCGATGACCGCCGGCGTCGAGAGAAAAGATCTGCTCGGCCGCACTTCCCTTTTCAAGCACGGCAGCACGGTCGCCACCAACGCGCTGATCACGCACAGCGGCGTCAAAGTCGGCTTGATCACCACCAAAGGGTTCGAGGACACGACGGAGATCATGCGCGCGATCGGGCGCGTGGACGGCTTGCCGGAGGAAGAGATTCGCCACGTCACGTGGGTGACGAAGCCGGAGCCGCTGGTGCCGCGCGAGCTGATCATCGGCGTGCGCGAGCGCATCGATTACCGCGGCGAAGTCGTTATCCCGCTGAATCGCAACGACGTGATGGAAGCAATCCGGCGGCTCATCAAAGAGGAAAAGGTCGAGGCGATCGCCGTCAGCCTGCTGCATGCCTGGGCCAATCCCAAGCACGAGGAAGAGATCCGCAGCCTCGCGCTGGAAGCCGATCCGTCGCGAAAAGTCTACTGGTCGTTCGGCAGCGGTCTGTCGCAAGTCGCGGGCGAGTACGCGCGCGCGAACACGGCGATCATCAACAGCTACCTCGGCCCGACGGTCGAGCGTTATTTGAAGGGACTGGAAAACAAATTGCGCGCCGGCGGCTTGAAAGAGCCGCTCTTGATCATGCAGGGAAACGGCGGCGGCGCGCACCGCGAACAAGTCTCGGCCATCGCCAATCTGCAATCCGGTCCCGCGGGCGGCATGATCGCGTCCGCGCACGTCGCCGGATTGCTGAAGCATAAAAACGTCATCACGACCGACATGGGCGGCACGAGCTTCGACGTCGGGCTCATCACCGAGGGCTACTGGCGCTACGCTCCGGAGCCGATCGTCGAGCGCTTCCGCGTCCTGCAGCCGATCATCGACATCGAGTCGATCGGCGCGGGCGGCGGCACGATCGCGCGCGTGGACCCGGACACGGGCCGGCTGCTGGTCGGACCGAAGAGCGCGGGCGCGAGTCCCGGACCGGTCTGCTACGACGGCGGCGGCGCGGAAGTCACCGTCACCGACGCCGATCTGACCCTGGGTATCATCGATCCGAATTATTTCCTCGGCGGCAAAAAAGTTTTGAACCAGGAGAAAGCCGCCAAAGCTACGGAAGAAAAGATTGCCCGGCCGCTCAAGTTGAAACTCCACGAGGCGGCCGCGGGAATTTACGACATCGTCAACGCCAAGATGTCGGATTTGATCCGCCGACAGGTCGTGCGCACGGGCTATCTGCCCGAAGAGTTCGTGATCTACGCCTTCGGCGGCGCCGGACCGGTCCACGCCGCCGGATTCGCCGCCGAGCTCGGCGTCAAAAAAATCTACATCTTCGCGACGTCGCCCGTCTTTTCCGCCTTCGGCGCGGCGGCGGCGGACGTCATCCGGACGCGCGTGATGACCTGCCAATACATCGTTCCCGCCGACCCCGCCGTCATCAACAAACGGCTGGAAGCGATCGAGTCCGAGATGAAAGAGATCATGTCGGCGGAAGGATTCGGCGCCGGCCAATCGGACTTCCTGCGCTTTTTCACCATGCGCTACCGCCGCCAGACGGCGGGCGTCGAGCTGCCGGTCGTCTGGGACCGATTGACGGCTGACCGGCTCGCCGAGCTTCAAGCGATGTTCGAGAAAAAATATGAAGAGCTTTTCGGCGTCGGCGCGGGCTACACCAAGGCGGGCATCGAGATCAGCGCGATCCGCGTGGACGCCGTCGGGCGCGTGGCAAAGCCGCGGCTAAAAGCGCAGCGAACGAAAGGCACGCGCGCAGCCGCGGCAAAAAAAGGCAGGCGGAAAATCTTCTTCACTCGCCCGGAGCGCAGATTCATCGACACGGAAATCTACGATTATTCGCTGCTCGGCTCCGGCGCGCGCGTCAAGGGACCGGCGGTGATCGAGCTGCCGTTCACGACGACCTTGGTGCCGCCGGGATTTAATGTGACGGTGGACGAGTATCTCAATCTGGTAATGGACGTGACCTGAGTGAAAACTTCGTGACCTTCGTGCTCTTCGTGGTAATAAACTTTTTAACCACGAAGGACACGAAGGAAGATCTAAAAGTTTTGTGAAAATCGATCCGGTCCGCTTCGAGATGTTTTTCCACCGCCTGTGGGCGATCGGCGAGGAAGGCCGCATGACGCTCCAGCGCGTGACCGCCTCGCCGATCGTCTCCCAGGGCGGCGAGTGCATGAGCTCGTTTTACGATGAAGACGGCGACATGGTGCTCGCCTGCTCCGGCCATCTGAGATTCGCCGCGGCGACCTCCGACGCGATCAAGAGCCTGATCGAGGCGTTCGGCCGATCGCCCGGCTTCCACGACGGCGACCAGATTTTCTTCAACGACCCTTACGTCGCCGGCTCGCACACCTACGACATGATGGTGATCAAGCCGATCTTTTTTCAGGGCAATCGATTGATCGCCTGGACCGCGACCAGCACCCACACGGCCGACACCGGCGGGCTCTTGCGCGGCGAGGCGTCGGAAATTTACCACGAAGGGATTTGCATCCCGGGCCTCAAGATCGTCGAGCGCGGCGAGTTCCGCGAAGACGTTTTCAGAACTCTGACCGGGCAGTGCCGCGATCCGCAATACGTCGGCCTCGATTTGAAGGCGATGATCGCCGGCAACAACGTCTGCGCCAGAAGATATCTCGGCCTGGTGGAAAAGTTCGGCGAACCTTTCGTCGCCGCCGCCGGACAAAAGATGATTCGCGATTCCGAAAGTAAGGCCCGCGCCAAGCTGCGCTCGATGCCCGACGGCGCGTGGATCACGCGGCAGTACGTCACCACCTTGGATCGGAAGAGCCGCAAGGCGGTCGCCCAACAGCTTTTCTGCACGATGACGAAGCAGGACGACGAGCTGCATCTCGATTTTTCCGGCACGAGCCCGCAGACCGACACGGACCATAACTCCACCCTGCCGAGCACGGTCGCGCACATCGCGCTGGCGCTCACCAACACTCTGTTTTGGGACGTGCCGTGGAGCGACGGCAAGCTCAGGCCGGTGAAGATCGAGGTGCCCGAAGGGACGATTTTAAATTGCCGCTATCCGGCGGCGTGCGGCGCGGCGCCGCGCATCGGCAACGTGCTCGTCTCGACCGTGTGCGAAGGCGTGGCGAAAATGATCTACGCTTCCGGCCGCCTCGAGGACGTCAACGCCTCGACGACCGGCAATTTGGAATTCGTCGGCGGCCCGGGATATTTTTACGGCGGCCACACGCGCGAAGGCATCCGCGTCGCGCAGGGACTGTACGACATTCATGGCGCGGGCATGGGCGCCGCGCCGTACCGCGACGGCGTCGACACCGGCGGCCACATGAATATTCCGTCCGCCGGCATCAGCGACGTCGAGCGCATCGAGATGCAATACCCGTTTCTGTATTTCACGCGCGGCCACAACCGCGACGGCAGCGGCCTCGGCCAATACCGCGGCGGGCTGGGCAGTTTTCGGATTTATTTGATTTACGGCTCGACGGATTGCTCGGTCGATTACAAACCGTACGGCGGCATCGCCCAGGGCGGCTTCGGGCTTTTCGGCGGCTACCCGACCGGCATCAGCGCAATGCGCGTCATGACCCAAGCGGGCGTCGAGATGATCGACAAAGCCAGGCAGGGCGAATATCCCGGTCCGCCGTCGATGCGCGCGGGCGCATGGGGAAAACCGTTCCATCCCGAAGGCGTCCCGGAGCGGATCAGTTTGCCCGAGGGAAGTCTGTTGGTGGACTACGTCGCCGGCGGCGGCGGCTTCGGCGATCCCTTGGACCGCGAGCCCGATCTCGTCTGGCGCGATTTCGGCCGCGGCTGGGTCAGCCGCGAGACCGCGGAAAGAATTTACGGCGTGGTGATCGCCGCGGCCGGGAGGAGCGTCGATCGCGCCGCGACCGAGCGGAAGCGGGAAGAGATTCGCCAGACGCGCCGGCGCGAGGGACAGCCGCTGGCGGGAAAAACCAGCGCGCTGGATGGAAATGGAAAAAAAGATTTAAAGACGATTCTTAAATTTCATGCCGGGCTCGAGCTGGCCGGAGAGAAAAAAAGTCCGATCGTGCGCTGCCGGCGCTGCGGCCATCGCTTCTGTTCCGCAAAAGAAAACTACAAGCTCTACGCGCTGCGCCGCGTCGTTCACCTCAAAGACTTCATGCCGAATCCGTTGCCGAGCGGCGAGCCGTACATCGGCGAGTATCACGAGTATTTCTGCCCCGGCTGCGCGACGCAGCTCCAGGTCGATCTCTTCTGCCCGCCGCTCGGCGGCGAGCCGATATTATGGGACATCCGGATTCAGTAGCGCCACGTTCGTGGTGAGCCTGTCGAACCACGAACGCCTACGCCCTTCGACAGGCTCAGGGCAAACGGATTAAAACGGAGAGTGACGCAGCAAAGCGGTAGCCGCCGCTATTTCTTTTTATACAGCGCGTCGATAAAACCGCTCTTGTCCAGCTCCTGGATGAAGGTCAGATCGGCGAAGTCCTCGGGCTTCACGGGCTTTCCTTTTGCTTCCGTGGACAAGATCGTCTTTATCCCTTCGAGCGACGGGTACTGCTTCTTGGGCAGCACCGCTTCATTGACGAGATTCTCCCAGGTCTTTTCCAGGATGTCCTGGTCCACGTTCCCGCCGAAATACTTATTGAGTACTTTTAACGAAGTGGCTTTATCCGTGTAGATTCGATGCACGGCCTCGACCTGGGACTTTACGTAGCGCCGCATCATGTCCGGATTCTCGCGGGCATACTTCCTGGTCGTGACGGCTGCGGTGTGCTGGTAGATCAGACCGAGCTTCGGAAGATCCGCGAGTGTGTTCATCCCGCGCTTTTGCGCGATGAAGCTGGCGGGCGGATTGATGACCGTCGCGTGGACTCGCCCGGCCATCGTGGCGTCCACGCGCGCGTTCGTCGTGCCGACCTGGACGATGTTGACGTCCTTGCCCGGCGTCAGGCCGATCTTTTGCAAGGCGTAGCGGGCGATGAAATCCGAGGAAGAGCCGAAGCGGCTGATCGCCACCGTGCCGCCCTTGAGCTGCTCGGCGGTTTTAATATCGGGCCGCGACATTAAGTAGTAATTGAGCGAAGTGACGCCGCCCGCGATCACGACTGCGTCGGAGCCGGCCAGCACGCTATTGACGACGGCCGACCCTGCATTCTGGCTGAAGGGCGTATCGGCGGAAATCAGCGCCATGACCGCCGTCGTGCCGCCCGTGAAGAAAACCAACTGCACGTCCAGGCCGTTCTTCTGAAAAATTCCGCTTTCTTTGGCGATCCAGGCCGGAAGTTGATCGCCGCTGACCGCGCTGTAGCCGACGGCCAACCGGGTCGGTTGAGCCCAAGCGGGAACGTTCCAAACCGACAGCACCGTAAGAAACATAAACACCCCGGCCCAACTGTTGATCTTCCTCATTCGATAGCTCCTTCCGGTAAAGCAGGTAATCTCGATCGTCGTGCCGGTCGATTTTTATAATGAATTTGTCCCCGAGTCCATACGCGCGGGAGAATTTTTTCCCCTGCTTGATGTTAGACGACCGCGGACAATTTTCATTCGGCTTGACTCCGGCGCACCGCTGTCGTAAGCGTGAAATTTCATGAGTCTCAAAGGAAAAGCCGCGATCGTCGGCATCGGCGAGACGCCGGTCGATCGGCTGGGCGGCAAACCGGGCGAGCCGCGCCGATCGACTGCCGAGTATCTCTCCCGGGCGGTTCGTCTCGCGCTCGCGGACGCGGGCCTGACAAAAAAAGATCTCGACGGCCAGGGGCTCGCGGCGATTTACACGACGAACCACTCCCAGCCGTTTTGGCCCGAAGAGGCGGCGAACATTTTGGGCCTCGCGCCGGCCGTCTCTTTAGCCGGAGGAAACGGCGGCGCCAGCGCAGTTTCTCTCCTGGGACACGCCGCGGCGATGATCGACTCCGGCGTCGTCGATCTGGTTCTCGTCGTGTCGGCTGCGGCGCCGTTCAGCGAGCGCGGGCGCAGCCGCGTCGAGCCGGCCGACACGCGCGACTTCGAGATGCCGTTCGGCGTGATGGGACCGAATTGTAAAATCTCCTTCGTCATGAGCCGCTACATGCACGAGTCGGGAATGACCGCGGACCATTTCGGCAAGATCGCCGTCACCGCGCGCTACCACGCGACCTTGAACCCCGACGCTTATCTCAGAAAACCGCTCACCCTCGAAGAATACAAAAACTCGCGGCTGATCTCCGATCCGATCCGTCTCTACGACTGCGTCCTGCCGGCGAACGGCGGCAAGGCTTACATCATGGCCTCGCCCGCGCGCGCAAAGACGCTTTCGCAGCCGCCGGTCTATCTACAGGGATGGGGCGAGCGCAACAACGCCAGCGCCGGGCCGCGCTCGAACGCGAATCCTTTGATCACCGGCATCACGGATTCCGGCAAGGCCGCCTTCGCGATGGCCGGACTCGCGCCCGGCGACATCGATTTCCTCGGCCTCTACGACGACTACGTCCCGATCGTGATGCTCCAGATCGAAGATCTCGGCTTCTGCGCTAAAAACGACCGGGAATTTTTCGCGCGCACCGACTTCACGATCAAAGGCGATCTGCCGATTCAGACCGGCGGCGGCATGATCAACTGCGGCCAACCTTCGACCACCGGCGGCATGCTCCACGTCATCGAGGCGGTGCGGCAGTTGCGAGGCGAAGGCGGCGCGCGGCAGGTCGCCGGCGCCAAAGCCGGCCTGGTCACGGGTCTCGGCGCGGTCAATTACGGAAAAAATTTCGGCTGCACGGCGGCGGCGATCTTGGGAAGTGAGAAAGTGAGGAGTGAGAAGTGAGGAGTATTGAGATGGGTTTTGGTCGAATTTTCGATTCTTACGCTGCTCACGGCTCACTGCTCACTGCTCACTAGAAGGCTGATATGGCTGAGCCAGACAAAAACATACCCAAGCCGCTTCCGGAGATTACTTCCGTCACGCGGCCCTTCTGGATAGCGACGGCCGAAGGGACACTGGTCATGCAGCGCTGCAAAGATTGCCGCTCGTGGGTCTGGTGCCCGCGCCCCGCTTGCGTCGAATGCGGCAGCGAAAAATTGGCTTGGATTCCGCTCAGCGGCCGCGGCCAGGTCTTCGCCTTCACCGTGATTCGCGAGGTGGTCGGCCGCGCGCTGCGCGGCTTCGCGGGAGATATTCCCTACGTGACCGCCTGGATCGATCTCGAAGAAGGGCCGAGGATCTGCAGCAACATCGTCGGTTGCCCGATTGAGAAAGTATCGATCGGAATGGCGGTGGAGGCCGTGTTCGAAAAAGCCGCCGAAGGAATTCTCCTGCCGAAGTTCAGGCCGCGTTAACCCGAAATGGCCCCTATGCAGCGGTGCATCGATCTATTTATACCAGCATGAAAGTCATTCGCGGCAAGAAGGCGCTGATCACCGGCGCCGCGTCGGGCATCGGCAGGTCGATTGCGCTGGCGCTGGCCGACGAGGGCGCGGCCCTTTTCCTCCTGGATATCGATGCCGAGAAGCTCGCGGCCGTCGTCACCGAGGCCCGCTCGCGCGGCGCCGAAGCGACCGGCCGCCCTTGCGACGTCGGCGAGCCGCGGCAGATAGACGAAAGCATCGCTGCCGTGATAAAAGCATGGGGCGATCTCGATATCCTGATCAACAACGCGGGGATTGCTTACTATGGAGACACCGGGAAGATGACCGACGCGCAATGGGATCGCCTCCTCGCAGTCAACTTGCACGCGCCGATTTTTTTCATTCGCCGGCTCTTGCCGCTGTTGCTCGCGCGCCCCGAGGCTCACATTCTAAACGTTTGCAGCATTTTCGGGCTGGTCCCCAAGCGCAGGATGGCCGCGTATCAAACGACCAAATACGCGCTGGCCGGGCTGAGCCAGTCGCTTCGCTACGAATACAGCCCGCGGGGTCTCGGTGTGACGACGTTGTGTCCGGGGCTGGTGGATACCAACCTGCTGGCCGCCGCCCGCGAGCGCAACTGGCTCGCGCGCGGGTTCGATCCTCCCGCCTTCATGTACATCTCTCCGGACGTGATCGCCGCGCGGGCGATCCACGCGATTCGAAGAAATAAAGGCCTCGTCGTGCTCACGGCGCATGCGCGTCTGCTCTGGATTCTTTACCGGCTGTCTCCTCACATGCTCGACGCCTGGCAACATTTTAAAGATAAGAGAAAGGCAGCGGCGCGAGCAGCCATTTGATCGCTCCAGCCGAACGCGGATGAACAACCGGATCAACGCTCCCGGACCCACATGGAAATTTCCCGTCGGTTTTCTTTGGGCGTTTTATCGCGATCCCCTGCGCATTTCCCGGAAGCTGACGCGCCGCTACGGCGATATCGTTCACGTGCCCGTCGGCCCCCGGGAATACTTCCTGTTGAACCATCCCGATTACATCCGGCAGGCGTTGACCGGCGAAAAAATGTTTCGCTCGTTTCCTTTCGCGACGAAATATTTATTGGGGAACGGGTTGCTGTCCAGTCAGGGCGAGCTCCACCGGAGCCAGCGGCGTCTGTTGAATCCTTTCTTTCATCGCGAGGCCATCTCGACCCTGGACACCATGGTCGCCGAATGCGCCGAGGCGACGGCGAATGGCTGGACCGAGCGTTCCACCGTCGACGTGGGGCAGGAAATGCTGAAGCTCACCTTCGCGGTGATTACCAAGACGTTATTCGGCAAAGGGATCGAGGAGAGCCTCGACGAATTCCTGCAAGATTTCGATTGCGTGGTGCAACTGACGCAAAGAAGCAGAATCCCCTTCCTCGATCACCTGCTGATCGGCCTGCCGCTGCCTTCGAATATTCGGTTTAAACGGGCGATTGGAAATCTCAACGCAAAGATACGCGGCTTGATTGATGAACATCGATCCCAAGGCGCCAAGGGAGAAGACATTCTGTCGATGCTGCTGCGGGCCCAAAACAGTCCCGAAGGGGCGGAGCAGCTTTCCGATCAGCAAATCCATGATGAGATGATGACCCTTCTGCTCGCCGGCCATGAAACCATCAGCAACGCGTTGACCTGGATGTGGTATCTGCTCGATCGGCATGAAGAGGTGGAGGCAAAACTGCATGAGGAGCTCCAATCGGTTCTCGGGGGAAGAAACCCGACCAGCGAAGATCTGCCGCGACTGCCCTATGGCCGGATGGTCCTGCTGGAAACCATGCGCCTCTATCCTCCGGTTTGGGTGGTGACCCGCAGACCCACCGAAGACACTGAAATCGGCGGTTATCATGTTCCGGCGTGGGCTTCCCTCAACATGTGTCCGTTCCTCATGCATAGAGATGCGCGTTATTTTCCCGATCCCGAACGCTTCGATCCCGAACGCTGGCTGCCGGAAGAAGTCGCGCGCCGGCCGCGATTTTCTTATTTTCCTTTCGGCGGGGGACCGCACCAATGTATCGGTGAACCCTTGGCGATGACGGAAGGCCAGCTCATCACGGCGACGATCGCGCAGAGATGGCGCTTGCGGCGTATCGACCACAGCGAAGTCGCGCCTGAGCCGCTCATCACCTTGCGGCCCGAACATCCGATCGTGATGCGGCCGGAAAAACGCACGCCCCAAAATTCCCCCGGCGCCGCCGTTTAGAGCCGGCAGCTCGGTCACGCGCCAACCCGCCGGGTTTTTTTAAACATTTTTTTTCGTCGCGGTTGTATCGTTCCGCGACGGGGTATATCTTGATGTTGTTTATCGCGGCTCGATCTTCGGGAGGCTTTTATGACGAACTTCTTCTCCGCATGGACATGGGCGTTGGCGGCGCTTTTCTTTTTATCCGCGAGCGTTGCAGCGCAGACGCCCAATCCGGGAAACGTCGTTAAAGACGGCGCGACGGTCAGCCTGGAATATACGCTGTCCGACGAAAATGGAAAGCTTATCGAGTCAAATAAAGGCAAGGAGCCCCTGCGCTACGTCGATGGCCGCCAGCAAATCATTCCCGGATTGGAGAAAGCGCTCGAGGGAATGAAGCCCGGCGCGGAAAAGAAGGTCAGCGTTAAACCCGAAGACGCCTACGGGCCGGTCAATCCGAACGCAATTCAGGAAG
Organism: Binatia bacterium; assembly: GCA_036506735.1. Lineage (GTDB taxonomy): Bacteria > Desulfobacterota > Binatia > UBA9968 > UBA9968 > JAJPJQ01. The sequence continues at coordinate 72,912 of DASXRG010000152.1, read as the reverse complement.
TGCCGAAAGAAAACGTGCCCGCCGACGCGCTCAAGGCGGGCGCCACGCTGTTTGCGAAAAACGCCCAGGGAGAGACGTTCCCGGTGCAGGTCCGCGAGGTCAAAGACAAAACCGTGGTCATCGACATGAATCATCCATTGGCCGGCAAGACTCTGGTCTTCGATGTCAAAATACTGGACGTCAAAGCGCCCGAAGCAAAGTAGCCTCCCGACATTTCTGAACGTTGCTCGCCCGCGACGTTCCAACCCAGCGACGGCTCCATGACGCTTCAGGAGTTCGCCCGGCAAATCAGAACCCGCTGTGAGATTGTCTTCTTCACCGGCGCCGGCATCAGCACTGAATCCGGCGTGCCGGATTTCCGCAGTCCCGGCGGCATCTGGACCCGGTACGCTCCGGTCTACTTCGATGAGTTCGTGAGCAGCGACCAGGCGCGCGGCCGCTACTGGAAGATGAAAAAGGAAACTCACGAGCTCTACAAGAACGTCGAGCCCAACGTCGGCCACTACTCGATCGCGGCGTTCGAGAAGCGCGATCGATTGCTCGGCCTGATCACGCAGAACGTCGACGGCCTGCACGGCATCGCCGGAGTCTCGCCGGCGAAAATGATCGAGCTGCACGGCACGGATCGAAAAGTGACCTGCCTCGATTGCGCGAAGGAATTCGATCCGGAGCCGATCTATGCGGGGCTCAAACAAGACATCATCCCGGGCCCGTGCGACGTTTGCGGCGGGCTGCTCAAGCCCGCAACCGTCTCGTTCGGCCAGCCGATGCCGCAGGCGGCGATGCTGCGCGCGCAAGAGTGGAGCGAGGCGGCGGAGATTTTCATCGTCGTCGGCTCCTCTCTCGTCGTCCAGCCGGCGGCGACGTTTCCCGTGATCGCCAAGCGAAGCGGCGCGCTGCTCGCGATCGTGAACCGCGAGCCCACGCCGCTCGACGCTCTGGCGGACTTTGTCCACCAAGGCGCGATCGGAACTTTCTTCCAAGAGTTGAATCCCCTCCTCGCCGACGGCTAGCGCCCGCCGCCGGCTTCCGATCGCGCAGCGCTTGAGCATTCCGGCTCTGACGTATTAGTATCGCCTTCATGCGCGCGCGCTTCTATTACGGCTACATCATTCTCGTTCTGTGCTTCCTCAACATGGTTTTTGTGCGCGGCGCATTCGGCTCGTTCAGCGTCTTTTACGTCGCGCTGCTGGAGGATTTTCACTGGTCGCACGCCGTCGGCGCCAGCATCGTCTCTTTAAACTCCCTGGTCTACGCGTCGGTCTCGCCCGCGGTGGGCTACGCGTTCGACCGTCTGGGACCGCGCGTCCTCCTGCCGTCGGCCGGCTTTTTGATGGGGCTCGGCTTTTTCTTCTCCGGCTTCAGCGACTCCCTTTGGGAATTGTACATTTATTACGGCATCCTCGCCGCCGTCGGACAGGGAGGTCTCGGTTTCGTCACCAACAGCGCGCTTATTTCAAAATGGTTCGTGCGCCGGCGCGCCACGGCGATCGGCCTGGCCGTGGCGGGACAGGGCTTCGGGATGATCGCCATCGTTCCGCTCGCGCAGATCTTGATCTCGCGCGTCGGCTGGCGCGGCGCGTTCATGCTGCTGGGAGTGCTGATCGTCGCCACCGTCGTTCCGATGAACGCGATTTTTCAGCGGCGTAGTCCGGAAGAGATCGGCCAGCTTCCCGACGGCAACAGCGTCGCGCACGGCGCGCGCTCGCCGGCTTCGACGAGCGCGCCGAATGAATTCGCCTGGAGCCTGGCGAAGGCGCTGCGCTCCTCTCCGTTCTGGATTCTCGCCGCCGGCCATCTTGCGCTCGGCACCGGCCTATTCATCGTTTACACCCACGTGGTCGCCCATCTGGTGCATCAAGGATCGGACAAGCTCACGGCCGCCTTCGCTCTCGGCGTGCTGGGACTTACCAGAGTCGCCGGCACTTTCGCCTGGGGTTACGCGTCGGATCTTCTGGGCAGATGGAAAGCTTACGGCCTCTCCGTCTTGATCACATCGATCGGACTGTTTTGTTTGATCGCGATCGGCTCGGGCGCGCCGCTCTGGTTCATCTATACGGCCGCCGTGCTGTACGGCACCGGCCACAGCGCGGGAAATCCCACCTACGGCGCGGTCATCGGAGATATTTTCAGCGGCAAGAATATCGGAACGATTCTGGGATTTCTCGAAATCACTTTCGGACTCGGGATGGCGCTCGGCTCCTGGTCGGGCGGCGCGATCTTCGACGCCACGGGCTCGTACCGTTTGGCGTTCACGATGAGCGTTGTGTGTTTCGTGATTTCTTTTTTAGCCATCCATGCCGGCACGGCGTGGCACGAGAACCGGCTGAGAGCCGGCCGGACGGCTGGTGAGACAGCTTGATTATTTTCCTTTCTTCTTCCCTTTAGGTTGTAATTCAAACGCGCCGACGTCGCAGCCGCCGCCTTGCGGCCGGGTGATGCCGCGTTGGTCGTTCGCCGGACAGTCCGAATCCACAGGCGCCGCGTCGAGGGCCGGACTGCCCGGCATGAGAGCATGCGTGAAAGTCGCCCCGCCGTTGTTCTTCAGCGGACCGACGATTTGGGCGAGCGCAACCGCCGGCACGATATCGGTCGCGCCCGGCGCAAAGCCCTCCACGCCCGGGCTGTTGCCGACCCCGAATAGGTTGAAGTTGTCGGCGGTGACGCTGCCGGTAAAAGCGGTGTTATGATAGATCTCGTTGCCAAAATTTCCATGATTGCCCGAGATCAGACTGCGGTTCAAATTAAGAATCCCTTCGTTGCGTATCCCGCCGCCGAAACCGGGGGTGACGGTGTTGCCGACGATCGTGCTGTTGTTGATCGTAACGGTTCCCTCAGTGGTGATTGAATCGTGGACGAAGTAGTCGTTGTAGATTCCGCCGCCGCCGGTTTTTGCGGTGTTGCCGGAGATCGTGCTGTTCTCGATCGTGAATTCGCCGTAATTCATGACGCCGCCGCCGTAATAACCCGAGTGATTGCCCGAGATCGTGCTGCTTCGAATGGTTACGGACGAGAGCGCGTCATTCATGACGCCGCCGCCGCCATAGTCCACGCTATTGCCCGAGATCGTGCTGTTCGTGATCGTAGTCGTAGCGCCGTTCTTGTCGTTGAAAACGGCGCCGCCCCTGACGGCCTGGTTGCCCGAGAGCGTGCTGCTTTCAATTCTCAGCGTTCCGTTTGTATAATTCATTACGCCGCCGCCGCGCTCGCTGGCCGCATCGCCCGAGATCGTGCTGTGCTCGATCGTGAGGCTGCCATTGTTGAATACGGCGCCCCCGGAAACGCTCGAGTTGCCGCCGCTCAAAGTCACGTTACGCAAGGTCAGGTTCCCCGAGCTGCTCACGGCCATGAGGCGAAAAACAGCGCCGCTCGCGCCGCGAACGATCTTGCCGCCGTTACCTTCTATCGTAATCGCGCTGGTGATCGCCGGCAGACCCGTGTCGCTCGAATATTGATAGCTGTAAGAAGAGGTGAGCGTAATGGTTTTCTTGGCGGGCAAAACGATCGTGTCCGCGCCGCTGCCCGCGGCGCAGTCGGTCGAGCCGGACTGATCGTCGTTGTTGGCGTTGATGATCGCTTCGATCAGGGAGCATTTGCCGTCTCCCGGAATCAAGTCAGGCGGAGTTTTTGCGTGGACGGTGATCGTCGCAGCCTGCGCGCTCTGCGCCAGCGCGAGCAGCAGCGCCGCGCCGGCCAGCGACTGGGCGAGCTTCCGCTGCCAGCCCGGCAGGAGTTCCGAAAGTTCGCCCGCCCGCGCGAGGCGGCGTTGCAGCGCCCGCCGCGTTCCGCGCGGCAGCGCGCGTAATTGCGCGTAGCAAGCCGCGAAGCGCGGGAAAAGATCGGCGCTGCGCTTTGCCACGGCCTGCGCGAGGATCGGCGATTCCGCCAATTCGGCGAGCTGCGAATCCCAAGCGGCGACTAGCGCGTCATCGAGCGGGAGTGAGTAGGGCTGGAAGTAGTTCATGGAGACCTCGGTTGATTGGTCAGGAGATGCAGGCTTACTAGCGCGACAAATCCCGGCTGTTTTAGTAGTCCATATTAGCGGCGACGCCGGTTGCCGCAAATCAGGTTTTTACCTAATTTCGCGGAAATTTATTCCGCAAATGAGGCCGATGAGGAAGCCGTTATGGACGGAAATCGAGGGCGCGGCGGCGCGGCAAAGCTGCGCGTAACATTACCGCACAACCTTATACGACGTAACCGCGCTGCCTGCCCTTAGAAAGTAAACGAAATGTTAGGGAAGTAAGGCGCCTTATTTTTTAAAAAGACGTTGCCGGTGAAATTGTACGGCGTAAGAGAGTTATAATGAAGCACGCCGCCGCCCGAGACCGTGGCCTTATTGCTTGCAATGGTGCTGTTGTAGAGGTGGAAGTTGCCGAAGATATCGCATACGCCCCCGCCGTACATCGACGAATTCTTGGACAGGATGCTGTTGTCGATGACAAGGTTAAAAAAGCCAGTAGTGTAACCATAGTGGAATACGCCCCCGCCGTCACGGACGGCTTTATTGCCCGAGATGGTGCTGTCCCTGATTAGCAGGTAGCCGCCATCGAAGGCGGCGATGCCGCCGCCGTCACGACCCGCCGAATTCTTCGAGAAAGTGCTGCTGTTGATAGCGACGTCGGCGTAATAACCGGCGCTATTTAGACCGCCTCCATCGACGGAGGCTAGATTGCCGGTGATGATGCTGTCGTTGATTATGAGGGTGCCGGGAGTGCCGGGATAAGCGGCGGCGTTAAAAATGGCGCCGCCGCGGGTAGCCGTATTCTTGGAGATCGTGCTGCCGCTGATGGTGGTGTAGCCGTAGTTGAGTATGGCCCCGCCGTTTCCTCCGGTTGAGCCGCCGCTCACAGTGACGTTCTGGAGCGTGAGATAGGAGTAAACGCCCACAGCAAAGACGCGGAACGACGGCGCGCTGCTGCTGCGGATAATCTTGCTGCTATTGCCCTGAATCGTGATGCTGCTCGCGATCACCGGCAGACCGGTAGCGCCGTAAGTGGAGTTGTCAATTACCGTGAGCGACTGCGTGCCCTTCGGCAGCGTGATCGTGTTCGCTCCGATAGTAGCGCCGCTACAGTCGGAATAATAATCGTAGCCGTGGTTGGCATTGACGATGGCCTCGCTGAGCGAGCACTTGCCATCGGAATTGATCGCGGGAGGAGTTTTCGCCGTGACGTTGATCGTGCCCGCCTGGGCGACTCCCTGGCCGAGCGCCAGCAGCAATGCCGCACCCGCCAACGAGCGCGCGAGCTTCCGTTGCAGCATGACTCCCGCCGCTCCCCGCCCCCATTCCGGCAGGCACGCCGCCAGCTCCTGCGAGCGCGCCAGCTGACGCTGCAGAGCGCGTCGCGCGCCGCGCGGCAGCGCGCGGAGCTGCGCGTAGCACTCGGCGAAACGCGGAAACAGCTCGCCGCAGCGCGCCAGCAACGTATGTTCGAGCCACGGCGTCTCCGCCGCTTGCGCGACCTGAGAATCCCATGCGGCGACGATCGTCTCGTCCGTAGAAAGAGAAAAGGGTTGAAAATAATTCATCGAATCTCCTTTCCTGTTTTATCCAAAAGTATTTTTGAGCGCTTCCGCTACGCGCTCCATCATGCCTTTCCAATCCCCGGGCTCGGTCTGGCGAAACAACCGCATCGTTGGATACCACGGCGTCGTCTCGCCTTGCAAACCCCAACGCCAATCCGCGACGTCGGTCAGCAGATTCCACACCGGCTTGCCGAGCGCTCCGGCCAGGTGGGCCGCCGCCGTATCGACGGTGATGAGCAGATCGAGTTGATCGACGATCACGGCGGTATCGCCGAAGTCGCCGAGCAGCGGCTGCAGATCGGTCACCGCGGCAGGCACATCGGCGAGATCTTTCGCGCGCTCTCCTTTTTGCAAGCTGTAGAACGCCAAGGTTGGAATGCGCAGAAGCGGCAGAAACTCCGCCAATGCGCACGAGCGCTGGCTGTCGGTGCGGTTGTCCGGGCTCCCCGCCCAAACGATGCCGACGCGCGGACACGACGCGGCCGGCAAGAGCAGGGACGGATCGTCTCTGCGCCGGCGGAGCGCGGCGCTATCGATATACGGCACGTCCGCGGGAATCGCATCGACGGTTGTGCCGAACACGCGCGGCAGGCTGAGCAGCGGCAGGTAGGTATCGAACTCCGCCATCCCGATCTGGCCGGGTTGCCGCAGCTCGGCTATTCCGGGCAGAGTGGAAAATAGCGGAATCAGATCCGCGCGGCACATGACGACCAATTTCCGGCAAAGCTTTGCCGCCAGCGGCAGATAGCGCGCGAATTGAATCGCGTCGCCGGCGCCCTGCTCGGCAGGGACGAGAAGCGTCTTCTCCGCTATCGGACTGCCGTCCCATTTGGGATGGGACGATTGAAACGGCATCGGCGTCAGCTTTGAGCGCCAATCGTATTCGGCGAAGCCGCGCGCGTAGTCGCCGATTTGCAGCAGGCTCATGCCGAGATTGACATGCGCTTGAATATAATTCGGTTGCAGCTCGATCGCGCGCTCGTAGCACGCGATCGCTTTACGCGGCTGACGCTGCCGGGCGAGAACGAATCCCAGGCTGTTGTGCGCTTCGGCTTTTTCGTGCTCGGCCTCGACGACCTGCTGCAACCAGCTCGTCGCCTCCTGATATCGCCCGGCGTCGCCGAGCGCCACGCCGAGATTGTAGCGCGCATTGGGAAAATCCGGCTGGACGGCGACGCACTGGCGATACGCGGCGATGGCTTCGCCGAGCTTGCCCTGGTCATAAAATTCATTGCCGCGTTGGAAGTGGAACGCCGGACTGCGCGCCAGCTCTTCCGCGGTGGGAAGAACCACATCGGCGAGCGCCTCGTCGGGAAGGACATATGACTGAGAGACCCGCGGGTCGTTCCATTCCAGCATCTCGGGAAAACGGATGCCTTGCAGGAGCTGCACCGCGAAGATCTCTTGCACACCCGCCTCGAAGCGGAGAAAGCCGACGGTCTGGCCGGTTTCTATATTCACCACCCACACACCGCAGGTGCGCTCGCTGAGCCGCTGGACCAGTGGAATGCCGCTGAACACCGCGCTCTCGCGCACCTGCGAGAGCCCGATGAATGCGAGCGGGCCGAGAAAATCGATCCCGCGCGTGAAGCCGGGCACTTGCGCGATGGTGCGCCACGTGCGCTTGTCGAGATCGACCAGCGCCAAGCTCCCTTCGCCTGATTCGAGCACCCAGAGCTTCCCCTGATACCAGCGCGGCGAGTGCGGCATCGAGAGACCGCGCAGCAGGATTTCGTCGGTCTCGACGTCCATCAGAATACCGCCCTTGGCCTTGTTCGCGCGCCAGCCGCCGGCCGTGTCGGTCTCACCCAGCGCCGTGACGTATTTCGGCCGGCCATCGACCATCGCGAGGCCGTTCAAATGGCACCGATCCTCGGGCGCCAAGGCCGTGACGAACTTCGGGCGCCAGCGCGGATGAAAGCTGTGGTCGGCGTCGAGCGTGCAGAGACAGCAAAAACGCGTGTTCACGATCCACAGCTCGTTGTCGCGGTCCCACGCGAGCTCGTGGATGTCGATGTCGCCGGTCACATGGATGCGGCGCGGGAGATAGCAGCCGTCGTGTTTCCCGGCGGGCTCCAGTTTCTCCGCCACGGCCGGCATGTTGCGGTATTCCCAAACCGTGTTCGAGCCGCCGATCGTGAGCCGCGCGTGATCCGCGGCGATCCCCATCGGCTTGGCAAATGTGCGGAAGTGGGTGTTGAGCGTGCCGTTGTCGTTGCGGACGAGGATCGTTTTGCCCGCCTGATAGGTGGAAACGACGACACTGATTTGGAGCTGATCGAAGATTGCCGGCAGGTTTGCGGTGTGAACGCTGCGCAAGGCAGCGTCCTGCGGCGAGGGAGGAACTTCGGCCATATAGCGCTACAAACTGGCGCTATATACTAAATTTAACCGCGCCCTGTCAATAAAGAATAGAAAGCTGCAGCGATGCGAGCCGCTACTTTTCGAAAGAACCGATGTCGCAGCTCGCTCCTTGCGGCCGCGCGGTGCCGCGCTGATCGGCCGCGGGACAGTCGGCATCCGCAGGAGCCGCATCTATGGCCGGACTCCCGGTAACCAGCGCATGCGTCTGCGTCGGGCCGCCGTTGTTGGCGAGCGGACCGATGATGCCGGCAAGACCGACGCCGGGCACGATGTCCGTTCCCCCTGGCGAAAAACCGATAACGCCGTCGTAGCCGTTGTTACCGAACAAGTTGTAATTATTCCGCGTGACCGTGTCGAAATCGTCGATCTCCCGCCCGATGAACGCGGAGTTGCCCGATATCAGGGTGCGCTTGAGAGTCAGATCGCGCAGGTTCAATATCCCGCCGCCGTCGTCGGCGGTATTTTTCGCGATCGTGCTGTTGGAAACGGTGAGCGTCGCGCGCGTGAATATGCCGGCGCCGGCTCTCGCCTTGTTGCCTGAGATCGTGCTGTTTTCGATCGTGGTCGTGCTCGAGCGGTCGTAAACGCCGCCGCCGTAACCGAAGAAGCCGGCGGTGTTGCCGGAGATCGTGCTGTAGCCGATCGTAGCGTAGCTGTCGCGGCCGTGCAGGCCGGCGCCGTCGCGAATCGAGGTGTTTTTCGAAATCGTGCTGTACGTGACCGTGAGAGTACCGGAGCGTTCGTAAATGCCGCCGCCGTCGATGAACGCCTTGTTGCCGGTGATCGTGCTGTTGGCGATGGTGACGGCGCCGCTGTAATCGTACAAGCCGCCGCCGTATGCCGCCGTGTTCTTCGAAATGGTGCTGCCGTCGATGTTGAGAACGGCGGCTGCGCCGTTGAATACGCCGCCGCCCAAGTTGGCCTTGCTCGCGGTGATCGTGCTGTCGTTGATCGTGAGCGTGCCATAGCTAAATATCGCGCCGCCATGATTTTGCGACCCGCCGCTCACGGTCACGTTCGATAGGGTAAGATCCCCTGAGCTTTCCACCGCCAACAAGCGAAACGACGCGCCTCTTTTAGCGACGATCTTGCCGCCGTTGCCGTCGATCGTGATTTGGCTCGTAATCGTCGGCAGGCCGGTGGCGCCATGATATTGGACGAACTTGTTCGTGACCGTATGGATGCTGGCCGGCGCCAGATCGATTACGTCCGCGCCGCTGCCCGCGGCGCAATCGGCATGGGTTGCAGCGTCGTCGTTGGCATTGACGATCGCCTCGATCAGCGAGCATAGTCCGTCCGGATTGATCTTCGGAATGTTGGTGTTGACCGTTATCGTCGCGGCCTGGCTGACGCCGTGCGCGAGGGCTAGCAACAACGCGGTGCCGGCCAACGTGCGCGCGAGTTTTGGCTGCCACTCCGGCGAAATCGTGGCCAGCTCGCGCGAACGCGCCAATTGGCGCTGGAGAGTGCGGCGGGCGCCGCGGGGCAACGCGCGCAACTGCGCGTAACGGGCGGCAAAGCGCGGCAACATCTCGCTTCCAGCCTGCGCCAACGCCTCGGCAAGAAAGGGATCCTCCGACGCTTGAGCAACTTGCGAATCCCACGCGGCGAGTACCGTTTCGTCTGCGGAAAGCGAGAACGGACTAAAATAATTCATGCTGGTTCCTCAACTTTCTGTATCCTGAGCGCGAACATGCAGGTAGAAACCCCATGTAAGTAAACTGGCACTTACTTAGACGTGGGTTTGGAAAAAAAGTTTACTGGAGGCTAAACTGACGGATTTTCCCTACAGTAAACTGGAGGCTGGCGAGAAAAAACGAGGCCGACAACGATTATTTTTCGAAAGCGCCGATGTCGCAGAGCGGACCCTGTGGCCGCAAGGTTCCACGTTGGTCGGTGGACGGACAATCCGCGTCGGCCGGTGATGCATCGATCGCCGGACTACCGGCGACGAGCGCATGCGTCTGAGTCGGCCCGCCGTTGTTCGCGAGCGGCGCGAGGATGTTGCTGATGAGGACGCCGGCGCCCGGCACGATGTCGGTGGCGCCGGGTAAGAAACCTACCACGCCCGCACTGCCGTTATTACCAAATAAGTTGAAGTTGTCGGCGACGACCGTGCCGCTCGTGTAACTGTAGATTTCACGCCCGACTGCGGCTTTATTACCGGAAATAAGGTTCCGATCGAGTGTAAGTTGTCCCGAATTGCGAACTCCCCCGCTCCGTTTAGATGTATTACCCGAGATAGTGCTATTACGAATTGTTGCAGTGTTCTGATTCCATATACCGGCACCTTCAGAACCGCCGCGGTTACCGGAAATAGTGCTATTCTCAATCGTCATGGTCCCGGACGTCTGCTCGATCCCTCCGCCGCCTGCACTTGCAGTATTGCCTAAAACGGCGCTGTTCTGAATCGTAAGCGTGCCGCCGAAGTTTTGGTGTAGGATTCCGGCAGAACTGTAGTGAGCCTTGTTACCCGCGACCGTGCTATTTGCAATCGTTACTGTGGCGCTGCCGCCAAGAGTAGAAGCGATCCAAATGCCGCCGCCGTGACTACCGGCGCTGTTCCCCGAGATCATGCTGCTGTTAACGTCGAGCAGGCTACCTTTGGCATAGATGGCGCCGCCGGCGCCGGCCTTATTTCCATCAATGATCACGCTCTCGATCGTTACGGTCCCGGAAACATCATACAAACCGCCGCCGCTGAAGATCGTCTTGTGTCCGGTGAGACTACTGTTACGAACCGTGACATCGCCTTTATAATTAAAAATCCCGCCACCGGTAACAGCCGTGTTTTTCGAAAAGAGGCTATCTTCGATAACGAGGCCGGCACCGGCACCGTTAGCTACCGCTCCACCTGTAACGGCACTGTTTCCTGTAATGGTGCTCTCGTTGATCATGAGACCGCCATAATTGAACAGCGCACCTCCATAGGAATGTTGCCCCCCACTGAGCGTCACGTTCTTGAGGGTCAGATCGCCGGTAGTCGTTACAGCCATTAATCGAGACTGGACTTTACTTTTCTTTCGCGTAATCTTGCTGCCGTTTCCTTCGATCGTGATTTGGCTCGTGATCGCCGGCAGACGGGTGGCGCCATAGGTGAAATCGTAATCGTTTAATACCGTATGGACACTGGCTGCTGGCAGCACGATCGTGTCGGCGCCGCTGCCCGCTGCGCAGTCCGGATGGGTTAAAGCGTCGTTGTTGGCGTTGATGATCGCCTCGACGAGCGAACACTTTCCGTCAGCAAGAATCTTCGGAATGTTTGTGTTGACCGTTATCGTGGCCGCCTGAGCTACTCCTTGCCCCAGCGCCAACAGCAACGCTGCGCCGGCCACGGAGCGCGCCAGTTTCTGTCGCCACTCAGGCGGAATCGCCGCCAGGTCTTGCGAGCTCGCGAGTCGACGTTGGAGCGCGCGGCGGGCGCCCCGCGGCAATGCGCGCAACTGCGCGTAGCAGGTTGCGAAGCGCGGAAATAAATCAGCACTCTGCGCCGCCGCCGATTGCGCCAGCCACGGTGTCTCGGCGATCTGAAAATCCCACGCAGCGACTATCGTCACGTCCAGTGGAGGCGCGTAAGGCCGCAAGTAGTTCATGGTGTTTTTTGACTAAAGCGCCAAACTAAACCCGGCGACGCTCACAGAAAAACGTTCGGTCCAACAGCCGCCTTGTTGCCGCTGATCGTGCTGTTAGTCGGGGAGAAAACATACGGGGTCGCATTGAACACGCCGCCGCCGCGGGCCCCTGCCGAATTCTTTGAGATTGCGCTGTTATCGAGGTAAAAGTAGCTCCCGTTATAAACGCCGCCGCCGTCATTGCCAGCTTTGTTTCCTTGGATCGTGCTGTTTTGGTTCACGTAGAGCATCGTCGCAAGACCGGCGCCGGGGTACTCGCTGAATATACCGCCGCCATTTGTCGCCGAATTCTTTGAGATCGTGCTGTTGCTGATCGAAAGAGTGGTTTTGAAGCCGTAACTATAGTTGTTGCGTGAGTTAAACACTCCGCCACCTCTAACCGAGCTATTTCCCGTGATGGTGCTGCCGATAATAGACGAAGAGCTGCCATCATATGCGGGATTGTTGTAAACGCCGCCTCCATCGTGGATAGCTGTGTTCTTCGAAATGGTGCTGTTGGAGATTTTAAAGGTACCTCCATAGTTGCTTACCCCGCCGCCGTTATCCGACGAATTTTTCGTGATAGTGCTGTTCTCGATAGAAAGGCTGATACTGTAGGCGTTATCAACGCCGCCGCCGAAACCGCTGGCCGTGTTACCGGTAATGACAGAGTTAATGATTCGTAGAGAGCCGATGTTGAACACGCCGCCGCCGAATGTCGCCCTATTTGTCGAGATTGTGCTGTCGCTTATATAGCCAAGGCCGCGATTATATATTCCGCCGCCGCTTACGGCTCGGTTTCCTGTGATGACACAGTTGGTGATTCTGAGAGTTCCGTGATTAGATACAGCGCCGACATACTGAGTACCCCCGCTGAGTGTCAGATTATTGAGTGTGAGGTCGCCACCATACGAACGCACCAAGAACAGACCGAAGTCCGGTGCATTCTTTGCGCGGACAATCTTGGCGCCGTTGCCTTGAATCGTGATCTGGCTGGTAACCGGCGGCAAACCAAGCCCATAGTAGTAGAAATCTACGAGCGTTTGAGTCCCTTTGCGCAGGATGATCGTATCGGCTCCGGTAGGATCGCCCGCCGCGCAGTCCGCGTAGGGCTGACCTGTAGCCGTATCATTGGCGTTTACCATGGCCTCGACCAGCGAACACTTGCCGTCTGCAAGAATCTTCGGAATGTTTGTGTTGACCGTTATCGTGGCCGCCTGCACTGAACCTTGTCGCAGCGCCAGCAACAACGCGGCTCCGGCCAACGCGCGCGCGAGTTTTGGCTGCCACTCCAGCGGAATCGCCGCCGGTCCTTGGGAGCGGGCGAGCTGCCGCTGCAACGCCCGGCGCGAGCCCCGCGGCAATGCGCGCAACTTCGCGTAGCAGGTTGCGAAGCGCGGAAATAAATCAGCACTCTGCGCCGCCGCCGATTGCGCCAGCCACGGTGTCTCGGCGATCTGAGAATCCCACGCAGCGACTATCGTTTCGTCCAGCGCGTATGGCTGAAAATAATTCATACGCTCTTATTTTTCGAAAGCGCCGATGTCGCAGAGCGGGCCCTGGGGTCGCAAAGTGCCGCGCTGATCGGTGGACGGACAATCCGCGTCGGCCGGTGATGCATCGATCGCCGGACTACCGGCGACGAGCGCATGCGTCTGAGTCGGCCCGCCGTTGTTCGCGAGCGGCGCGAGGATGTTGCTGATAAGAACGCCGGCGGGAGGTACGATGTCGGACACACCGGGGGCAAAGCCCGTGACCCCGGAATTGCCGTTGACGCCGAAGAGGTTGAAGTTATCGGCGACGACCGTCGCCGAATTCGAGCTGCGATTGTTTATTTCAGGTCCGACTCCGGCCTTGTTACCGGAAACAAGACTACGGTTCAAAGTCAGTTGATTGAACGAGTTGTAAATGCCCCCGCCGATATTTTTTACGCTATTGCTTGAAATGGTCGTCTGGCTAAGAGCGGCGGGCCCTTGGTTCCATAGGCCGCCGCCGATCCTCTTGGCACTGTTGCCGGAAATCGTGCTGTTCTCGATGATTAGAAATGCCCCGAAATTCGCAATGCCGCCACCCGCGTAACCTGCCTTGTTGCCGGAGATCGTGCTGTTTTCGATTGTCACGTAGGCGGAAGCCAGCGATATGCCGGCGCCAAACGAAGGGGTGCTATTGCCCGAAATGACGCTGTTGCTTATGGTGAGAGTTCCGTTGTCTTCGCCTGAGATACCGCCTCCACTGGCGGCAGCCTTATTGTTTGCAACGAGGCTGCGCTCGATGGTGAACTCTCCCCCATGATAACGAATTCCACCCCCGCGATAGCCCGTATTGCTTGATATGGTGCTATTCTCGATACTCACCGTCCCATTGTAGCTATAGACGCCCCCGCCATAAGGAGCGACATTTTTTGTTAAGGCGCTGCTCTCTACAGTGACTGCGCCGCGGTACGTAAATATACCCGCGCCGCCATAGGCGGCTTTATTGCCGGTTATGACGCTATTAGAAATTGTGACCGCGCCGTCCGTGTAGTTATATATGGCGCCGCCGCGGACGGCCGTATTGCCGGAGAGTGTGCTGTCCGTAATCGTGAGCATGCCAAAATTAACTATGGCGCCGCCGAAATATTGCGCCCCGCCGCTTACGCTTACATTGTCCAGTGTAAGGTCTCCTGAGCTGGCCACGGCAATTAAGCGCGAGAGGAGCTTACTTTTCTTCCGCGTGATCTTGCCGCCGTTTCCTTGAATGGTGATTTGGCTCGTGATCGCCGGTAACCGCGTGGCGCCATACGTGGAGTCGTAATCGGTTAAAATCGTGTGCACGCTGGCCGCAGGCAGCGCGATCGTGTCGGCGCCGCTGCCCGCTGCGCAGTCCGGATGGGTTAAAGCGTCGTTGTTGGCGTTGATGATCGCCTCGACGAGCGAACACTTTCCGTCCGCAAGAATCGTTGGAATGTTTGTGTTGACGGTAATCGTGGCCGATTGAGCCACTCCTTGTCCCAGCGCAAGCACCAACGCCGCCCCGGCCAACGTGCGCGCGAGATTGCGTTGCGACTCAGGTGAAATGCCCGTCAGGACTTGCGACCGCGTGAGTTGACGCAGCAGAGCGCGGCGGGCGCCCCGCGGCAATGCGCGCAACTGCGCGTAGCACACAGCGAAGCGCGCAAACAACTCGCCTCCCCGCTGCACTAAGAGCTCCTCAACCTCGGGCGTTCCGATCGCTTCTGCAACTTGCGAGTCCCACGCGGCGATAATCGTCTGATCCGCCGCTAGAGAAACATGCTGAAAATAATTCATAGGCCTACTTTTCGAAAGCACCTATGTCGCACAGCGGACCCTGTGGTCGCAAGGTTCCACGTTGGTCGCTGGACGGACAATCCGCGTCGACCGGTGATGCGTCGATCGCCGGACTACCGGCGACGAGGGCATGCGTCTGAGTCGGCCCGCCGTTGTTCGCCAGCGGCGCGAGGATATTGCCGGTGAGGACGCCGGCACCCGGGATGATATCACTGGCGCCAGCGGTAAATCCGCTGACCCCGGCATTGCCGTTGGTGCCGAAGAGGTTGAAATTATCGACGGTCATCGTCCCGGAGGGATTGCTTAAGGCCTCACCCACCGGCCCTTTGTTTCCCGACACAATAGTCCGCTTTACAGTCATGTCGCCTCGATTGTAAACCCCGCCGACTAATTTCGCCCTGTTACCCGTGATGGTGCTGTTTGTGACCGTGATGGTAGCTCCGTACACCCCGCCTGTATATCTCCCACTGTTTGCGGAAATCGTGCTGTTCTCAATCAGACTCGGTGCAAAACCCGTAGATATTCCGCCAGCACCCGTTCCGGACTTGTTGGCCGATATTGTGCTGTTGCTAACGACCAGTGTGCAGCTTTCGTTCTCGATCCCGCCGCCATCATAATGAGCCGCGTTGGCGCTAATCGTGCTGTTTTCGATCGTCACCGAACACGGTGGCGGCGAAAAGCTCCGGTTATTATTGGACATCACTCCGCCGCCATGCTCTGAAGCGCTGTTCTTGGTGATAATAGTATTGTGAATTTCGAGGATGCCGCCTTGATTATAGATCGCGGCACGGCTGGCTCTATTACCGGTGATGGTACTGTTTTGGATGGTTACCGTACCAAAGCGACCATATACAGCGGCCCCGCCATACACCGTCCTGTTACCCGTGAAAGTGCTCTGCTCGATATCGGTCGTGCCGCTGTAGTCGAATATCCCGGCGCCATAGACCCCTGCATTCTTGGTAAAGAGAGCTTCTTCGACAGAGAGAGCGCCGCCGGCATTGTATATGCCGCCGCCTTTGACAGCCGTATTGCCTGAGATCGTACTATTCGTGGCCGTTAGACTCCCTAAGTTAATAATGGCACCGCCATTGTATTGCCCCCCGCCGCTTAAGGTGACCCGATCCAGCGTGAGATCGCCACTCGCCGCAACAGCGATGAGACGCGACAGTAACTTGCTCTTCTTTCGGTTTATCGTGCTGCCGTTTCCTTGAATCGTGATTTGGCTCGTGATCGCCGGCAGACGTGTCGCGCCATAGGTAAAATCGTAGTCGGTTAAAACCGTATGAACACTGGCCGCCGGCAGCACGATCGTGTCCGCGCCGCTGCCTGCCGCGCAGTCGACGTGTGTCGCGGCGTCGTTGTTGGCATTGATGATCGCCTCGACCAGCGAACACTTGCCGTCTGTGATGATCTTCGGAACGTTTGTGTTAACCGTGATCGTGTTCGCCTGTGCTACTCCGTGGCTAAGCGCCAACAGCAGCGCCGCGCCGGCCAGCGAGCGGGCCAGCTTCTGTTGCCACTCAGACGGAATCGTCGCCAGCTCTTGCGAGTGCGCGAGTTGACGCTGCAGCGCGCGGCGCGCGCCGCGCGGCAAGGCGCGCAACTGGGCGTAAGCGACGGCGAAGCGGGGGAATAAATCAGCAGTCTGCGCCGCCAGCGATGGCGCCAGCCACGGAGTCTCGGCGACCTGAGAATCCCACGCAGTGATTATCGTCTCGTCCAGTGAAGGCGCGTACGGGTGAAAATAATTCATGGGACTCCTTTCTTGCGGCCCGCTAGTCAGGCATATCCGACGGCAAATTGGCGCTATATACCAATCTGGCGAGGTATTTGTCAACTATTTAAAAGATTTCTGAGGTGAGGCGGGCCGCGGATGAGATTATTCTAGCTCTTCAGCAGTACTTTAAGCGCTCCGGTCCGGCGGGCGTGCGCGACAGCATCAAGACCTTCACTTAATGGGTAGATTTTCTCGATCATCGGGTGACGGCGAGTTTTTTTTGCGCCAGCGCATCGAGCGCCGGAGGGAAAAGGCCGCAGCGCGAGCCGACGACGTTGATCTCGTTGATCACCACGGGCGCGAGCGAAAGTTTGTGCTCCTCGGCCACCGTGCTCTTCAGAACCAGCGTGCCGCGCGGGCGCACCGCGCCGAGAGCCGTCTCGAGGCCGGACGCCGAACCGGTCGCTTCGACGACGATGTCCGCCGGACGCGACTGCCAATCGGACAGCAGAACAGAGCGCACGCCGGCCTTCTTGGCCATCGCGAGCTTGTTGGGATGCTTTCCGACGAGCGTCACGCGCGCGCCGGTGAGCGCCAGAACCTGAGCGCAGAGAAGCCCGAGCTTGCCGTCGCCGAAGACCAGGACTTCACGCGTAAAATCGATCTCGACCTGTTCGAGAATTTCGAACGCCGCCGCCAGCGGCTCGGTGAAAACCGCCTCTTCATCCGACACGCTCTCCGGAACCGGATGAAGATTGCGCGCGGGCACGGCGACGACTTCGGCGAAGCAGCCGTCCGCGCCGAGAATGCCCATCACTTGCCGCTTCGGACAGTGACGGCTTAGCCCGCGCCGGCAAAATTCGCACCGGCCGCAACCGAAGTTGATCTCGCCGACGACGCGCTTGCGCGCCAGGGCGGGCGGGCCTTCCATCACCTCGCCGACGAACTCATGCCCGGGCACGCCGCGAAATCCCATGTAGCCTTGGAAGATCTGAAGGTCCGTAGAACAGATACCGGCGAGACGGACGCGGACGAGAGCTTGGTCGCGGCTTTGCGCGGGCGTCGGATGTGCGGCTTTAAGCGTTAAATCGTTTCCATCCCAGTAAAGCGCTTTCATGGTTTTCTCTTTGCTCACTGCTCACTTTCTTTCACCTGGACCATTTCGTCCAGAGCTTGGGCAATTCCTCCCCATCGACGTGGATCGTCGCCTCCCGTTCTTGAAAAAAGCAGAGCAGCCCCTTGATTTTCGGACACTCGGCAATCGGATCGAGATAGCTCCACGCCAGGTCCGGAAAAATTTTGTCGCCTATTTTGACCGACCAGTAAGAGGCGGGCCCTTTGTAAGGACAGCGGGAAGTCGTCTCGGACCGCAGCAACAAATCCTGCCTGATATCGTCCAGCGGGATATAATATCTCGATGGATGGCCGGTCTCGAAGAGGAGACGCGGCCGGCGCGTATCGGCGACGGTCTCGCCGGCGACCACGATCCGAACGTGCCGGGAGCTTTGCAGCGCATCCACCCGCTTGTAGGGATCGCGCGGATGGACGAAGATCTCTTCCTCTTCTTCGCGCCAGGCGTCCATCGAAGTCCATTGAAAAGCGAAACATCCTCTGATCGCCGCCGCCGAGGCCGGTGGATCGAGGTAACTCCACACTGCATTTTCCGCGGTCTTTGAGCCGACGACAATCGTCCAGTAGGAAGCGTCGCCCTTATAGGGGCACTGAGTCCGCTTAGTCGTAGGCTGCATGAGGTCCAGGCGCACGTCTTGGCTCGGAAAATAGTAGACCGGTAAGCATTTAGATTCGCGGAGAAGCAGAACGCGCTTACTGTCGGCGATCGTCGCGCCGCCGAAAGTTACGCGCACGCGCCGTGGACTTTCCTCGATGTGTATCCAGTGATCCGACGCGGAACTTTTCGGCCATTCGGGAACCGATGATCCTACGCCGGGAACGGTTTCAAGCGGCTTGGCGTGGTCAGACATGACTGACTCCTTCCAGATGCGGAAGTCACAGTTGGCATGTCATCCTGAGCGAAGCGAAGGATCTCTCCGAGATTCTTCGGCTGCGCCTCAGAATGACAATCCGAGAGGACCTAGCCATGTTCCTCCGGCAGCGGTTCTCCTCTCGCAACCATCACGGCCGTCTTCGCCAGGGCGACCGGACTCGGGCGATCGGACGCGCTGTCGCCGGTGTAAATCCATCGGACGATTCTCTGCCGATCGACGACGAACGTGACCGGATGCGAAATCAAACCGGCCCAATGGCCCTCGTTCGCCACCCCGGCCGCTCGAATCAGATCGGCTTTCGGATCCGAGAGAAGACGCAGTGGATAAGGGTCGGTCACCCTGAGCCTGTCGAAGGGTGACGAAAGATTGTTCACACGTCACGCGCCGCGGAGCGCCGCCAGCACTTTTTCCGCCGTAATCGGCAGCGAGTTGATCCTCACTCCCACGGCGTCCTCGACGGCGTTGGCGATCGCGGCCGCCGCCGGAATATTGGTAGTCTCACCGATCGGCATGCTGTGATACGGCCCGGCACCCTTCAGTCTCTGAGTAACCGAAGTCTTGAATACCGGGACGTCTTGAATCGTGGGAATTTTGTAGTCGCCGAAGTGCGTCGTCGTCACTTTGCCGTCGGAGATCATGAGATGCTCCATGAGAGCGTAACCGATTCCCATCATGGCGCCGCCTTCGATCTGCCCCTGATGCATAAGCGGATTGATGACGGTTCCCGTGTTGTGCGTCGAGGTAAATTTTCTGAGCTTTACCTGCCCGGTCTCGGGATCGACTTCCACTTCCGCGACCTGAGCGCACATCGAAGCCTCGTGAACTTTAGAAGTGTCGCTGTAAGTCGCTTCGACGGCGATCGGAGAGCCCTTCGCTTTGACAAGATCGGCGTAACTCACGCGCTTGCCGCCGCGCTTGGGCTGCACGCCGCCTTTCGCGAGCGTGAGTTGATCCGGCGAGGTCTTCATCTGTTCCGCGGCCACGCGCTTGATCTCCTCGACCGCCTTGATCGCCGCCTGGTAAGCCGCGTTGCCGTAGACCCGCGTCGCGCGGCTCGCGCCGACGCCGGTGTCCTGCTTGCCGGTCTTGGTATCCAGAATTTCGACTTTGATTTGATTGAGCGGGATTTCCAGTTCCTGTCCGATGATCTCGCATAGGAGCGTATATGTTCCGGCGCCTTGATCGAGCATCGCGGAAGAAATGGTTGCCGTGCCTTCTGCGTCGATCTCGATTCGCACCGTGCCCGAGCCGCCGTTCGGCATCCACTGGACCAGCGCCACGCCGCGCCCGACGTTCTTGGGCTTGGGCCGGTAAAAATCCGCGTCTTTCAGAGCGCGCTCGAGCGTCTCTTCGGTCTTGATGTAGTGGACGGTCTCGCCGGTCGGGTCCTGGTCGCCGTCGTGCATCAGATTTTTTTGTCGAAATTTGATCCGGTCCATCCCGAGCTTCTTGGCGACCAGGTCGAGCTGGCTTTCGTTGGCGAAAAAGCCCTGCGGGTCGCCCGGGGCGCGCATGTGGCCGCACGGAATTTTATTCGTGTAGACCATGTGCTCCTCGATGAACACGTGGGGAATCTTGTACGGCCCGGCGGAGGCGTGCGGGCCGCCGAGAAACGCGTTGGGCTTGAACGCGCCGTAAGCGCCGCTGTCGAAGACGAATTCCATGTGATGCGCGACGATCGCGCCGTCTTTCTTGACGCCGGTTTTCACTCGAATCACCGACGCGTGGCGCGGATTGCCGGCCACGAACTCCTCGTCGTAATCCATCACCATCTTGACCGGCCGGCGGCTTTTTTTCGACATGACGTAAACCAGCGCGACGTCCATGAAGTCGCCCTTGCCGCCGAAGTCGCCGCCGATGTAGCACGGATGGACGACGAGCTTATCGGGCGTGGTGCGCACGGCGTTGGCCACCTGCTCGCGCAGCCCGTACGGCACCTTGCTGCACGCCCAGATTTCCGCCGAGCCGTCCGGCGCCGCGCTGACCATGCACGAGTGCGGCTCGATGTAAGCTTGATGGACCGGGTTGGTATAGAACATATTCTCGACGACGATGTCCGCCTCGCGAAAACCCGCTTCGAGGTCGCCTTTTTTCCAGGTGACATAGATGAAGTCGTTGGTGGCCGCCGCCAGCTTGTTGGGCAGGCCTTTATAATTCGGCACGTCGGGGTGCAAGATCGGCGCGGAGGGCTCCATCGCTTTGAGGGGATCCAGCACCGGCGCCAGTTCTTCGTATTCCACGTCGATCAAATTCACCGCCTCTTCGGCGGTATGCTCGTCGTCCGCCGTGACCGCGGCGACTTTTTCGCCGATGAAGCGTACGACGCCGTCGGCGAGGATCGGCATATCGTAAAGCTTCCTGCCGATCTTGAGTCCGGTCACGTCTTCTCCGGTGACGACCGCGTGGACGCCCGGCAGCTGTAGCGCGCGGCTAGGATCGATTTTTTTGATGCGCCCGTAAGAAATCGGGCTGCGCAAAGTCTTGCCCCACAGCATTCCCGGAAGCGTTACATCGGCCGCATACATCGCCTTGCCGGTTACTTTATATTCGCCTTCCACTCTCGGCGTCGGATTGCCGACAACTTTTTTCGCCATCTCGCCCCCTCTTCAGAATATCCTTTCGACTTTATCTAGCACACCGGCGCCCGAGGTAAAAGCACTGTTGAAAAAGCGCTTCTCACGCTTCGACGGGGCTCAGCATGAACGAAAATAAATCAACCTCCTCAAAGCACCACCCCCCCGTTCGTCCTGAGCGTTTCGAAGGGCGAACGGGAGCTTTTTCAACAGTCTCGCTACGAAAGCAGGCGCGCGGCGATCGCCTTGGCGATTTTCATTGCCGTCCGGTGGGCAGATGATAAGTGACGGAGCCGGCCTTTTCGGCGCGCAGCGACGCCTCGAGCTGCGTATCGATGATCGGATGGTGCGGATCGCGGATTACGTTCATCGGATCGAGGTTGCGCCGGACTTTCTCGATTTCGGCCTTGAGCATCTCCCTGAACATCACGACGCCGTGGTCGGAGGTCGCCAGCCGCTCGCGCGTGCGATCGGCGATCGGCCCCTGCGTCTCCCAGGCCATGAAATCCTGGCCGTCTACTTCGTCCATACTGAACCTGGCCAACGGATGGAGCGCGTCCGCGGGATTCTTGAAGTCTTTCCTATAATCGACCGGAACTTCGTCGCCGTCGATCGGCTCTCCTTCGCTGCGGGGGACAAAATGAAGATAGACGACCCAGGTATGCGTGTCGTCGATCGGCACCCGAATCTGCGTTCGATTCGCCTGCCGCAGGATGTTCGGGAAAATAATCGGATGCTCTTCCATCGTGCCGTCGGTGAACTCGCGCCGCTTCATGATCCCGTAAGGCACCTCGTAAAAAGCGTATTTCTCCAGATCGTCGATCGTTCCGCGCGTGGTGCCGCGCACGGTGAAGCCGCGCGTGACGAGCTCCTGATGGAGAATGTGCAGGTGGGTGGTGTCGACGGAATTTTCCATCGCCTGGAGCCAGTTGCAGTCCAGACGCGGCAGCGCGCGAATCCAATGCCAGCCGTCCGTGCGCGCCCATACGTCGTATTTCGGAATCACGGGAGCGGGAAGCGGCCCGAGATAGCCCCAATAGAAACCGGCGAACTTTTGCGTCGGGTAGGCTTTGTGTTTTATGGTCAGCGCGAACTTGCTTCCGGGCGGCTCGGCCGGCGTCTCCAAACAATTGCCTTTCGTGTCGTAGAGCCAGCCGTGATAACCGCAGGCGATGCCGCGCTCGTCGACCCGGCCGTAAGAAAGCGACGCGCCGCGGTGCGAGCAGCGGTCTTCCAACAAACCGACTTCTCCACTCTTATTTCGAAACAGCACGAGATCTTCGCCGAAAATTCTGACAAACTTGATCGGCTGCTCCTCGGTAAGCTCCTTGACGATCGCGACCGGATGCCAATAGCGGCGCAGCAGTTCTCCCACGGGCGTGCCGGGGCCGACGCGGGTGAGCATCTCATTTTCCTCGGCTGTCAGCATGTGATCACCTCATCTTTCGCTCAGCGCTGATCAGCATCGTATTTGATCACAGAATCGGATTCAAATGGATCCAGTGATGAGTTTATCGGGCCCCGCCTCAACGCCCAACCTCTGAACGGCCGCCGGGCGTAACTTCCCTGAAGGAATCACCGGATTTGGCGATCGCATGAAGCCGGTTAAGCTAGGATTGAAGAGGCCCTTTGCTTGTCGGGTGCCGCGCTGCTCTCTGTTCGCCGGCACGGCAACCCCGCCCATCCGTGGTCTGCCTCACGCGGAACGGCGGAATTTATTTCGTTGGAGGTTTCTATGCCGGAGAAAGAAACCTTGGAAAAAGCCCAGAGAGCCCGGCGCAAAGGAAAATCGCCGACCACGCAAGCCGGCGAATTCGTGCGCGAGGAGATGCATCATATCCGGGAAGGCAAACACGGCGCGCGGTCGACCAAGCAAGCGATCGCTATCGGGCTATCGAAAGCGCGCCGCGCGGGCGTTCCGCTTCGGCCGCCTGAGAAAGGCGGTGTTTCCGAAAAAACCCGCCGGAGCGCCGTGCGCGCCTATAAATCCGGCCGGCCGAGAAAATCGACAACGTCTCGCCGCCGTGCACGAGCCACCGAAGCCGCCCTGAAGCGCGAGCGCTCGGCGTCCGCCCGCCCGGCGGCGCGCACCAAGGGCCGGCGCGGACGCACCGTTGCGGCGCGCAAAGCCGCGCGCACCCGTGCTCGGCGCGCGTGATGAGTCCGACGGCTTCTTTCTCGCGCGCATCGCCAATACCGGCGCGCTTGACGTTCTCCAATTGACGACGTGCTCAGTGGTCAGGGCGCAGACCATGGCCAAACTTTTTGCCAATCGATCGGACGCCGGTAAGGAACTGGCTCGGAGATTGATGAGGTATGCCAACCGGCCGGATGTGGTCGTGCTGGCGTTGCCGCGCGGCGGCGTGCCGGTCGGTTATGAAGTGGCGCTCGCGCTCCACGCGCCGCTGGACGTTTTTCTGGTGCGCAAACTCGGCCTGCCGGGATATGAAGAGCTGGCGATGGGCGCGATCGCCACGGGCGGCGTGCGGGTGATGAACGAGGAGGTGACGCGCTACATCGATCTCCCCGACGCGGTTATCGACGCGGTCGCAAGCCGGGAACAACGGGAGCTCATGCGGCGCGAGCGGTTGTACCGCGGCGATCGTCCCTTGCCCGAGCTACGAGGGCGCACGGTGATCCTGGTCGATGATGGGCTGGCAACCGGTTCGACCATGCGCGCGGCCGCCATGGCGCTCCGGAAGATGGAACCGTCGAGGGTTGTCGTCGCCGTGCCGGTCGCGGCCCCCGAAACGTGCGAAGAGTTTCGCAGCGAAGTGGACGAAGTCGTCTGCGATGCAACCCCGGATCCCTTTATGGCCGTTGGCGAGTGGTATGAAGATTTTTCCCAGACGACCGACGAAGAGGTGCGCGCATTGCTCCAACGGGCCGGGACTCGCCGGCCGGTTCACGGCAAGTCCATAAGAGAAATTTAGCAGTCGAGCTTCAACCTTCCGTTTTTGACGATCACACCCGGCGGAAAGTTTTCCGCAGTTCGCCTTTGGCTCGTTCCAAGACGCCTCTCTGTCGCTTCGACAAACCTTTGCCGGCGCGGTTGATGTAGAAGTTCAGCATCGACATGGCTGATTGATAGGGCGTCGCTTTGCGTCTCCTGCTCCGTTCGGCCGACCGCTTGAGAGATTGCGCGATGCGTCGGGAGCTGCCTGACGTGAAAATCTTGGAATCGAGATCGAGCGCGTCGCTCCGTCGCGTGACAGCGGCGGACCAATAGCGACGCGTCGCTCCCCGGCGTCCGCCTTTTTTCTTGGCCGCCGGCCTTCGCTTTGTCGATGCCATGTTTTATCTTGCGGAGCGGGGGAAAGGTCGTCAATTCGGAAAACACTTGAGCGGCGTTAATATGACCATCCAAGAAAAGGCCGCTCCGGCGAAAAGCGGCCTTCTTAAAATTTGGCTCCCCGGGAGGGACTCGAACCCCCGACCTAGTGATTAACAGTCACCCGCTCTACCGACTGAGCTACCGGGGAATGCTCAACAGGAGAAATAACCAGTGAATCCGTAATAATTAACACACGGGACGCTCAAATTCCAGGTGATTTCCCTGCCAACGATTTCAACTCCTGCGCCATTTTCTCCTGGTGCGTCGCCGGCCAGTAGATGCGGCGGCATGTGCGGCAGAAAGAGAATTTCTCCTGCGTGGCGAAGACGTAGGGCGGCACCTTGTCCTCCACTTCCGCTTTCGCTATCGCCTCGAGCGGCGCGTTGCATTCCACGCAACGCGTGAACGCATCTTTCAGCGGGTCGATACCGCACTCTTCGATCACCTGTCTCAACTGCTCGCGAAAATGGTCGCTGCGGATAAAAAGATAGGGCGGAGGACTTTTTTTCCCGAGGCCGAGATCGCGCGTGAGAATCAGCCGCTCTTCGCGCCGCGCGGCGCGCATCAATCCCGCGCCCGACAGCTCCGGGCCGTACGCCACGTCCTGCCCGATGATCCTGAGCCAGCGGGCAAGGCGCCCGAGCATTTTGTCGGCCACGAATTTCATGAGAAAGTTTTCAGCGATCGGCTCTCAGCTCATATGAAACACATCCGGCTGACGGCTCCGTAAGATACTTTTTTCACCGCCGGTAGTATATAATCGGCGCGGCATGAATTTAAACCGCACCGTGGGCGTCGCCATCGTTCTCTTCTGGTGCTTCATGAATGTCCTGCTCGTGAAGCGCCAGATCGCCGCGCCGCCCGCCCCGATCGCGCTCGCCACCGTGAGCGCCATCACCGAGCCGCTCGATGAATGGTGGGGCGTTTACTTCCACGGCGAAAAGATCGGCTACTCGAGCCAGAAAATAACTCCGCGGTCCTCCGGCGGCTACGACGTACACAGCTCTTCGGTGCTGCGCCTCAATCTCATGGAGACGACGCAAACGGTCACCACGCGGCTCGAGATGAGCGCCGATCCGGAATGGGCTTTGAAACAGTTCGCTTTCCAACTCGATTCCAATAACGTGCGCTTCAACGCTCGCGGATCATTCGCCGCCGGCAAGCTGCGCCTGGAATTGAATTCCGGCGCCGAGCAGAGCGCGACGGAACTCGCGCTGCGCCAGCCGCCGTACCTGCTCGCCGCGTTGAAGCCATACGTCGTCACGCAAAACCTCGAGCCCGGAAAGGAGCATATTTTTCCGACCTTCGATCCGGCGACGCTCTCGCAGCAGCTCACCGCGGTCACCATAGAAGGCCGCGAGCGTATACAAATCGGCGGAAAGATGGAGCCGGCGATTCGCCTGCGCCAGCAATTCAAAGGGATCTCGGTCATCTCCTGGGTTGACGGCGCCGGCAGAACGCTGAAGGAAGAAAGCCCTACCGGAATGTCCCTCGTCAAGGAGAACGCCGAGCAGGCGGTGAGCATTCCCGGAACGAGATCGTTGTCTCTCGATCTCCTGGCGCAAACCGCCGTCCCGGTGCAAACTCCGATTGCGGATCCGCGGCGCAAAGAATTTCTCCGTTTGAAGCTCTCCGGCTTCGACCTCACCCGGTTCGCCCTCGACGGCGACCGCCAGCGGCTCGATCAAGACGAATTGCAAATCAAGCGCGAGGCGCTCGACAACGTTCATTCTTATGCGCTCCCGGCAAGGGGCCAGAGATTCGCCTCATACCTGCAACCCACGCCGTTTCTCCAAAGCGACCATCCGCGAATTCGCGCCGTGGCGCGGAGCATCGTCGGGGCAGAAAGCGACGCCGTCAAAGCCGCGGCGCGGATCAAAGACTGGGTTTACCGCGAACTGGCCAAGGAGCCGACCGTCAGCATTCCCAACGCGCTGGAGGTTTTGCGCACCAAAAAAGGCGATTGCAACGAGCACGCCGTCCTGTTCAACGCCCTCGCGCGCGCCGCGGGCATCCCGGCGAAAACCGCCGTCGGCGTGGTCTATCTCCGCGGCGCATTTTACTATCACGCCTGGTCCGAGGTTTGGCTGGGCGAGTGGGTTTCGCTGGATCCGGTCTTGAATCAATTTCCGGCCGACGCGACCCACGTCAAATTCCTCGAAGGCGAGATCGACCGGCAGGTCGATATTCTCCAACTCATCGGCAACCTGAAGATCCGGGTGATGGAAGCATCGTGAGCAGGCGCGAGGCGAAAGGCGTGAGGCATGAGGTAGGGACGGTTCGCGAACCGCCTTTACGAGCGCCTGTTGCCTCGCGCCTCTCGCCCATTAATTAAAATGATTCGCGTCGAAAATCTTTCCAAACGCTACGGCCGGCTCGCGGCGGTGAACTCTCTCGACTTGGAGATTCCCGCCGGTGAAATCTTCGGCTTCCTCGGGCCCAACGGCGCCGGCAAAACCACCACGATCAAAGTGATGATGGGAATCCTGCGCGCCAGCTCGGGCCGGGTTCTGCTCGGCGGCTTCGACGTGGAGCGCGAGCCCGAGAAGGCCAAGGCGATCACCGGCTATATTCCCGACCGCCCCTTTATCTACGAAAAGTTGACCGGAGGGGAGTTCCTCAAATTCGTCGGCGCCTTGCATCGCGTCGAGCCGGCCGTTCTGGAGCGAAGAATCGCCGATCTCCTGGAAATCTTCGAGCTTTCGCCGTGGCGCGAAGAATTGGTCGAAAGCTACTCGCACGGGATGAAGCAGCGGCTGGTCCTCTCGGCCGCGCTGCTCCATGAGCCGAAGATTCTGATCGTCGATGAGCCGATGGTCGGGATCGATCCCCGCGGCGCGCGCAAGTTGAAGGATCTTTTCGTCTCTCTGGCGCAGAAAGGCGTCGCGATGTTCCTTTCGACGCATAGCGTCGGCGTCGCCGAAGAGGTCTGCCACCGGGTCGGGATCATCGACCGGGGCAGGCTCATCGCCTGCGGCACGATGGCCGACCTCCGGCAGCTCGCAAAGGTCAACGAGGGAAATCTGGAAAGCGCGTTCTTGGAACTGACGCGAGACGGCCATGCCCGATGATGAATTATGAATGATGAATTTAATTCAAAACTCAACCCTTCGAGAACCTCAGGGTTGACCCTGAGCGTCGTCGAACGGGTCAAAACTCAAAACTCAAAATTTTTGGTTTTGCTTTCCCCCACCGTTCTTTCCTGGAAAAACGAGCTTTTCCGGAGCGGCAAAGGCGCTTGGCTGCGCCGGCTCTTTCTCGCCGGTCTCGCCGTCGGCTTCTGGTTCGCGACTTACTGGACGGTGAAGCGCGTCTTGACGTACTTCCAAAGCGTGCATGGGCTGGGCCCGCCGCTCGCATTCCAGCTCCTCTTGATCATCCTGCTGAGTTTTTTCTCCATGCTCCTCTTCAGCAATCTCATCACCGCTCTGTCGGCTTTTTTTCTCGCTCGCGACCTCGACCTGTTGCGCTCGGCGCCGACCGCGGCGCGCGATTTTTTCGCCGCCCGGCTCACGACCACGACGATCAATTCTTCCTGGATGGTGCTGTTCTTCACCCTGCCGATACTCGCCGCGTACGACTCCGTGTTCCACGGCGGCGCGCTTTTCTATTTTTGGATCGGTTTGGTGTTGCCGCTTTTTCTCGTCATTCCGGCGGCCATCGGCGTGCTCGTCACTCATCTTTTGGTCTATTTTTTGCCGGCGCGCCGGATCCGCGACGTGTTGTTTTTCATCGGGCTCTTCGCCTTCATCATCCTGTATTTTCTTTTTCGCTTCTCCCGGCCGGAGCAACTGGTTCACCCGGAAAACTTCGGATTTTTTCTCCAATATCTGGCCGCCATGGAGACCCCTTCGTCGCCCTACGCGCCGAGCAGTTGGTCGGCCGAGATTCTCGGTGTGACGCTGTTCAAGCGGCCCGCCGATTTATGGTTCTTTTATCCGTTGCTCGCGAGCTACGCTTTGTTTCTTCCCTGGGTGGCATGCTGGATTTCGTCGCTCGTCCATCTCGCCGCATGGTCGAAGGCGCAGGAATCGCGGCAAGGCCGGCGCGACAATCGCCTGCTCGACGCCATGCTCGAAGCCGTGACGCGGCCGTTTCCCGAGCCGACCCGGGCGATAGCGGTCAAAGACATCAAGAGTTTCCTGCGCGACACGACGCAGTGGTCCCAGCTTTTTCTCCTGATCGCGCTCATGGTGGTTTACGTTTACAACTTCAACGCCCTGCCGCTTGACCGCTCGCCGATTCCAGCGGCCACCCTGCGCGCCGCGGTGTCGTTCGCCAACCTGGCTCTGGCCGGTTTCGTCTTGAGCGCCGTCGCGGTCCGCTTCGCCTTCCCGGCCGTCAGCCTGGAAGGAAAGGCGCTGTGGATTCTCCAGACCTCGCCTATCGCCCTGAGGTCCATCCTGAGGAGCAAATTCTGGATGAATCTGGTCCCGCTGCTCGTGCTCGGCGAGCTGCTGACTTTCCTCACCAACCGGCTGCTGCACGTTCCGGGATGGATGATGGCGCTTTCTCTCGTGACCGTTTTTCTGATGACGTTCGGCATCACGGCGATCGGCGTCGGCGTCGGGGCGATGCATCCGAAATTCGACTACGATCACGCGGCGCAAATCCCGACCAGCTTCGGCGGCGTCACGTCGATGATTTTCAGCGTGGCGTTCGTGGGGCTGTGCGTGATGATCGAGGCGTGGCCGGTCTATCTCATCGCCGCGCGCGCCCTGAAGCCGGACGCAGCCGAGCCGAGCCTGTGGCTCCTCGCGCTTTCCGTCGCGCTCGTCGCCGCGCTCACCGCCGCCGCGGTCGCCGTGCCGATCAAATTGGGTTTAAAAAGCCTGGAGAGTATGCGAGAGTAAATCGAACACCTTGGCCAATATGACTCGGCTTGACAAAAATCTTGAACGGCTTGAACGTTTTGAACCATTGAACAGTTCAAGTCGTTCAAATGTTCAAGTCGTTCAATAGCAAATCCTCCTCAATATATCCGGAGACTGCACGCGGAGATATGCAACTCGCACACGCCCTCTTTGAGCCGGCCGGCGACGGGCCGCACCCGACGATCCTGGCGCTGCACGGCTGGGGCGCCAATGCCCTTGACCTGCTTGGACTCGCGCCTTACCTCTGCGGCGGCCGCTTCCTCGTGATTTGTCCGCAAGGACCTTTGGAAGTGCCGCTCGGCGGCCGCGCGGTCGGCTCCGGCTGGTTTCCGCTGACCATGGGAAATCCGCCCGATCTTCCCGCGATCGTTTCCGCCAGGGACCAGCTCCGCGCGTTTCTCGACGCGGCGGTCGAGCGCTATCCGATCGACCGAAAAAAAATCGTCGCGCTGGGCTTCAGCCAGGGCGGCGTCATGTCGTACGGCCTCGCGCTGGGCGAGCCGGAGCGCTTCGCCGCGCTCGCGGTGCTGAGCTCCTGGCTGCCCAAAGAGCTGGTCGGTCTGTTCTCGAAGAAAGAAAAAACCGGTCTTCCGCCCGCCATGGTCCAACACGGCACGCTCGACGAGATGATCGAGGTGCAGCGCGCGCGGGAATCGATCGAGATACTCCGCGGTCTCAGCGTCGAGGTCACCTACCGCGAATACGAGATGGGCCACGAGATCAACGGTCAAAGCCTCGCCGAGCTTTCGGCCTGGCTCGAAGTGAAAATCCTCGCGCCCAGAATCATAGCGCCGTAACGGAGGATCGTATGAAGCTCGGCGTGATTTTTCCGCAAACCGAAATCGGCGCCGATCCGGCCGGCGTTCGCGACTTCGCGCAGGCCGCCGAAGAGTTGGGCTACGACCACATCGTGCCCTACGATCACGTCGTCGGCGCGAATCCCGCGAGCCGGCCCGGCTGGAGCCCGCCATACACTCATCAGGATATGTTTCACGAGCCGTTCGTGCTGTTCGGCTATCTGGCGGCCGTGACGAAAAAGATCGGACTCGCGAGCGGCGTGATCATTCTACCGCAGCGGCAAACCGTGCTGGTCGCCAAGCAGGCCGCGGCGGCGGACGTGCTGAGCGGCGGCCGGCTTCGCCTGGGGATCGGTATCGGCTGGAACCCGGTCGAGTACGAAGCGCTCGGGATGAATTTTAACGACAGAGGCAGGCGCTCGGAGGAGCAGGTCGAGGTCTTGCGCGCGCTGTGGACGAAAGAGCTGGTTACTTTCAAGGGCCGGTGGCACACCATCACCGACGCCGGTATCAATCCGCTGCCCGTTCAACGGCCGATACCGATTTGGTTCGGCGGCAGCGCCGAGCCCGTGCTCCGCAGAGTCGGGCGCCTCGCCGACGGCTGGTTTCCTCTGGCCGAGCCGCGCGAGAAACTGCGGGCGATGATCGAGAAAGTAAAGGCTTATGCCAAAGAAGCGGGACGCGATCCGTCAGCGATCGGCCTCGAAGGCCGCGTGACGGTCGCCAACGCAACGCCCGAGAAGTGGCTGGAAACGATTTCTCAATGGAAAGAGCTCGGCGCGACGCACCTCTCGGTGAACACGATGAAGGCCGGTCTATTCGGCGCCGCCGCCCACGTCGCCGCTATCCGCCGGTTTAAGGAGACTGTTGCCGATCTGTGATCCCTGGCCGTTCAACTTTTTCGCCAATGTCCGCACGTCTTCGAACGGATTTCCCCCGCGCACGGACTCCTTGATCGCCGCGACCGACTGCGCCAGATCTTTTCCCTTCGCCTCGTAGACCGCCTCGAACAACTCGAGGTCCTTCAAATAAAGAAGGTAATTGGCGACCACGGCGTTGTTGATTTTCTCCTTGCCGAAACCGCGGTAACGGTGATTGGGACGGCCCTTGACCCGTTGCGCCCAGTCTTTCTGCCCGGTCGCAAAGATCTCCTCTCTCAGCCGCAGCGTTTCTTCTTCCGGCAATTTTTTGGCGTAGAGGTTTTTCAAAGATGTCGCCATGTCTCCGACCGCGCCGGAAAACTCCAGCGCTTCCTTCCACGCGTCGATCGACCGGAGGTATTCGGCGCTCTTCTCACCGTAGCGGTCGCGAAAGAAAAGACTCGCCGCGCGGTGGCCGACGAAATTGGCGAGGCTTTCGTTGAAGTCGCCGGCGCCGCCGACGTAGAGCGTATTATGAAACAGCTCGTGAAAAATGATCTCCGCAAGCGTCACCTTGTCGTAGCGCAACAAGTGCGCGAGCAGCGGATCGTCGAACCAGCCGAGCGTGCTGAAGGCGGGCGAGGTCCGGATGTGGGTGTCGTAGCCGTTTTTCTCGAACGCCTGCGCTTCGGCGAGCGCGTCCTGCTGCGAGAAGAACCCCTTGTACGGCACGCTGCCGACGACGAGGAACCACCAGGTATAGGGGCGCAGGTCGTTTTTCGGCGTCGCCATGAGGACGTACGAAAGATTCGCCCGATCGACGAACGAGTACGACGCATAGCTTCCCTTGACGTTGAACTTCAGTTGCTCGCGCGCGTACTCGCGCACGTCGAGAACCAGCTTGAACTGGTCCCGGGTCTTCGGATCGAGGTCGGGTTTTTGGAGCGCCTCCTCGATCGGCTCCCGCCGCCACAGAATCTTGCCCTCCTCATAGGCGGCCTGGAAGACATACGTCGGCGAGCAGCCCGAGCAGGACAAGGCCAAGAGGGGTAAAACAACCAGCAGAAATTTTAGCTTGAACGGTATGAAACTTCTCACCAGATATTTTCTTTCTATCACAAAACGGCGACCAAATAAAAGAACCCCCGTAAAAAACGAAATGAGTGCCGCCCGGGCACCAGCCGCGGCACCGTTTCGGCCGCGGCCGCGGCGATAGCGTTCGGCAACGAGAAGCTGGCCGGTCTCGCGCTCACGTCGAGCGTGACGAGCTCGAAGCGAACCGGCGCCGTGCCCGAACAAAAACTGGAGACGATAAGGATTCCGGTGCTCGTTTTGCATCACGAAAAAGACGCCTGCTCGGTGACCTTCCCGCGGGGAGCGCGTTGGATCATCGACGGCCTCAAAAACGCGTCGGTGAAAAAATTGATCATAGTGAACGGCGGCACCAATCCTTCCGGCGATCCGTGCGAGTCTCTCCACTGGCACGGTTTTATCGGCATGGAGAAAGAGGCCGTGGACATCATTGCGAACTGGATCAAGAATCCGAAGCCGTGAACCTCACATCTTCGCCCCCGTATCCTCCGCCGCAACTTTCGGCTCTTCCGTGGCGTATTGCAGCTCGTAGAGCCGGTAATAAATTCCCCGCTTTTGCATCAGCTCGGCGTGCGTGCCGACTTCGCGGATCTCGCCGTGGTGAAAGACGATGATCCGGTCGGCGTTGCGGATCGTGGAGAGGCGGTGGGCGATGACCAAACATGTCCGGCCTTCCATGACTTTCTCCAGCGCGTCTTGAATCAACAATTCGGTTTCCGTGTCCACGCTCGATGTCGCCTCGTCCAAGACTAGAATTTCCGGCTGGAACACGAGCACGCGCGCCAGCGACAAAAGCTGCCGCTGGCCGGTGGAGAAATTGCTGCCGCGCTCGCGCACCTGCGCGCCGAGCCCGGCCGGCAGGCGATAAATGACGCGCTCGACGTTGGCGTATTTCGTCGCCTGCTCGATACGCTCGGTCGGAATGTCCACGTCGCCGAGCGACAGGTTGGTCCGGATGTCGCCGGAGAAGAGAAATACGTCTTGTAGCACAACGCCGATGTGCCTTCGGAGCGCCTGTAAATCCCACTCGCGAACGTCCACGCCGCCGACTTTGATCGAGCCGCGCTGGATATCGTAGAAGCGGCTCAGCAGCTTGATCGTCGTGGTTTTCCCCGAGCCGGTCGCTCCGACCACCGCCACTCTCTCGCCGGGCTCGATGCGGAACGAGACCCCCTTCAACACCGGCGTGTCTTCTTTATAGCTGAACCAGACGTCCTCGAAGCTGACCTCGCCGCGGAAGGGCTTCGGGACTATCGGATTCGTCGGGCTGGCGATCGCGACCGGCGTATCGAGCAGATGAAAGATGCGCTCGGCGGACGACATCGCCGACTGCATGACGGTGTACTTCTGGCTGAAGTCGCGCAGCGGCACGAAGAAGCGGCTGATGTATTCTTTGAACGCCACCAGAGTTCCGATCCCGATGACTCCGGCCAGCACCTCGCCGCTGCCGTACCAGAGGAGCAGACCGATGCTGATCGAGCCCGCCGCCTCGACCATCGAATAAAGCGACGCCTCGTAAATGTTGGACAGCTGGTTCGCGTCGCGGTGCGCGGCGTTGAGCTCGTCGAAGTCCCGGTAACTCTTGCCCTCGCGGACGAATAATTGGATCACGGCCATTCCCGAGATCGCCTCGCCGAGATAGGCGTTGATGCGGGCGATGCGCTCGCGGATGAGCCGGTAGGCCCGCCGCGCTCGGTGGCGGAAGAAATTGATCGCGAAAAACATCGGCGGAATCAGCGCGAGCGAGACCAGCGCGAGCTTCACGTGCAGGTAGAACATGATCGCGACGATCCACACCAGCATGATGAAATCCGATAGCACGGTCATCGCGCCCGCCGCGAACATTTCCTGCAGAACGTCCACGTCGGTGGTCATGCGCGTCACCAGGCGGCCCACCGGATTGCGGTCGAAGTAGCTCATCGGCAGTTTTTGCACGTGCGAAAAGATCGCCACGCGCATGTCGGCGAGCGACCGCTGCGCCACCAGCATCGTCAGGTAATAGTGGAGGTAGGTGGTCACCGCCTCCCCGACGATCGCCACGAGCAGCAGCGCGGCGATTCCCTGGAGTCCCCAGACATCTTTCGACGCCATGTAGTTATCGATGGCGACCTTCATGAGATAGGGTTGGGCGAGGCCGAAGAGTTGCAGCAGCGGCAGCAGCAGCGCCGCCAGCCAGAAAAGTTTTTTGTAGGGAATGAGAAAGCGCCACAATCTCCGGATCAACCGGAGATCGTAGGCCTTGCCGAAAATTTCTTCCTGGTAAGGGGAAGTCGATGGGCCGGCCGGCGGTCTGTTGCCCGGCCTGTTATTGTTTGTCGCTGGGCGATTATCCATGCTTCAGATCTGCTCGAGCTCCTCCGACAACTGCTGCTGGCGATAAAGATCGGCGTAGAGGCCGTCTTTGAGCACCAGCTCCTGGTGCGTGCCGCGCTCGATAATCCTGCCCTCGTCGAGCACCAGTATTTCGTCCGCCTCTCTGACCGCGGAGATCCGGTGCGAAATAATCACGCAGGTTTTTTCCTTGAGCGCGGACTTGAGGCCGCGCAGGATTTTGTCCTCGGTCTCGGTGTCCACGCTGGAGAGGCAATCGTCCAGGACGAGAAACGGCGGATCGAGGAGCAGCGCGCGCGCCAGAGTCGCGCGCTGTTTTTGTCCGCCCGACAGTGTGATCCCCCGCTCGCCCACGACCGTGTGCAAGCCGTCGGGAAAAATCGCCACGTCACGGTCCAGGCGCGTCACGCGCACCGCCTCTTCGATCTCCTCGTCCGAGATCGAGTCCCGGCCGAACGCCAGGTTGCGGTTGAGCGAGGTGGAAAAGAGAAAAGGATCCTGCGGCACGTAGCCCAGCGTCCGGCGCAGCTCGGCGAGCGACAGCGAGCGGAGATCTTTTCCGCCCAGCCGAATCTCGCCCGAGGACACGTCGTAAAGCCGCGGGATGAGCTGCGCCAAGGTGCTCTTGCCCGCGCCGGTGCGGCCCACGATCGCGAGCGTGCGGCCGCGCGGCACCACGACGTCGATCTCTTGCAGAATCGCGTCGCCGTTCCCCTTCGCGTCGTAACCGAAAGAGACCTTGCGGAACTCGATGCCTTCCCGTGAGTCCGCCAGCGCCAGCGGCTGCGCCGGGCTCGTGATCGCCGGCTCGACTTTGAAAATCTCTTCCAGCCGCTCCATCGCCGCCCGACCGCGTTCTATGAGCGAGATCATCCAGCCGAACGCGGCGGTCGGCCAGGCGAGCACGCTGAGATAGGCGATAAACGCGACGATGTCCGCGATGAGTAGATCGCCGCGGATGACGCGGAAGCCGCCGTAGCCGATCACGAACAGAACGGTGAGGCCGCTGAGTCCCTGCATCACCGGGCTCACCAGACCACGGAGCTTGGCCAGCTCCATGCTTTTTGCCTGGAAATCCTGATTGAGGCGGACGAAGTCGCGAATCTGATTTTCCTCCTGCGTGTACGCCTTGACGACGTGCATGCCGCTCAAGTTCTCCTGGATATGGCTGCTCAGCTCCGCCATCTGCTGCTGCACCCGGAGCGACGCCCTCATGATCCGGCCGCGAAATTTGCGCACCGCGTAGATCAACAGCGGGCACGGCAGGAGCGCGACGAGAGTCAGCCGCACGTCGATCGACAACATCAGGACGGTGGCGTAGACGAAATAGACCGGCGCGTTGAAGAAATTGAGAATGCCGGGACCGAGCAGCGAGCGCACCGCGGAGATGTCGTTGATTACGCGCGACATCAAGTCGCCGGTCCGCTGCGAGTGGTAGAAGCTGATCGGCAGCTTCTGCAGGTGCGCAAACAGATCGTTGCGCAGATCGTACTCGATGTCGCGGCCGGCGTTGAAGATAAGCGCGCGCGAAAAAGTGCGGATGAATCCCTGCGCCGTGCCGGCGATGCCGATCAGCAGCGCGTAATAGCGCACGTCGGCGAGCGAGCCGCCGTGCTCCATGATCCGGACGGCCTCCCGCATCCACCACGGAATCCACATCACCAGGGTCACCGTGGCCAATAAACAGACGGAGCCGAAAAGATAGCGCCGCCAGTAACGCAGCAGGTAGCCCTTGAGCCGTCCCATTCCGCCCATAGGAGAAATTTATACGCCACGAGAGGATTCTTCGCAAGGAAAGCGCCGTAAATCCCCGAAATTCGTGGGTGCTGCGACGAGGCGCGCTTGATTTGCGCGCTTTTACTCAGTAGCTTGCCGTCGTGGACAGCGACAAGCACAAGCGCGTGCGCCGCGCGCTGCTCGCTTGGTACGGCCGGACGCGGCGCGATTTGCCGTGGCGCCGCACGCGCGATCCGTACGCGATCTGGATCGCCGAGACGATGCTGCAGCAGACGCAAGTCAAAACCGTTCTTCCCTACTACCGACGATTCTTGCGAGCTTTCCCATCGGTCGCCGCGCTCGATCGCGCGCGCCGCGAAGACGTGTTGGCGCTTTGGTCCGGCCTCGGCTACTATCGCCGCGCGATAAATTTGAAAGCGGCGGCAAGAACGATTGTGCGCGAATACCAAGGCCACATGCCGCGCGACTTCCGCGCGCTCCGCGCCCTGCCGGGAATCGGCGACTACACCGCCGGCGCCTTGATGAGCATCGCTTTCGACGCGCCCTATCCCGCGCTCGACGGCAACGCCCGCCGCGTGCTGGCGCGGCTGTTCAACGCCAGGACGGAAAACAATCTGCGGCAAAACGCCGCGCGGCTGGCGGCGGCGCCGCGCCCGGGAGATTTTAATCAGGCTTTGATGGATTTGGGCGCGACGGTTTGCCTGCCGCGCGAGCCGCGTTGCTCGAAGTGTCCCGTCGCCTCATGCTGCGGCGCGCGAAAATCCGGACGCACCCGGCTGCGCGGCCGCCGCGCCAAGCCGGTGACGCGAAACATCGACTGGCCCTTAGCCCTCGTCGAAAATACGGGTAAGATCCTGTTGCGCCGCCGGCCCGCGGGCGGCATCTTGCCGGGCCTCTGGGAAATTCCCGGCGGCGAAAGAAAAAAGAACGAGACGCTGCGCGCGGCCCTCCGCCGCCATTTGAACGGCGCGGGTAAACTGATTAAACCGCAATCGTTGATGGCCGTGATCCGCCACACGATAACCAACCGAAAAATTCGCGCGCCGGTCTATCTCTGCACCGGCACCGCGCGTCCGCGCGGCCCGCGCTGGCGCTGGGTTCGCGTTTCCTCGCTCGGGCGGCATCCGCTTTCGTCGCTGAGCCTGAAGGCCGCCAGACTCCTGGCGCGACCGTGAAGCGCCTTCTCTTTAAGAGCCTTCTGCTGTCGCTCATTCTCGGGGTGGCGGCTTACGAGTATGTGAGCCTGCCGGACGTCGCGCTGCTGAAGCGAAGAAATCCGCGCACTACGGCGTTGATGGAATTACGCGACGAAGAATACCGCGCCCGGAAACTTCGTCCCGTCCGGCAGCAGATCTGGGTGCCTTACGAGGCGGTATCGGAACACCTGAAGAAAGCCATCGTCGTCAGCGAGGACGCGTCGTTTTTCAGCCACAAGGGCGTGGATTTATACGAGCTGAAGGAAGCGTTCTGGAAAGATCTTGAGACGCGCCAGTTGAAACGCGGCGGCAGCACGATCACGATGCAGCTCGCCCGCAATCTCTACTTGAGCCCGTCCAAAGATCCGCTCAGAAAGCTGCGCGAGGTTGTGATCGCTTTACAGCTCGAACGCGCGCTGTCGAAAAAAAGAATCTTCGAGCTCTATCTGAACGTCGTCGAATGGGGCCACGGAATCTACGGCGCCGAGGCGGCGGCGCGCTACTATCTCGCGAAGTCCGCCGCCGCGTTGACTCCGGCCGACGCCGCGACTCTCGCCGGCTTGCTGCCCAGCCCGCGCAATCCCGGCGAAAAGAGTTTGCTGTACCGGAGAAATCTCATCTTGTCGCGCATGGCGAGCATCGGCTACATCAGCGCGGATGAGGCGGAGCGCGAAAAGCGCCGGCCGTTGTTTTATAAAGGAGAAGAGTCGCCGGAGCACGAAGAACCTTATCCCGCGCAAGAGAATTCGTTTTAAGAACCGTCGCAGCGCGTCCGAGTTGGGTGCGCCGTACCGCCGTGATATAAATGTTGGCGAACGAGGGAGTTTTCGACTCCTCACGCCGACCCGGAAAAAACATGAGCGCTCTCGCCTACCGCCACAACCCGATCACGCGCGCGACCCACTGGATCAATGCGCTCGCGCTCGTGATCCTATTCATGAGCGGTCTCATGATCTTCAACGCCTACCCGCATCTTCACTGGGGCAGCAAGGCGGAGCCGGAAGACGCCTTTTTTTCGATCTACACGGCGCGCGAGGACGGCGCGCTGCGCGCCTACACGGAGCTTTACGGCCGGAGGATCGAAACGACCGGCTTTCTGGGATTGCAGAATACCGAGATGGGCCCGATGCCGCGCGCCTTTCCCAGCTGGATCACGATTCCCGGCTTCTACTGGCTGGCCGGCGGCAGGAGATGGCATTTTTTCTTCGCCTGGATCTTCGCGCTGAACGGGCTGCTCTATCTGATCTACAATCTCGCCAACGGCCATTTGAGAAAATTCATTTGGACGCCGCGCGACGTGCGCAAGCTTTTTCCCATGGTGCTTTACTACCTGCGGCTGAGGAAAACTTCGCCGCAGGAGGGTGAATACAATCCACTGCAGAAATTCGCCTACACGAGCGTGTTTTTCATCCTCA
The DNA here is from genome assembly GCA_036506735.1 of Binatia bacterium. Lineage (GTDB taxonomy): Bacteria > Desulfobacterota > Binatia > UBA9968 > UBA9968 > JAJPJQ01. The sequence continues at coordinate 34,189 of DASXRG010000152.1, read as the reverse complement.
CGCCGCTCATCATCGCCTCGGGATTCGCCATGTCGCCGCAAATGGACGCGGCGTTCAACTGGCTGCCGGCGATGTTCGGCGGCAGACAATCGGCGCGCAGCTTTCATTTCATTACGACTTTTCTTTTCGCCTTCTTTACCTTCGGCCACGTCTTCATGGTCGCGACCACGGGCGTCATCAACAACATGCGGTCGATGATCACGGGCTGGTATCGGCAGAAGAGTTTAAAAATTGAAGCGCCAAGAGTTCAAAAGGAAGAAGCACAAACTGACGCCGGCGCTGAAGCGCCACGGCCCTTGAATCCTGAGCCTGCCGAAGGTCTCAAACCTTCAACCCTGAAACACTTCAGCCCGGAAGCTTCCGAAGTCGTTGACCCCGAACCCCGGAAACCATTCAAGCCTGAAACGGTTAAGCCCGCCGCTGAGCAGACGGAGAGAAAGGAAAAAACCGATGCAGAAAAATAGTCCGGCCGTCTCGCGCAGGCGGATTCTTATGGGCGCGCTTCAACTCGGCGGCATCGTCCTTCTTTCCGGCTGCGAAAAGTTGTTCAACGGCCTGCAGCAGAACCGGAAGGTGGTTTCGGTTCTCGAATGGGCCGAGTCGGCCAATCGCGGCCTGCTCCGCTTGCTGACCGGGAAAAGACGCCTGGCCCAGGAATTCGAGGAAAAAGACATTTCGAAGCACTTCAAGCCCAACGGCAACCCGCCGCCGTTCACGATCGAGTACCAAACAGACAGCGCCCAGGGTTGGCCGAACTGGCGATTGGAAGTCGGCGGCCTGGTGAAAAAGCGCGCGCGCTTTACTCTGGAGCAATTGAAGGCGATGCCGGCGCGGACGCAGGTTACGCGCCACGATTGCGTCGAGGGCTGGAGCGCGATCGCCAAGTGGAAAGGCGTGCCGGTAAAGGAGCTCATGATCAACGTCGAGCCGGACCCCCGCGCGCGCTACGCAGTTTTCTACTGCATGGATACCGACGACGACGGCAACGCGTTCTATGAAAGCATCGATCTCCGCGACGCGGGCCACCCGCAGACGATCCTCGCTTACGAGATGAACGACCGGCCGCTGCCCGTCGAGCACGGCGCGCCGCTGCGGCTGCGCGTGGAAACCCAGTTGGGATACAAAATGGCGAAGTACATCCGGCGCATCGAGTTCGTCGCGAGCTTCGAAGAAATCGCCCAGGGCAAAGGCGGCTATTGGGAAGACCGCGGTTATGAGTGGTATGCGGGGATTTGATCGCCGGCATGGCCAAGGCGAAAAAAGCCACACCGAGTAACCGTGCGGCGCCGGTTCTTCCCGCGCGCCCGTGGACGTTGATCGATACGGCGCTCCTGGCAGCCCTGGTGTTGCTGGCGATTTTTTTTCTTTATTTATCCTGGCGCAAGTGGCCGGACCCGGTGGTGGATTTCGGCCGCGAACTTTACCTGCCCTGGCGCCTCAGTCAAGGCGCCGTGCTCTATCGGGACGTGTACCATATCTACGGGCCGCTGTCGCAATATTTCCACAGCCTGCTCTTCAAAACGGCTGGAGTGGGATTGACCACGCTGATCGCCGCCAACTTGACTGTTTACGCGACGATCCTTGTCCTGTTGTATTATTTGATGCGCGAAGGCTGGGGGCGCGCGGCAGCGTGCGTCTCGTGCGCCGTCTTCGTGGCGGTGTTCTCTTTTTCCCACCTGGCCGGCATCGGGAACTACACGTACGCCGCTCCCTACGCGCATGAGGCCACGCATGGAATAGCGCTGACCCTGCTGTTGGTTTTGATGTGGCGCAGCATCGTCGAGCATTTTCGCCCTTGGAAATTTTTTGGCGCGGGGATTCTGGCGGGCCTCTGCGTCCTGCTCAAGCCGGAATTCATCCTCGCCGCGGCGGCGGTGACGACGGGAGCGGTCGCGCTGCTGATGCAAAAACTACGCGGCGAGCCGTGGAACCGGCGCTGGGCCGTGCCCGCGCTCTGTTTCGTACTGGGCGGTATCGTGCCGCCGCTCGCGGCGACGGCGCTGTTCCGGCTGTGGACCGGGGTTCCGCTTTCGGACGCGCTGCAATACGCGAACAATGCGTGGATCACTCCACTGCGGTTTCCGGCTCACTTACGAGGGCTGGAACAGCAATACTTTCGGGGCACCGACAACATCTCCGCGAATCTGCTGCGAGAGGTTCTTTGGGGCGGCGTCGCCGTCGCGATCCCCGGAAGCATCGGCTGGGCGTGCCGACGCTGGAGCCGTTCTCCCGACCTGCTGTACCTCTTTGCCGCGCTCGCGGCGATCTCCGGCATTTGGATTTTTTCGTGGGTTCCCTGGAATGAAGTGGGGCGAACCATTCCCGCACTGCTGATCCTGGCCGGGCTTCTGGAGCTATCGCGCATGGGGCGCGCCCGGTCCGACGCCCGCGTCGACGCTGCGACGGCCACCCGGATTCTGCTGTGGCTTGCGGCCGCCGTTCTGCTCGTACGCATGGCTTTGAATCCCAGAGTGTACCATTACGGCTTTTACCAAGCGGCCCTGGCGGCGATTGTCGCCATTGCAACTTTGCTTTCCGTCGTGCCGGATCGCTTCGCCCTGGTTGGAACGGCGCGAATATGTTATCAAGCTCTGCTGATCGTCGTGATACTTTACGGCGGCGGCGCCGTCGCGTGGGATTCCGCCGACCGGTTCGCGCTTCAGGAGCAACCCGTGGGAACCGGGCCGGACCGATTTTACGCCTACGCCTCGGACGTCGAGCCGTCCGGCGCGCTGGTCGAGGCGGCGAGGAGGTACCTGACGGCCGACCGGTCGGCGCAAACGTTGCTCGTATTGCCGGAAGGCATCATGTTGAATTACCTGACGCGCCTGCCGAGCCCTGCGTCCATTTACGTTTTCCAGCCGGCCTTCTTGACGCCCGCAGAACGAAAAATCTTGATGGAACAATTGCACGCCGATCCGCCCGACCGAGTGGTCTTCATCACGCGCGATTTGCAGGAGTTCGGCGTGCGCCGCTTCGGCGAGAGTCCCGAGAGCGGCCGTGAGATCCTCGAATTCGTCGAAAACAATTATCAACCGGTCTATCGGATCGGCGGCGACCCCCTGGATTCCAACCAGCGCGGCCTGGTCATCAGTGCTCGGCGCGGCGCGAACGGCACGGTGAGTGCCGCTCGCGAGCACAGCGGTTCGGCGTCTCGGCCAAACACTCGCTAAGGCGCGCAATAAGCCCGTGCCATGGCTGCGACTCAGAAAACCGCAAAGGTGAAAACAAAAGGTCCGGACCGAGGGCGCCCGCGTCCGGCGCCGCCTGCCCAAACGGCCTTCCAACCCGAACTTCTGTGGACGGCGGCGTTACTCGTCGGCGCGGTCCTGATCGTCTATTTCCCCGCGCTCTCCGGAAAGTTTCTCTGGGACGACGCCGCGCACGTGACCCGCGCGAATCTCCGTTCTCTCTACGGCTTGTGGCGCATCTGGTTCGACCTCGGAGCGACGCAGCAATACTATCCGCTCTTGCACAGCGCTTTCTGGTTCGAGCACAAGCTCTGGGGCGACGCGAGCGCGGGATATCATCTGATCAATATCTTGCTCCACGCGGCCGACGCCTGCCTGCTGCTGCTGATTCTCCGCCGGCTGAAAATTCCCGGCGCCGCCCTGGCGGCGGCGCTCTTCGCGCTCCATCCGGTCTATGTCGAGTCGGTGGCCTGGATCACGGAACAGAAGAATACGCTTTCGGCGCTTTTTTACTTCAGCGCGGCGCTCGTGTACCTGCGCTTCGACGTAGAGCGCCGCGCCGCGCTCTACGGCATAGCGCTGGCTTTGTTCGTTCTCGGCTTGTTGACCAAGACCGTGACCGCGACTTTGCCGGGCGCCTTGCTGGTCGTTTTCTGGTGGCAGCGCGGCCGGCTCTCGTGGCGGCGCGACGTCACGCCGCTGCTGCCGTGGTTCGCGCTGGGCGCGGTCGCCGGACTTTTTACCGCGTGGGTGGAGCGCGCGCTCATCGGCGCGCAAGGCGCGCCGTTCGAGTTTACCCTCGCGCAACGATTCTTGCTCGCGGGCAGAGTGATCTGGTTTTACCTGGGAAAGCTCATCTGGCCGGCCGATCTCTTGTTCATCTATCCGCGCTGGGAGGTAGACCCTGCCGCATGGTGGCAGTACCTGTTTCCGCTGGCCGCGGTCGCGTTGACGGGGACGCTGTGGGTCGTGCGAGAGCGCGTACGCGCGCCGCTCGCCGGATTTTTGTTTTTCATCGGCTCGCTTTTTCCCGTTCTCGGCTTCTTCAACGTTTACCCGTTCATTTTCTCGTTCGTGGCCGACCACTTCCAGTATTTGGCGAGCGTGGGTATCATCGTCGTGGTCGCCGCCGCGACCGCGGCCACTCTGGAGCGCGCGCCGCCGCGGGCGGGCCAGGCGGCATGCGCGATCGTATTGGCGCTCCTGGCGTTCTTGACCTGGCGCCAGAGCCGGATGTATCGGGACCCGATCGCGCTCTATCAAGCGACCCTGGTGAAAAATCCCGGCTGTTGGATGTGCAGCAATAACATCGGCATGGTCCTCGCCGACTCAGGCCGGCAGCGCGAAGCGATTCCGTACTATGAGCAGACGCTCCGGATTAGACCGGACCTGCCGCAAGCGCACAACAATCTGGGCAACGCCTTGTTTCAAACAGCCCGCGCGCCGGAAGCTCTGGGCCATTACCAAGAAGCCTTGCGGCTGAAGCCGAATTACTTCGAAGCGCACAACAATCTGGGCGCGGTCCTCTCCCATATGGGAATGACCGCCGAAGCGCAGAAAGAATTCGAGGCGGCGCTGCGCCTCAACCCCGACTTCACGGCGGCGCGCGAGAATCTTGTCGACATTTATAACCAATTGGGTAATACGTTGCTGCAAACCGGACTCGCGTCCGAGGCCGTAGAATATTACCGGCGCGCGCTGAAATTGGGGCCTGACTCCGTCGAAGCGCATAACAATCTAGGGGTCGCTCTGTTCAGGATGGGAAGAATGTCCGAGGCGAAAAGAGAATATGAGGCTGCGCTTCGTCTTAAGCCCGACTTCGCGGCCGCGCGCGCGAATTTATCTGCGCTGCAAACTTCGCCAGCTGGGCGCCAGAATTGAGCCGGAGCCAACATGAAGCTTGCCGTCGAAACCGCCGCGGCCTTTGTTATGATGATCGCGCTTTTATGTTCGCAGCCCGCGCGCGCGCAGGAGACGCAGGAGCACTGGCTGATCGGACGTTGGGACGGAGATATCAGCGGATACATCGGCAGAGGCTCCGCATCCCGGACTCTGCGCGTAACCGAAGTTGCCGCGGATGGGATCGCCAAGGGCTTGTGGTACGTCACCGGTCAGAAGCCATACCTGGCGCTGATTCTCGTGGAAGGCGCGGAGGTGACGATCGCGACGGCCGGACACAGCAGGGTCGAGTTGACGCGCGAAGGAAATAATTCGCTGGTCGGCAAATACATCCCGGAAAACGGCGAGGCTCTGCCGCTAAAATTAACCAGAACCGAGAGACCCTCGGCAGCCGGAGAAAAATGAACCGGCGCGTCTTCCCGGACGGCTCACGCGCCGCTTAAAATAGGAGGGGCTATCCATGACAGACGGGTTTGTGCCGAGCCGATCTTCTTTCACGACTTCACGGCGGGCTTTCCTCCGCGGCATCGCATCGACGGGCATCGCGCTTCCATTGCTGCCGGGATTATTTTCCGCCGGCGATGAGGCGCGAGCGCAAGCTGACCCGCCGGGCCGGATCAAAGTTTCGTATCCCGTCTTTTCGCGCGCCGAGCGCGACCGGCGCTGGGCGGCGATCCGCCGCGGCATGGCCAGGCCGCAGTGGAACTTCGACGCGATCATAACGCCGGCGAGCGGCGAGAAGGCCTATGCTCAATACCTCACGCAGATCGGCGGCCGGGGCGGCAGCGCGGACGTGATCTTTCCGCGCGACGATTCCAAGCCGGTGCAGGCGCTCGTCGGCAACACGCGCAACCGCCGCTTCTGGGAAAAAAGAATCGACGCCTGGCATTCGGACGGCAAGCTCTCGATCGCCGAGGGCGAGGGCGCCAAATCGGTCGTGGAAAAGATCAAGAGCCTCGGCTTGAATCGTCCCGGGACGCGCGTCGGCGTGGCCAAGCTCACCGGCAGCCGCTTCGATCCCGAGGGACTGGTTCCGGTCACCTTTCTCGAAAACTTAAAGGCGGCGCTGCCGGGAGTTCAGTTCTTATCCATAGAGAAGTGGGGCGCCGATCCCGGGCCGATCGACGAGGCCGCGATGATGCGAAGCGCCGAGGAGCGCGAGGCGATCCGCGCGAGCGTCGCCGCGGGAGAAAAAGCGATCGAGGTGATCCGGCGCGCGGCGCGGCCGCCGTCGCGGCATCAAGGCGATATTTGGCTGCAAACCTTCACCGCGATGCTCACCGAGACGGGTGAGGATCCGACGCGCCTATCGATCGCGCTCGACAGCGAAGCCAATTCGACCCTCGGCGCTCCCACCGACGACCTTCTGAAAGAAGGACAGATCATCAGCCAGGAGATCGACGCCACGACGCAGGGCTACCGCGCGCAGGTGAATCATTCGATCTTCGTCGGCGGGCCGAAGACTCCGGGCTACGATTATTACCGCGCCGCGATGGAGACGGCGCTGAAAATTCTTCACGAGTGTCTCGCTTCGATCGCGCCGGGCAAGACGACCTGCGGCCAGCTCGCGGACACCTATGCGAAACTGGTGGAAAAACTGGGCGCGGAGGACCGCTCCGGCGTCGTGCTTCATTCGAGCGGCATCGGCAATCTGTCGCGCCCGCGCCTCGGCCCCGAGAACTCGCGCGGAGATTCCGACATCGTTCTCGCGCCGGGGATGACCTTCGACTTTAAGCCCGCGATTCGCTTGAAGCGCGGCGCCGTTCAGGATGTCCAGAAAGAAAACCGCGTGGTTCAAATCGGCGAGCACGTCGTCGTCACCGAAAGCGGCTTCGCGCGGCTGGGCCAGCGCGAGCTGAAAGTCTTGACGACGGAGAATTGAATCGATAAGCACAAGTACCGCTGACAATTGGAAGGAGACATTACATTGGCCAATAAATGGGATGAGAGAAAGAAGGCGATGGAAGATGAGTACTTCGTCAAGAAGGAAAAAGAGCTGCTCGAGAAGCTCAAGACGAAAAACGCCGCGGAGCAGAAAGCGCAGCTCAAGGAGCTTTGCCGCATGCGCTGCCCGAAATGCGGCGAGCCTTTGAAGGAACGCAGCTTCCAAAAAATCCAGATCGATCAATGCACCGGCTGCGGCGGCATCTGGCTCGACTCGGGCGAGTTGGAACAAGTGGCTGGAAAAGAAGAGACGAGTTTCCTGGGCAAGCTCTGGCAAAAGATGTGATGGTTTTTCTTCCTTCGTGTCAGCCTGAGGCTGATCAGCCTCTCTTTTTGGCCGATCCTTCGTGATCTTCGTGGTGATCAACTTTTTTACCACGAAGAACACGAAGTTTTAGTCGATCACTTCCCACGGTCCTCCGCTTCGAGGACCGACTGAAAAATCGCGCCGTATAAATCCACCGAGGTCAGCCCGCAATATTCCAGGCTGTAGCCGGGCCTCACCACCGCTGGCCCGTCTTCCAAGATTCGCTGCAAGACCATGCGCCGGAAGCTCCCGTGGCCCATGACGCCGTCCCCGTGCTCTCTCAAATCCGCTTCTTCATGGGTGGAAAAATATATGGCTTGAGCGGGCGTGAGGTCGTAATGCGCCGTCAAAGCTTGGAAAAAATCCCGCGACCAGTAGCCGAACTGCTGCTCGGTGGCGCCCGCGGCGTAAAATTCCGCCACGGTCCCTTCGAAGACGAGCGCCCGCTTGTAGTCTAAATGAGCGCGGAACTCGGCGAGCATCGGCGCGAGAAAAATTTCGTCTTCACTAACGCCTAACGCCTTGGCGGTTTCCAGCACGACGTGCACGTGGCCCGGCGGCCGGGGATGGATCAGCTCGTCGGCGAGCTTTTGCGCCATCAAAGCCATCAAGTCGCGGTGTTTCCGAAAAAACGCGATGTGCTTGTGATACGACGCGCACTCCAGCGTATTGATCTCGATCGTGAAGCCGCCCCAATTTTGGAAAAAGAGCCGCAGTGCGTCGCGCGAGAGCGTGCCGGCTCTCAACTTTTGCATGAACGGCGCGTCGGTGACGCGCTCGTGCCACCTGCGCGCGACTTTTCGATAATGCGCCTCGACGAAGGCGCTCGCCTCCGCGCTGCTCGTCCTCTCCGTCACTTTTTCAGCCAGAGGCTGATCCGCCGATGTTTCTGGCGGAGCCTTTTTACCTTTCTTAGGTCGCTTCTTCCCGGTAGAAACCCAGCGCTTCCATCAGCGGCCGGTCGTTCATCGAAAAGAGAATCGCTTCATTCGGAGAGTTGCTGCCGTGGTGGTGCGGCGTCCAGAGCGGCACGGTAAACGAATCGCCTTTCGACCAGTCGAAGCGCTTGTCGCCGACAACCGTGAAGCCCTTGCCTCTGAACGCGTGGTAGATCGTCGTGCTCGTATGGCGGTGGGATTTTGTCGTCTCGCCGGCGCGGAGCATCTGGATCTCGCAGGAAAATGTCGGCAACGTCGGGCCGCCGGTCAGGGGATTGACGTAGCGCAGCAATAGACCGTCGAACGGATCGCCGGGACTTTCTCCCAGCGCCCGGAGCGTTTTTTCGGTATCTTCCCAGCGGTAGCGGTAAGCCGGCGGCTGCTTTGCGCCCGGCTGAACCCAGCTCGGCCGCGCGAGGCCGAACTCATACTGGGAAAAATTCGCGGGACGCGAAATCGGCTGCTGATCCGCGCCGAAAATCTCGGCGAAGCCGATCTCCAAAAGACCCATCAGCGGCGCTTCGATGCCGTCGAGCCAGATGATCGGCTCGTTCGAGCCGTTATAGTGATCGTGCCACGTCCGGCTCGGCGTCGTGATGAAATCGCCCGGCTCCATCGGGAAAGCTTCGCCTTCCACGGTCGTTTGCGCGGTACCGCCCCGAAGCACGAAACGAATCGCGCCCATCGTGTGCCGGTGGGCGCGCGCGATCTCGCCCGGCTTGACGAGCTGCACGCCGAGCGCGAGCGTGTGCGTGGTGCGGACTTTTCCCGGCGAGCGAAACGCGATGAAGCGTCTCAGCGAATCGTCCATGCCGAGAATCTCGCCGGCCTCGTTGAGCGCGCCGTAGACGTCGTCCCAGCGCCAGATGCACGGCTCGATCGACGGCTTGGGCTCGAACGACTCGCTGCGCGCAATGCCCCAGTACCCGACCAGGTTCATCTTTTCCAGCTTGCGATTGAAATCTTCGATCTTGCTCATGTCGCTCTCCCTTTGCGCACTTTGCGTCTTTGCGTGATCGTGTGTCTTCCTTCGAGACTTTCGGTTAAAATTCGTCTCACCACGAAGAGCCCGGCGCATTTCTTGTCCCCCTCTCCGAGAACTCCCACTAACGCCTTCCTTCCGCCAACACTTCTTTCAGAATCGTATAATCCACTAGCCGGCCGATCGGCACCTGCCCTTTGAGCTTCGCCTGCGCGGCGACGGCTTCCATCTCGGCCAGCACGGTTTCATCCGGCGTGGTCCCGTCCTTGGTGAAGGCCTTGACGATTTCCCGGTGCGCCAGCTCGGCGGTCTTACGCTCAACTTTGAAGTCATCTGAAATGAGCGCCGTCACACGCTCGAGATTGGCCGGGTCCCGGGTGAGTTCCATCGACCGCAAGGTGGCGCGGATCATCCGCTTCGCCTGGCTCGGATTAGCGCGGAGTTTTGCCTCCGACGCGCCGACGCCGGCGAACGGGCTGCGCATGATGTCGGCCGTGCCGCCCAGATTCCGGTAGCCCAACTCTTCCGCCTTGAAGTTGAACGGCAGCGACAGCATCGCCGCCGCCACCGCGCCGCTCTGCAAAGCGGCCAGGCGGTCGCCGGCGTCGGGGATGGCGACCAGGATCAAATCCTTATCGGGATTGAGACCGGCGGCTTTCGCCATCAGGCGCGCGCCGACCGCGTCGGTCGCGACCACGCCCGAGACCGCCACGCTCTTGCCGCCTTTCAAATCCTGAATCGCCTTGGTCTCCGGCTTCGTCGTCAGAAAGAAAATCACGCGGTCCATCGTGAACATCGTCGCCTTGAGCGGCACGCCGGCCGCCGCGGCCCGGAGCGTGGTGCCGATCGCCGAGATGTAATCCATCTCGCCGCTGATTACCGCGGCCACGCCCACGTCGGACTTCATGACTTCGAGCGACACTTCGAGCCCTTCGGCGCGGTAGGCGCCGAATTTGTCGCCGACGTAGAAGTTGAGAAACGTCATGCTCTTCGACGGCATGGCGACGCGCACTTTCTCCGCCGCCGCAGCTCCCACCCAAACGAAAGCGGCGATAGCCGCCGCCGCGGACAACCACCGGATTCGGCCTGCGGCCGTTTTCCTCCGTTTTTGCATGTCTTCGTTCTCGCTGCCGCCTCGCCTTTTCTACGACGCCGGCGCCGGCGAAGTCAACTTTCATCGGCAACGACTATGCGCAAAGAGCGGACACTGCGAGTTCCCCTACAATTGCGCCTGGGTGATCTTCTTCGCCATCAGCCCGACGACCATCGAGCCGATGATGCCGCCCGCGATGACGGCGCCCGGCGCGCCGAATGCGGACGCCATCAAACCGATCTGACCGTGGCCCATGAACGGGCCGCCGATGACGAAGACGTGCACCAGCCCTTGAACTCTTCCTCTCAACTGGTCGGGAGTGAGGAGCTGAATGATCGTCATTCTCAGAGTCTCGCCGACGGAATCGACCGCGCCGAGAACCAAAGCAATCAGAAAAGACAGCGCGAACCAGTGCGAGAGACCGAAGAGTACGAGGCCGAACGTGTATAGCAGTGTGATTGGAATGATGAGACGGGGCTTGCGGCTGAGGCCGCTCCAGCCCATGACGGCGGAAGAGCCGATCAAAGCGCCGAGCGCGGGCGCGCCCAGCAGCACGCCGAGTCCCTTGGGCCCGACGCCGAGAATGTCGCGCGCGAAGACCGGCATCATCGCCCGATAGGCGCCGAAAAACGAGACGCAGGTGTCCATAACGAGCAGCGCGAGGATCGCGGAGTTCTTCCACACGAAGGCGAATCCCTCGTGCATACTCTTGAGCGCGGGCTCACGAATCGCCGGCCGCTCGGTCTGCCGGACGCGCATGCACAACAGACAGACGATCACGCCGAGAAAACTCGCCGCGTCGATATAATACGACCAGCTAAGGCCCGCCCACGCGATGATCAATCCGCCGATGAAAGGACCGGCGAGCATGGCCGTCTGGCGCAAGGTGATGTTCAGCGCGAACGCCGTGGCCAAGTGCTCGCGCGGCACGAGACTCGGGATCATCGCGCTGCGCGCCGGCTGATCGAACGTCATCACCGCGGTGGAAAGAAACGTAACCGCGTAAATGTGCCACACCCTGATGCGGCCGGTGTCGGTGAGGACGGCCAGGAGCAGCGAAAGCACCATCGCGACGATTTGTGTGACGATCAACAATCGCCGGCGGTCGATCCGGTCGGCCAGCCAGCCGCCGGTCAGAGCGAACACAATTACCGGAACGGCCCGGAACAGGCCCGTGATGCCGAGCTGCAGCGGCGAGTTGGTCATCTCATAAATTTGCCAGGCCAGCGCGACCGAGGTGAGCTGGCTGCCGACGGCAGAAATGAGCAGGCTCGACCAGAAAAGACCGAAGTCGCGCGCGGCGAGAACGTTCCACGGCATGACACGATTTTTCATGGGAAACTTTCGAGTAGCATAATTAAATATTTTAGGCTAATGATTTGCGCATGCGCATCTGCTCTCTCCTTCCCGGCGCGACCGAGATCGCTTTCGCGCTCGGGCTCGGCGACAGCGTCGTCGGCGTCACGCACGAGTGCGACTATCCGCCGGAGGCGAAGCGGCGCCGCGTCGTGGTGCGGAGTTCCATCGATCCGGAGCGGAATGGGAGCGGCGAGATCGACCGGCTGGTTCGCGATCACCTGCGAACGAAGAAAAGCATTTACACGATCGACCTGCCGCGCTTTCAAGAAGCCGCGCCGGATTTCATCCTCACCCAGGACCTCTGCGACGTCTGCGCGCTCGATTACAACGAGGTGATCGCGGCGGCGCGCTCGCTCGCGCGCGCGCCGAAGATCATTCCTCTCGCGCCTTCGACTCTCTACGATGTCCTGCGCGACATCGCGGCGGTCGGCGCGGCCGTCGGTAAACCGGCGGAAGCGGAAGCTCTCGTGGATGAGTTGCAGCGGCGCATCGGTCGCGTGCGCGAGCGCGCCGCGCGCGCCGATCTCAGGCCGCGCGTCGCCTGCATCGAGTGGTTCGAGCCGATTTACAACGCGGGCCACTGGGTGCCCGAGATGGTGGAGCTGGCCGGCGGGTTGGACGGGCTCGGGAAAAAAGGCGAAGTTTCGCGGCGGATCGAGTGGAGCGCCGTGCGCGGCTTCGCGCCGGAAGTCGTCGTGCTGATGCCGTGCGGCTTCGACGTGGCGCGCAGCCTGAAGGAAGTTTCTCTCCTCTCCGGGCTCGACGGCTGGAACGAGCTGCCCGCGGTGAAAGACGGACGCGTTTACGCCGTCAACGGCTCGGCTTATTTCAATCGCCCGGGTCCGCGGTTGGTCGACGGTCTCGAGATTCTTGCGGCGATCATCCATCCGGAAATATTTCCGTGGCGCGCGTCTCCCGAAGCGGCGCTGAAATTGTAGATCGGGTCATTCACCGCCGAGGCGCGGAGGATCGGCCAAAAAGAGATCCGCCTCAGGCGGATCAGGCTGACGCGGAGGGATGAGTTGAAATTAACTCTGCAAACACTGTGTCTCCGTGGTGAGCACGCTTCCGACAGCCTGTGGCAACAGTGGAACCTGAAGCCGAGCCTTCGTCTCACCTGAAAGATATCTTCCGCCTCGCGATTCCCGCCATGCTGGCGATCGCCAGCGAGCCGGTGTTCCTGGTCGCTGACACCGCGATGATCGGCCGCCTTGGCGTCGTGCCGCTCGCGGCGCGCGCCATCGCCTCCTCTCTCATCGGCGGCATCTACTGGATTTTTGCTTTTCTCATTTTTGGCACGACCACCTTGGTCGGCTACCACCGCGGCACGGACGAACCGGAGGTCTGCGGCGAGATATGTCTCCATGCGCTCTTTCTTGCCGCGATCGGCGGGCTCGCGGTCGCCGTTCTCGGAATACTGTTCGCGCCGCAGCTCTATCTATGGATGGGCGCGGGTCCCGACGTGCTCGAACAAGGCGCGGCCTATTTTCGCATCCGCATCGCGGGAACGCCTTTCACTTTTTTTGTTTTCGCCTGCGTCGGCTTTCTGCGCGGCATCCAGGACACGCGCACGCCGATGATCATCGCTTTCGCCGCCAACGGTCTCAACACGGTTCTCGATTACCTTTTGATTTACGGCGGCCTCGGTCTCCCGGCGCTCGGCCTCAGGGGCGCCGCCGTCGCGATCCTCGTTTCGCAGACTCTTGCCGGCACCCTTTGCCTCGGCATGCTCTTTTTTTCTTCGTACACGTCGCAATACAAGCTCACGCGCTGGCGGCTCGACGCGCGCCGGCTGCTCTCGCTTTCCCGCATCGGCCGCGACCTCGCGGTGCGCACCGGCGCGCTGCGCTTTTCGCTCGTCTTCGCCACCGGCACGGTGGCGCGCATGGGCACGGCGGTCTTGTCGAGCCATGAAATCGCTCTGCAATTATTTCTCCTCTCGTCGGACACGATCGACGGCATCGCGGTGGCCGGGCAGACGCTCGCCGCGAAGCACATGGGCGCCCATCGGCCCGGCGAAGCTTATCGAATGGGAAAGGTCTTGATCCTGTGCGGCTCGGTCGCCGGCCTCGCGTTCGGCGCCGCTTACATCCTGCTGAAGCCGTCGTTGATCGCCCTGTTCACGGGAAGCCCTGAAATCGCCGCGCTTCTGGGCGTCGCGATCTTCGCGCTGCTCGCCCTTTTTCAACCGGTCAACGGAGTCGTGTTCGCCTCGGACGGATTCCTCCTCGGCACGCACGACACCCGCTATCTCATGTGGGCGATGCTCGCCGGCGCGCTTGGAATTTTCGTGCCGATCGCCTGGCTCTCGCTCCATTTTGAATGGGGCCTCTTGGGCGTCTGGATCGGTCTCAGCCTTTTGATGGCCTGGCGCCTGGCGACGAACCTGTGCCGATTTTTCAGCAGGCGTTGGACCGCGGCGTTTCCAGGTTAGGCCGTTGACTTCGTTCCGCCGCTCTGTGGTAAGAATAGGCAAAGGAGCCGCCCATGCCGATGCTCAAATTCGCCGGTGTCTTTCTGCTGCTCGCGCTCTGCTTCCCGTCCGCTCAAGCCAAAGAGCCGGAAGAGATCTGGAAGGAGCTGGAAAAATTGCCGGCGGCGGAGCGGCAGAAGCGCGTCGTCGAGGGCGCGAAGGCGGAGGGACGGGTCGTCCTTTACGGCAACTTGAACGCGGAAAATTTCGAGAAGATCAGGGTCGAGTTCGAAAAAGTTTATCCGGTGAAGCTCGAGGTTTGGCGCGCGAGCGGAGAGAAGATCGCCAACCGGGCGCTCACCGAGGCAAAAGCGGGCAAATCTTTCGCCGACCTCGTCGGCCCGAGCAACGAGCACGTGTCGGCCCTGATTCGAGTCAATTTGCTGGGCCGCTACAACTCGCCCGAGCGCGCGGCTTATCCCGACTCGCAAAAGGACCGCGCGGGTTATTGGACCGGTTACGATTACAACGTCGCCGTGATGGCTTACAATACCAAGCTCGTGCCCGCGGCGCAGGCGCCGAAAAAATACGAGGACTTTCTCGACCCCAAATGGAAGGGAAATTTCGCCATCGACATGGATTCGGACAAGACGATCATGGCATGGCTGAAGACCTGGGGACCGGAAAAGACCAAGAAGTTGCTCCAGGCGCTGAGCAAGAACGAAATCGTCGTGCGCAAAGGCCACACGTTGATCGCGGAGCTGCTCTGCGCCGGTGAGTTCAAGGCGGCGGTGGAGCTATACGCCTACCGGCTCGCGGACGTGAAGCACAAGAAAGGTTGTCCGGTAGAGATCGTCTACCCCGATCCGACTCCAGCGACGGCGAGCCCGGTGGCGGTCACCCGGGACGCGCCCCACCCGTACGGCGCCGCGTTGTTGATGGATTATCTGTTGTCTCAGGCCGGACAGAAAATTTTTTCCGACTTCGGCCGGCTTTCCCCCCGCCGCGACGTCCGGCCCAGATATTCCGAGCTCGATATGGAAGCCAATCGCGTCCGCATCCTCCTGCTGAAACCCGAGGACACGGATCAATTCGGCAAACAGTACCAGCAACTGAGAGAAGAGTTTCTTCTCGGCCGGTAAATTCCGTTTGAAGTAATTAATATATGTCGCAAGTAGTCATCGTGACCGGCGGCGCCGGCGGCATCGGCGCGCCGATCTGCCGCGCCCTGGCGCAGGATGGAATGAAGGTGATCGTCGCCGACTTCGCCGAAGGCGCTGGAAATTCCCTCGCGGAAGAAATCGCCGGCCAAGGCGGCGCGGCGCTGTTTCAAAAAGTCGACGTCGGGGATAAGGCGAGCGTCGCGCGCATGGTGGAGAAAACCCTCGAACATTACTCGAGGATCGATTTTCTGATCAACGGCGCCGGCGTGATCTCGCGCGCCTCGGTCCGGGAGATGGCCGAAGAAGATTGGGACCGGGTGCTACGCGTCAACTTGAAAGGCACTTTCCTTTGCTCGCAGGCGGCCGCGCGCCACATGGCCGGGAGAAAATCCGGACGCATCATCTGCCTCGCTTCGGGCCGCGGCGTCGTCGGCCAGCCGCGCGCGGCGCACTACGCCGCGTCGAAGGCCGGCGTGATCGCGTTCGTTAAATCGCTCGCGGTGGAGCTGGCGCCCGACAACGTTCTCGTCAACGCGATCGCGCCGGGCGCGACCGATACCGCGATGTCGCGCTCGGGCTCGACCGAAGAAGAATGGCAAAAGCGCGCGACAGTGCCGCCGCTTATGGGCGGTCTCACGACCAAGGAAGAGATCGTCGGCCTGGTGCGCTATCTGCTCTCGGAGCCGGCGCAGCACATCACCGGCCAGACTTTTTTCCTGCGCACGCCGAAATAAAAACAATTCCGAATCGTGAACTTTGAATGTCGAATGAAATCCAAGAATCCGGAAATTAAATTTTTGCGCCGCGAAATCGCTGCGAAAATCGGCCGGGTGAAAACTCGCGCCCTTCCGGCGAATCAGGGTTGAGGATCAGCTTCGCCGCCAGCGCGCCGACCGCGGAGCTGGTCGTCACGCCGTGGCCGCCCAAGCCGGCGACCCAGAAGAAGCCTTTCACCTTCGGATCCCAACCGATCACAAAGCGGCCGTCGGACGAAAGCGTTCTGAATCCCGCCCAGTGTTTTTTGATCGCCACGTCGGACAGCCCCGGAAGATAGCGCCGGATCTTCTCGTACAGGAGTTCGGTCGCCGACTCGTCGGTGGGCGTATCGCACGGCGCCATCTCCTCCTGATCGCACGGGCAAAGCAGCAGCCCGCCGCCTTCCGGACGAAAATAAAATTCGTGCGTGGTGTCCCAAACGAACGGCCACTTGCGACTGACCGACGCGATGGGAGCGGTGACGAACAGGTGGCGGCGGCACGGGCTGAGCGGCGCCTCTACGGCGCCGGCCAGCTTCGCGACCGTCGCCGCCCACGGGCCGGCGGCGTCGATGACGGCGTCGGTCTTTATCGTTTCGCCATCGGTAACCACGGCCGTCACCCGGCCGCCGACCACCTCGATCTTCTTGACCGCGGCGCGATAACGGACGCGCGCGCCCAAAGATTGCGCGGCCTTGAGATAGCCGGTGAGCAGCGCGTGAATATCCACCACTCCATCCGTCGCGCACCACACGGCGCCTTCGAAGTCCGCGTCCTCGAGCGCCGGGACAAAATCACACGCGCGCTCACGTGACCAGCATTCCACCGCCATGCCCATCCGCCGCGCCGCATCGGCATCGGCCGCAAGCTTCGGCCAGCCGGCGCCGCTGCCGAGAAGCAGCGAGCCGTTCCGCTCGAAGTCCACCGGGACCGGCCAGTCCGGCGGCAAGGACTGCAAAAAGGCGGCGCCTTCCGCGGTAAGCTCGGCGAGCGCCGGGTCGGAAACCACCTGGCGCACCATCGCCGCGTTGCGGCCCGAAGAATGGACGCCGGGCACTTCCTCTTGTTCCAGAATGAGAATTTCCCGCGCGCCGGTGAGCGCCAAATGATAGGCGGTCGCGGCGCCGGCAAAACCGGCGCCGATGATGACGTACTCCGAGGAAGTCACGGTTTACGCCGGCGGAAAGATTTGTTTTCCGCCCTCGTCCTCGAGTATGATCGCCTTGGTGGGACAAATCTTCGCCGCCAGCAGAATCTTTTCGTCTGTGTCTCCCTTGGGATCGGCGACCGTGGCGATGAATTTTTCGTCCAGCTTGAAAACCTTCGGCACCGCTTCGACGCATTTGCCGTAGCCCTCGCACTTCGTCCGATCGACGGTGATTTTCATGTCCGCCTCCTTCGGCCGTGATGTTTGTTATTTAGCTCATTCTCGCCGATTCGGCCACCCATTGAAACAGGCGGAGCAGGAACTCAAAGGGGGGAATAGCGAGAATAATTCTTGCTTTCTCCATCAGATCGCGAGAAAATCTCGATCTATAACTTAGGAGATTGCTAATGACGCTGTGGCAGTTGAAGGTGTTCGCTACGGTGGCCCGGGAAAGCAGCTTCACCGAGGCCGGGAAAGTTTTGAATATCAGCCAACCTTCAGTTTCTTCGTTGATTATCGGCCTACAGAAGAGCTTGGGGGTAAAGCTGTTTGAAAAATTGGGGGTGAAACCTCGCCTCACTGAAGCCGGCAGACGGTTGCTGCGGCTGGCAGAGCATACAATCGCCACTGTCGATAAGATTCCGGAAGCGATGGCTGAAGCAGAAGGAAAACATCGACTAAGAATTGGAGGGTCGGTCCTGGCCGCGGCCTCTTTTCTTCCGGCAGCTATCCAAAAATTCAAAAAAAAACATCCCGAGATCGAGATCAACTTGGATGTTTATACCAGCGATCTTTTGGAAAAGGAGCTTTCGGAAGGTAATATCGATCTTGCTTTATTGGGCTGGGCTGCCCATGCGCCCAATATATCTACGGAACCTTACCACCAGGAAGAGATCGTGGTTATTGCTCCGCCTAAGCATCCGTTAACCAAGAAACGTTCCGTTTCTTTGGAACAGCTCTCGAGTGAACCGCTGATCGTGCCAAGAGAAGGCATGCGCATCCGCGAGATCCTGGAACAAGCCTTTGCCGATAAAGAGGTGCCGTTAACGCCTTCGATAGAAATCGGCAATCAGTTTGCTGTAAGGGATGCGATCAGGAATGCGGTGGCGAGCGGTCTGGGCATTGGATTCATTGCTAAGTGTCACGTGACGGGGGATATCAAGGCGGGAAGGATCAAAGTATTGAAGGTACCGGAGTTCAAGGTGAAGCGAACAACCTACATCGCGGTTCATAAGAAACGACTGGACTCCCATCCCGTTCGCGTATTTAAGGACTTTTTAAAAACACGGAATCAACGACCATGAAGCCCATTGCGGTCATTACCTATACACTCGTGAGCTTGCTCGTTCCCCTAATAATCGCCTTCTCATCCATTAAAATTTACCCTGCTGAAGTTCCATTGAAGAAGGTAACGGTAGCTTATCCTGCATTCTCCGCTTACATGTTGTGGTTTTTGCTTGAGAAGGATTTACGGTTTTTCGGTGAGGAGGGCTTGGCGCCGGAGTTTATTTTAGTTCGGGGCGGAGGTTTAGTGGCCAAAGGTCTCATAACCGGTAATTTCGATTACGCTCATACCACCGGGGCGGTCATGGATACCATCGTTCGCAGCCAGCAGCCTCTTAAAATAGTCTTTACTGCCGCAAAGCTGAATTATTGGCTGATTGCTAAACCAGACATCCATTCAATCGCGGACCTGAAAGGAAGGACGGTCAGTACCGGCGGGCTCGGCAGTATTACCGAGGTCACGATAAGAGAGATTTTCAAAAGGAATGGCCTGGATCCCTTCAGAGATGTTGGCTTGATCGGCGTAGGCGCCTCCCAAGATCGATTTGCCGCTCTCACATCAGGGGCGGTGCAAGCCGCAGTCCTTACCACCCCCTTTGATTTTAAGGCTGTTCAGATGGGGTACAAAGTACTGGCTAAAGCCACCGATTATGTCAGGTGGCCGGCGGCCGGGATAGCAACGAGAGACGAAAAAATATCACGAGAACCTTCAGAAACAAGCAAAATGGTGCGGGCTTCGTTTAAAGGACTTCAATTTGTTCTGACCCAGAAGGAGTACGTCCTTTCAAAGATGATGCAGATGTTTCGTCTAACCAGAGACGAGGCGATTCAGAACTACGAGACTCTGAGAGACGAGGTGTATGTGCCTTCGGGTTATTTAACGGAGGAGGATCAACGCGCCGCCATTTTGATTATGCAGCAGGCCGCCAATATGACCGGGCAGATTCCGCCGGAGCGGGTTTTTGATAACCGTTTTGTCAAACAGGTCGAGCAAGAGCTAAGGAGCTGGAGACCTCAAATACCACGATAGCCTTTGGAAGTCGTCGTAACGGAGAAAATTCCAAGAGTCTCATCACCGACCCCGGATCAGCCGATTTTTATCCCTATTTCCTTCCATTTTCTTCTGCGCTATAGTGAGTCGCGATGAGAGTCCACCGTTATACGCAGTGGGACGGCACGCAGGAAATTCGCTTTCCGACTTCCGAGGACCTTCTCAAGCATCTGTCCGACAATTTTCTCGAGGAGGAAGGCGTGCGCCGGGCGCTACGGGATTTGATGCGCCGCGGCGTGGCGTCCGACGACGGCCTCCGCTCGGTCAAGGGCCTGCGGGATTTTCTCCGCGAAGCCGAGGAGAAGAAAAAGGACCTGCTGGAAAAATACTCGCCCGAATCCTTCAAGCTCACGCCCGGGGAGGCCAAGGCGCTCAGCGACAAGCTCAACAGCTTGGCGGAAAAGCTCGAGGCCTATCATGAGAAGATGCGCAACTTCATGGAGCGGCTTTCCGGCAAGTACGCGCAGAACATGGACGAGCTGGCGCGCAAGATGCAGGAGGGATTTCAGCGCTATCAGGAATTGCGCGACCGTCTAAAGGACCAGATCGCCCAGCGCAAGATGAAGCGGCCGCAGGACCTGCCGGGCCAGGGCCAGCAAAATCTCATGGAGATGCTCGATCGAATGAACCGGCTCCTGGAGGACGAAAACTTTCTCAAGAATCTCCCCAACATGCTCGACGCCGCGGTGGAGGATCTGGACAATCTCCTGGAGAACCTGAACTCGCTCACCCAGGAGCAGCTCGGCCAGTTGAGCGACGCGCTGAGCCAGATGGAACAGTTGCAAGACCTGCTCAACCAGTACCCTTTCCAGGGGTCGCAGCGGATGGGCATGGGCGAGGCGGGCCAGATTCTGGGCCAGCTCAAAAAGCTCGAACAATTTCTCCGCTGGGGACAGAGGGGAATGGCGGACATCGCCGACCTCGATCTGGAAGAGATCCGCGAGCTGTTGGGAGAAGAAGCTTACGAGCAGCTCAAGTATTTGAAGGGCATCGAGCGCATGCTCGAGGAAGACGGCTATCTCGTGCGCACGGGACAGGGCCTGAAGCTCAGCCCGAAGGGCATGAGAAAAATCGGCGACAAGGCGCTTCGGGAAATCTTTCAGATGCTCAACCGGAACCGCTGGGGCGACCACAACACGGCGCTCAGGGGACTGCAGGGCGAGACGCTGGAGGAGACGAAGAAGTACGAGTACGGCGACCCGCTGAACGTGAAGATCAGCGAGACCTTGATGAACTCTCTGGAACGGGGCGGCCGCGGCGTGCCCTTAAGGGTCGGTCCCGAAGATTTTGCCGTGCATCGCCAGGAATTCTCGACCGATTGCGAAACCGTGCTGCTCATCGACGTGAGCTACTCGATGCTCATGAACGACGCGCTGCACGCGGGAAAGAAAGTCGCGCTGGCGCTGCACCGCCTGATCGAGACCAAGTATCCGCAGGACGTGCTTCACCTGGTGGCTTTTCGCTCCAACGCCAAGGTCATTCGCGCGCAGGATCTGCCGTCGATCGTCGCCATCACTTACTTCATGGAGCACGGCACCGACATCAAGGAGGCGCTGCGCTTTTCGCGTCAGGTTTTGGGCGCGCAGAAAGCGGCCAACCGTCAGATCATCCTCATCACCGACGGCGAGCCCACGGCGGTGACGCTCGACCGCGGCGGCCGGCTCCATAGCGGCTGGGGCTCGGCGCTTCTGCACGAGAGAATCGTGCAGGAAACGCTCAAGGAGGTCCGGCGCTGCACGCAGAGCGGCATCAAGATCAATACCTTCATGCTCGGCACCGACTTTTATCGCCGCGGCTTCATCGACCAGCTTTCCCGTCTGAACACCGGCCGCGTTTTCTACACGTCACCGGACCAGATCGGCAACTACATCGTCGTCGATTACATCGCCAACAAGCGCAAGCGCATCGGAAGATAACCAAGGCGCCGGGCACCGGAGAGCTTATCCCCTCCCCGGTGCTGCGCGCTGGCAACCTAGTCGGAGAATTGGCTGTCCGTCTCCCCCGAACGCTCTTGTATTTGTTTCTTCACCTCGTCGGCTCCCAGCGGGTCGTGATCGCACGGCCCGTAGAAATCGACCACGTTCCCGGGGTCGGGTTCCTTAAGCATCGGCTGTGAGGTGCCTAAACTCTTCTCATCGATCGCGGGGAACTTGAGGTGGCAATAAGCGACCGGCACGCCAGGAATCCCCTGGACCCCCGGAGGGACGTCTTCGGGAACGTCTTGGGCGCGCGCCGGCATTGCGGTGAGCGCGAGGGCGCCGGTCAAAACCAAAGTAGAAAAACACCGTTCGATCTTGTTTCTGCAAAGCATCTCGATTCTCCTTGCTTCGTCTTCTTGAGATGGGTAAATCAACAGGCGGCGAAGTCGCGTAACGCGATACCGCCTCCCCTAGCCGGAGCGCCTCCCATGTTTCAGGCGAAACCCCGGATTCAGCGTCGCAGGGCCCCGACGACGGCAGACTGCACGCTGAGCGGCTCAATCAGGATCGAAGAAACTCCGCGGTGATCAGAGGTTCAGGACGGACAGAAACACGCTGGTGGAAACTTTTGACGTAAACACAAACCCGGGAAAAGACGGCGCGCCAAAGCCGGCGTTGGCAATCTCCGCGCGTCTCTCTTTGTAGGACAGATTTCGCGACGGGATTCGAGCCAGATCCGAGAGCGAAGTCTCATCGTCGATGCACAGTCCTCGTTTGAGCGTCTTGCGCTCCGGCAAGGGCGCATTGCTTTTTTCAGCCGAACGGGACGTGGAAAGTCCGGTACGGCGGGCGCCCGCAGCGCGGCCCCGGTCCACGCACAAAACCGCGATGCCGAGAAAGAGTGCAATAATAACAGCGGCAATTCGCCTGGTTGAGCTCGACATAACCCCACCTTGCCAGTCTCTCCGACAAAATCAATCGAGCAAACACCCCACCGAAGTAAAAAAATCCGGCGCGGTCTGCGCCGGTCGCCGGCGTTTTCAGCCGCGAAGCAAAAAACCCACGCCCGCGATCAAGAGCGCCGCCTCTACGAGGAGCAGAAAGATCCATTCCGGCAGGACGTCGAGAACTTTTTTCCCGACGAAGGAACCGAGAATCATGATCGATCCGAGGGCAAGCCCGATCGCGGCGCCGGCAGCGGTTAGGATGGCGGCGCCGCCGTAAGCGACCAGCTTGGTGACGTGCATCACGGCGGTAGCGAGCGCTTCCGTGCCGATGAGCGCGCCTCTGACGAGACCGTAAGCGAGGAAAAAAGGGATCATGATCGGCCCCACGCTGCCCAGCAGGGCCGAGAGAAAACTAAAAACCGCGCCGATAAACGGAAATGCGCGCAGCGGCAGCCGTTGCGTCCGGCTCTTGGCGGTGTGGCGATAGAGCACGACCGCGATGAGAAACACGCCCAGAAGCCGCGTCAAAAAAGACAGCGGCGCCGAGGCGAAAAGAAATCCGCCGACGAGCGCCGCCGGCACGCCGCCCAGGGCGAACCGCCCGACGACCCGCACGTCGAGCTCGCGCCGATTGAACCAGACCCGGCTTAAATTGCCGATCAACTGCGCGACCGTGAGAATCGGGATGGCATCGCGGACGCCGAAAATCAGGACCAACATCGGCAGCAGCACCGCCGCGCCGCCGAAGCCGGCGACCGCGGCCATCATAGAGGCCACGAACGCGCCGCCGGCCAACAGCAGCACATCGCCCAAGCTCAACAAGCCCCGCTCCATTTTAGATTTTCGATTGCCGATTTTCGATTTCCGATGGATCCCAATCTAAAATCTAAAATCGAAAATCTAGAATTCTTTGTCGGTGATGAGCGTGAGGACGCCCGTATAGGCGAGCAGATGATTTTTCTGTCCGAGCGGACCGAGCTCGAAACTGCCGAACAAGCCGATCAGCGGGAACTCTCCCAAAGACTGCCGGATATATGCCGTGTCGATGCCGTCCATGCCGTACAGCGATCTCCCGCGCGCGCAGCAGTTGAAATAAAACCCCAGCTGCGGAGCGTTGTCGCCGAGCGCTGCGGCCTGCCGCTCGAGCATCTGCCCCAAATCTTCGCGCGCCCTTTGCGCGTCGCGCAAAGTAAACAACATGCGCTCCCCGGCGAAGATCTCCTCGGCGACCGCGAGGACTCCCGCGCGCGGATCGAGGCCGACGATATTGCGGACCAGATATTCTCCCGGCCCGACGCTGTTTTTTCCCGGGTCCGCGGGCAGACCGACGAAAATATACGACAGCGCGCGGCCGAGATTTTCCAGCAGCGGTCCCTTGACCATTCCGGCGAAAATCTCGAAAGCGGGACGGTCGTCGATTTCGAAAATGAGATTGCCCTGCGTCTTGGTAATCGTCATCGGCCGGCTGATCGGCTGGCAGCCTTGAGTGATTCCGATGCGGCTCGCAAAATCGCCGGACAGGGAAAAGCCGCATAGGGCATTCGCGGTCGTCGTTTCGCCGCGGAGCTGAAAGGTCTTGCCCTGGCTGCCGTCCTCCGACGCGCCGGCGCCGATCAGAGGGACGAAACCGGCCGACTCTTCGATGGCGCGAAACAGGGAGCGCGGCTGCGCGTTGTACGCGTCGGGAAAGGCGATCAAAAGCGCGCTTTCGCCGCCAGCGCTTACGGTCCGAGCGAGCGCGGCGCCGATCTCCGCCTCGCGGTCGCGCAGCGGCTGATGCAGAAACGAGCAGGCGCGCACGTCGTCCGCCGCGAGAACCATGACGGCGAGTCCGGCGCTGCCTTCGATCTCGCCGTCGAGGGTCAGGACGCCGGCGGCGCTGGAGCCGACGATCTCGTTCGTGCCGGCGATGCGCCGGAGCGCCGCCGTCAGCTTGCGGCAGGATGGAAGATGATCGACGGTAAAAAAAACCAGCGCCAGATCCGCTTGCGCGATGCCCGCCCGATCCATCGCTTGCGCCGCCGCCTCTTCGGCGGCCCGCTCGGTTGACGGATTCGACGACAGCCCGACGCCCGCGCGCAGCATGGAATCACTCTAGTAAAAAGATCGCACGAGGGTCAAGCCGATGCGGCGCGTCTCCTGCTGGATCTTGATCTCCCGAGCCGATGACGGTCAGCCCGCCACCTGGAAAATCTCCTTGCTTTCCTAGCGCCGATCGACGAGAATTCGCACTCTGGAGATTTGCCATGACCTTCTGGCAGCTAAAAGTTTTTACGATCGTCGCCAAGGAAACGAGCTTTACCCAAGCAGGAAAAGTCTTGCGCATTACCCAGCCTTCGGTCTCCGCCGCGATTGGCGATCTACAGAAAGATCTCGGGGCGCAGCTTTTTGTGAAGTTGGGAATGAAGCCCTACCTTACCGAAGCCGGCCGACGGCTGCTGCCGCTCGCGGAGCGAGCGCTGGCCAGCATTGATAGAATTCCCCAGGCGATGGATGAGGTCAGGGGGCTGAAGAAAAGCCTGCTCAAGGTGGGAGGCTCACCGCTTGCGGCCGCCACCTTTCTTCCCGCCGCCGTCCACGCATTTAAAGAACGCCATCCCGAGATCGACGTCATTTTAAAAATCCAGAAAAGCGAAAGCCTGGGAAACAAGCTGTTAGCCGGAGAACTGGATGTGGCCGTCCTCGGCCGGCCGGTTCCCTCCCGTCTCCTCATCGGCAAGCCGTACCGGGAAGAGGCCATCGTGGCGATCGCGCCGCCGGGCCATCCGCTGGCTAAAAAGCGCTCTGTGTCGCTGAACCTTATCGCCAAGGAACCCTTGGTCGTCCCGGCCGAGGGTGGACCGGTCCGGCAAATGATCGAGAAAAGATTTGCTGAAAAGCGGCTGCCGTTCGAGCCGGTGATCGAAGTCGATGTCCAATACGGAGGACGGGATGCTCTGAGGAGCGCGGTGGCAAGCGGGCTTGGAATCGGCTTTGCCTCCATGTGCTACGCTGCCTGGGAGATTCGGGCCGGCCGGCTGAAGTTGCTTAAGGTACCGGCGCTCAATTTGAAGCGTAAGATGTACATCGTGTTTCATAAAAGCAGGGAGCAGACTCCCACGGTCCAGTTGTTTGTCAAGCATTTGAGCCGCTATCGGAACTAGGCGCGGCTTTCTTACTTCCCTTCCAAGATTTCACGCATTTCTTTCGCTGCGCCTTCATAATCTTCGGCCCATCGAGGGTTGCTGGGGAACAGTTTCACGCCCTTGAGCTGGAAAGCGGACGCATCCACTTCCCGGTGAGCCGGAATCAATCCTTGCTCCTGCAGAACGGTTTGACCTTCTCTGGACAGCAGAAAATTCATAAACAGCTTGCCGGCATTCGGGTGCGGCGCGTTTTTCGCGAGGGCAATCGGGTGGAGATAGGTGATCACCGGTTCATCGAAGACCCATCTGACCGGCGCTCCCTTTTGTTTGTCGAGCGCAATCCTGATCGTATAGGAATTCACCGCCGCGTCATATTCCCCGGCGGCCAGGAGCTGTGCCAGAAGGCTATGGGATTCGTGCAGGCCGGCATTCTGCGCCGCCAGTTTCTTGAGAAATTCCCTCGCCGTCTCCTTTCCCATCCGCCGCTGCAGGTTGACGTACCATTCGGGGTCCCGAGGGTTAACGGCGATTTTGCCCTTCCATTTGAGTTGAAGCAGATCCTGATAGTTCCTGGGCGCTTCGCTGGCGGGAACCAGTTTCGTGTTGTACGCCATCGTATTCGGCAGCGAGTGGAGATTGGTCCAATGGCCGTCGGGGTCCTTCAATCCGTCGTCGTAATAGGCGCTCGGCTCGGGCGCGAACCTGGCCGTCAAACCCTTCTCCTTGCCGACCTGAATCTTGAATCCCGAGGCGGAAAAAACGTCTACCGCGAAATTTCCCGCGTAGGCCTCCGTCATGATGCGCTGGATCACCCGATCGCCGGACGCGCGGTACGGCGACAGCTTGATCTGCGGATATCTTTTGGCGAACGCATCGGCCAACGCCTGGAGCTGCGGGGTATTGATAGAGCTGTAAAAAACGACGCGGGCCTCGGTCCTGGCCGACTCTTCCAGCGAGCCGGCCGCGAGACCATCACCGCTCGAGAGGAATAAGAGCGCGGGCAAGGCAAATCCCGCTTGCGCCAAAACTTTTTTCACGGCAGCGATCTTATGGGTTCTTCTTTATGGCTGCAAGGCGGCGGGAGCGTCGTTCCCTTTTTCTCATAATTTGTTATAACAGCGGACATGAGAGTCGTTCAGATCCCGCTGCTGCGCGATAATTACGGCTATCTGATCGTCGGCGAGGAAACCGGCGACGCGGCGGTGATCGATCCGTCGGAAGCCGAGCCGGTCCTCGAGCGGATCGAAAAGGAAAAAGCCGCGGTCAAGGCGATCCTCAACACGCATCACCACCGCGACCACACCGGCGGAAATTCAGCGATCCTGGCGCGACGCCGCCTGGAAGTTTACGGCCACAAAAACGACAAAGATAGAATTCCGGGCTTGACCCATCCGCTCGACGAAGGCGACGAGGTCGCGATCGGCCGCCTCAAAGCCCGGGTCTTTTTTATCCCGGGCCATACCACCGGACATGTGGCTTATCTTTTCGGCGACGGTTTATTTTGCGGCGATACGCTCTTTACCGGCGGCTGCGGCCGCCTCTTCGAGGGCACGGCCGAGCAGATGCACGGGTCGCTCGCGAAGCTGATGCGGCTGCCGGGCGGCGCGTTGGTTTACTGCGGCCACGAGTACACGGAGAAAAATCTTGAATTCGCTTTGACCGTCGAGCCGGGCAATCAAAAACTAACCGAGAGAATGAAAAAAGTGCGCTCGTTAAGGGCCCGGGGGTTGCCGACGGTGCCGTCCACCATGGCCGAGGAAAAGGAGACCAACCCGTTTCTTCGCTGGGACAGCCCGGAGATCCAGGAAAATCTAAAAAAGCGCTTTCCCGATTTGCCCTTGAACCCGGTATCGGTCTTCGCGAAAGTCCGCCAGCTCAAGGATGAATTCTAACGGAGGCGTAACCTCCATAAAAGGAGGCATCCATGAATCTCTCGGAGCGCACCTATCTGTTGTACGTCGTCCCGCTGCGCCTTTGGATCGGCTACTACATGGCGAACCAGGGCATTCGAAAATTCCAGCGCGATTTCCCGCACGGCGATTGGATCACCAAACAAATCGGCGAGCTGGACAAGATCGAGATCTATCCGTGGTACAAGTCGTTCCTCGCCGACGTGGTTGTTCCCCATAGCGTGCTTTTCGGCAATCTGGTGATGTGGGGTGAAATACTGGTCGGCGCCTGCCTCGTATTGGGATTGCTGGCGCGCTGGAGCTCGATCGTGGGGCTTTTCATGATGCTGAATTACATCTTCGGACCGGGCATGGCGCGAGGCGGCGCCCCGCTGGCGCAGCAGGAAACCTTCGCCGTCGCGTTCCTGGTGTTCATCCTTTGCAGTCCGGGCAGAACTTTGGGTCTGGACGGAGTGCTGTTTCGCAGGAACTTCGTCAAGCCGCAAACCCAGCGACGCCCTTGACTCGGTTGAATTAATCCATGGGACAATCCGGCTGCGCCACCGCGGAAGGAACGGCCGCTTACCGCCAACGGTTCGCGGGCAAGATCCCGCGCGAACACTTTCGCGAATCCCAGGAACTTTGGCTTTCCTCGATCGGCATCGGCACGTATCTCGGCAACCACGACAGCGCCGCGGACGATCTCTATCGCCGCGCGGTGGTCCGCGCCGTCGAGCTGGGCTCGAACGTCATCGACAGCGCGATCAACTACCGCTTTCAGAGGAGCGAGCGTTCAATCGGCGCGGCGCTGAAAGAGCTGGCCGCCAAAGGATTCGACCGCGGCGAGATCGTCGTCGCCACCAAGGGAGGATTCCTTCCCTTCGACGGCACTCCCCCGCGCGACGTGCGCGGCTACTTCACCGAAACTTTCGTCGCTCCGGGAATCGCCGGCGTGTCGGATTTGGCCGCCGGCTGCCACTGCATGACCCCGGCCTATCTGCTCAACCAGCTCGACGCGAGCCGCGCGAA
This sequence comes from Binatia bacterium, assembly GCA_036506735.1. Lineage (GTDB taxonomy): Bacteria > Desulfobacterota > Binatia > UBA9968 > UBA9968 > JAJPJQ01. The sequence goes on along the minus strand of DASXRG010000152.1, from coordinate 5,754 downwards.
TTTAGGCGTCGAGTGCATCGACATTTATTACGTGCACAATCCCGAGACGCAGCTCGCCGCCGTCCCGCCGGAGGAATTCGCCCGCCGTCTGTTCAAAGCGTTTGAGGCGCTGGAAGGCGCAGTCGCCGCGGGAAAAATCCGCATGTATGGAACCGCGACCTGGAACGCCTACCGGAATGACGCGGCCACGAAAGAATACCTTTCGCTGGCGGAAGTCGTCGAGACCGCGCGCCGGGCCGGCGGCGAGAACCATCACTTCAAGGCGATTCAACTGCCGTTCAATCTGGGCATGGCGGAAGCGCTGACCCTAAGAAATCAAACCCTGCAGGGCGAGCAGTTGTCGACCCTGGAAGCCGCGCAGGCGCTCGGCATCACCGTGATGTGCAGCGCGTCCATTCTGCAAGCCCAGCTTGCCCGCAACCTGCCGCCGTTCGTCGGCGAAATTTTTACCGGACTTGAAACCGACGCGCAGCGGGCGCTGCAATTTGCCCGCTCCACGCCCGGCGTCACGACCGCGCTGGTGGGAATGAAGCAGATCGCCCACGTGGAAGAGAATTTGAGAACCGCCAAAGTCGCGCCCGCGGCTTGGGAGGAGTACGCCAAGCTGTTTAAAGAGAGCTGATTCACTCGATTCCTATCGAGTGAATCACTTCGGCTTCGCCTCAGAATGACAATTGGAAAGAGTCCAATTGTCAGTTTCCCGTCACGCAATCCACTCGCGCGAAAATCCGCTTGAGCCGGGCCGCGACCGGCGGCGGCAGCGGCGGCTTGGTCAGGGATTCTATGTTGGCTTTGAGATGGTCGCTGCTGCCGGTGCCGGTGAGAACGACGTGGACTCCGGGCTCGTGGCGGCAGAAGCGATAAGCCGCGTCGACGACGCTCGATGCCTTGCCGTCTTCGATTAAGAAATCCAGGGGCGCCTCGGAATTACAGGCCTCCCGCTCGATCAACCCTTTTTTTGTGAGGTCGGCACAAACCTCTTTCAATCGCTGCGGCCGGCTCAAGGCTCGCCGCACCGCGAACATCACCAAGGTGCCGACCTTTTTTTGCAACGTTTTTGGAAACACGCGATTCCGCGCCGACTGATTCAAAATGTTGAAGCCGACCATGACGACGTCCCAAAAACCGTCCTTGATCGCCTGCGGCAACATGGAATGGCTCGAATCCTCGACGAACGCCTCGCTGATAGCGATAAAGCGGATCTTCCCCTCTTCGCGCATTTTCACGAGGACTGGAAGCAGCTTGATCGAGGCATAGTCATAATCTCCGGGCTCGACGCCGTGGGCGTGGTAGACGTCGATGTAATCGGTTTTGAGCCGGCGCAGGCTTTGCTCCAGACTTTTTTTCGTTTCTCCATCCGGGTCGCCCGGGTCCGTCAGAGGAAATTTTTTCTTGGTCGAAATAACGATTCGATCGCGCGGAATTCCGGCAATGGCTTTGCCGACGACCTCTTCGGTGCCGTAGACCTCCGCCGTATCGAGAAAATTAACGCCGAGATCCAACGCTTGTCGGACTAATGCAATAGCTTCCCCGTCGGACTTGTTGCCGCGCATGCCGAGACGGCTCGGCCCGCCGCAGCCGAGCCCGGCGACGCTGACCTTTAGTCCGGTTCGTCCGAGCGTGGTGTAATCCATGGGAGTTTTGAGTTTTGCCTTTTTCAGCCTGAGGCTGATCCGCCAATCTTTGTGGCGGATACTTTTTACTTTTAACTTCTTTCCACCCGTATGCCTAAGACTTCGCCCATAGCGCATACTTGGCCCGCGGCGCTGAGGATGCAGCTCACCCAAACCTTTCGTCCCTCGCTCCTTAGGATCTTGGCGCGGAGCTGGAGCATCTCATCGATTGGAGTCGGCCGGAGATAGGAAACGTTCAAATTGCCGGTGACGTAGGAAATCCCGGGTGAGCTGCCGATGGCGCGGCCTTCGTCCCTGTAAGCTCGCGCGATCGCCAGATTCAGGCCGTGGCAATCGATCAGCGACGCGATGATGCCGCCGTTGACGATCTCTTTCGATCCGCCGCAGTGGTGACTCTCGGGCCGCCAATCGCAAACCGCCTCGTCTCCATCCCAATAGCTTTTGATGCGCAGGCCTCTTTCGTTGTCGGCCCCGCAGCCATGACAGTGCCGGACCGAGCCCAAATCCTGGAAAGCTGTTTTTTTTGTCGCCACGGCGATCGCAAAAGCCTTGTAGGGCGCGGCGATTTCAGCCTAAGGCTGATCAGCCTGCGGCTGACATCGCGCCCTACCTTTACGGTTTTTTATCGAGCTTGAGCGCGGCCGAGTTGATGCAGTATCGGAGGCCCGTGGGTTCCGGGCCGTCCTCGAACACGTGGCCCAGATGCGCGCCGCAGCGGCTGCACACAGCTTCGGTCCTGCGCATGAAAAAACTATTGTCTTCTTCGGTCGCCACATTTTCCGGCTTTACCGGCTCCCAGAAGCTCGGCCAACCCGTGCCCGAATCGAATTTCGTGTCGGAGCTGAACAGCTCGGCGTCGCAGGCGGCGCAGAGATACATGCCCTTCTCTTTGCTGTTCCAGTATGCGCCGGTAAATGCCGGCTCGGTGCCCTTCTGGCGGCAGACGCGGTACTGTTCCGGCGTCAGCTCTTTCTTCCACTCTTCGTCGCTCTTGCGAATTTTCTCGCTCATCGTTGAGACCTCCTCCTTAGCGAGCCATGTTACTGAACTGGAGAGGAACTCCGATATTCGCCGCGCGAACCGCTTTGATCACGCTCTGCAGATCGTCGATCTGTTTTCCCGTAACACGGACCTGCTGGTCTTGAATCGCCGCCTGGACTTTCAGATGCAAACCCTTGATCAGTTTTACGATCGCTCGGGCCGTGTCGGTATCGACGCCCTCTTTGATCGCGATCTCGCGCTGGATCATGCCCCCGGACGTGGGTTGAACCTCTTTTGCGTCCAGTACTTTCGGATCGATCTTTCGCCGCACCAGATTCTCGACTAGAGAGTCCTGCACCGCCCTCATCTTCATCTCGTCCTCGGTGAGGATACGGACCTTCTTTTCCTTTTTGTCCAACGTAATTTCGGTTTTCGACTCGCGAAAATCGTAACGGGTGACGATCGTCTTCCGGGCGACGTTCACCGCGTTATCGAGCTCCTGCAAGTCCACCCGGTTCACGATATCGAATGACGGCATATGAAAAGCCCCTCCTCTTTTTTCTATTTTGGCCAGCCCCAACTGAAGTTGTCAAACGGACCCTTAAGGTTGTCTCGTACGAACTCAGCCGGTATGATTCTCCGTAAATCTTACTCCGGAGGAAATTTCATGGCCGAACATTACTACCACGCTGAAAGCTCCAAGCAACTGAGGAAACTGCGCCAGCTAAAACCCGACCTGTTCAGTTCGTTTCTGGATTTCGACAAGAAGGTCTTCGACGCCGGCGCGCTCGACGTCAAAACCAAAGAGATCATCGCCGTCGCCGCGGCGCACATCACGCAGTGCCCCTTCTGCATCGACGCCCATACCAAGCGCGCCAAAAAGGCCGGCGCTTCGGAGGCGGAGATCGCCGAGGCGATATTTGTCGCGATGGCGCTGCGGGCCGGCGGCTCATTCGCTCACGCCGCGATCGCGATGGAAGCGCTGGAGGAACAAACCAAGCCCTGAGCTATTTCATGTTCTGCGTTCCAGACCTTCGTGTCCTTCGTGGTTAAAAGCTTCTCGCCACGAAGAGCACGAAGTACACGAAGTTTGAATATCCAGGCTAGAGCGCGGCGTCCGCCTTGGCCGCAAAAATGAAATCGCTCTCCGTCAAGCCGTCGATCTTGTGCGTCCAGATGGTGAGCTTCACTTTGCCCCACGCGAGGTAAATATCGGGATGGTGGCCCTGCGCTTCGGCCAGCTCGCCGACCCGATTGGTGAAGTCGAGCGCTTCCCGGAAGTTTTTGAACGTGTAATCCTTTGCGAGATGGTGCTCGTCGACGACTTTCCATTCGCCGCCGAGCTTTTCCTGCAACGCCGCTATCTCCTTGCCTTTCAGCGGCGGCACGCCGCCTCTGCATGGAATACATTCCTTCGCCGCTAATTCGCTCATGCTTACCTCCTTGCACTCCTGTTGAAGTTATTCATCGGCGGGCTATTTTCTCACCAACCGAAGCCGCGGCTCGTTGTCGGGATCCAAAAGATACGCCATGCTGAGCCACAGGCTTCTGGAATGCCGGAAAAAAAATATCGGGAAGAGAATCGTGAACGCGCCCCAAAGAACGAGCTGCCGCCCGAGGGAAATCTCCGCGTAATAATCCAACAGAAAAAAACCGGCCACCGCGATCAACACCGTAAACGCGTAGTTGACGTAGATTGCGCCCACGAAAAATCCCTGCTCGCGCTCGAACGTGAGACGGCAAAACGAGCATTCCCGATGCATCCGAAAAGATCCGCCGAACAATTTGCCCGTACCGCACCGCGGACACCTCAACAAAGCCCCCGCCTTGAGTATCCGCACTATTCTGACCTTAGCCACGGGCCATCCTATTCCGATCGCATCAGACTCATAATTGCTCGACGGAATACCCTCTCGCCTTCAGCATCTCGATCAAGCCGTCCTTGCCGGCCAGGTGGCCCGCGCCCACGACCACGAGAGTGTTCTCGTTTTGCGCCAGATAGGATTCGATCTTGGGAAGCCACGCGCGATTCCGCTCCACCACCAAACTTTGATAGAGCTCCGGATATTCCCGCCAATCCCGCAACAGCAAGGTGTCCAGCGCCTGAAGATCGCCGGCGGCCCAGGCCTTGACAACCGCGTTCACTGCGGCTTCCGTCGATTCGCCGCCGCTTAAACTTTGCAGCAACAGCGCCTCCTGCACGCGCTGGGGCAGTTTATCGAACAGATCGAATTGATATTCGAGCGTCTCCAATCCGCTCGTTTCTTTTTTCTCTTGCTTCGCCTTGCGGGAAAAGTAGAAATCTATCCCCTGGCTCGGATCGAAACCCAGCGCCTGCAATTTTACCGCAAGCAAACTCAAAGCGGTAAACCAGGGCTTGAACTGGTTGAAGATTTGGATGTCCAAACCCAAACGCTGGAACTCCTTGTCGGCTTGGGCGTAAGTCTCGGGAGTGACGTGGTCCTTGAGAGTCGTCCCGTCGGTGTACAAACCCTTGAAAGCCATGAGCTGTTGCGTCTGGCTGCCTTGCGCGCTTTCCATATTGATTTCGAAAACCACTCGATGGGCGTCCCGAAACGCGGCTTCCATTACCTCAGCGAGAGGATAGTTCTCGGATTTCAGATAGTGGACGGATCCGAGCAGGTAGACGACATTGCTTTTCGAGCGGATCCGCCAGAGCGACTTTTTCTCCGCCGCATCCGAATCGACCTGGAAGGAGGATAGAAGGCTCCCCGCGTAGATCAAACAGACTGCGACATGGACCCAAAATTTCTTGTGCCGCACAAGTCGCTCCCTCAGCGTCAAAGCCCTTCGACCGCGATCATGGTCATCTCCAAGATATTGGCACCAACGGGAAAAAATTGTAAGAGAGACTGAGCAGGCCATGGAGCTCAAAGACAAAGTCGCCTTGATCACCGGAGGCGGTCGCGGCATCGGCAAAGCCGTCGCGCTCGACTATGCGCGCGAGGGAGCGAAGCTCGCGATCTGCGCCCGGACCGCCGCCGAGATCGAAGAGACGGCGAAGCAAATCCAAAGTACCGGGGCGGATTGTCTGGCAGTTACGTGCGACGTCTCACAGGAGGAGCCCGTCGAGAAGCTGATCCAAGACGTTCACAAACGCTTCGGCAGGATCGATGTC
>DASXRG010000151.1:0-17290 GCA_036506735.1 Binatia bacterium | reverse complement strand
CCGGTCTCGGCGGTCACTCTGAGTCCTTTCGCTTTGGCGTCGCGCACCATGTGCGCCGCCTGCTTGGAGCTCATGTGGTAGACGTGCAGCTTGGTGCCAAACATCTCGGCGAAAAAGAGCGCGTGCGCGACGGATTCCGCCTCGCAGATCGCCGGCCGTGAAGCTTCCCAGTAAACGGGATCGTTCTTTCCTTCGGCTTTCAGTTTGTTGGTGTAATACGCCATGATCTGACGGTTCTCGGCGTGGATGCCGAGCGGCAGACCGGATTTCGCGATGTTGGCGAACGCCTCGAGGCACATCCCGTCGTCGGGAAACGGCAGGTTGCCGATCGTCTCGCCGAAAAAAATCTTGTAGCCGATGACGCCGGCCTCGGCCATAGGAAGAATGTCGCCGGTGTTGGTCTGCACCACGACGCCGTAGAAGGCATAGTCGGTGAGAAACTTTCCTTCGGCGATTTTGATTTTCTCTTTGACCTTTTCCGCATCCGCGGTCGGCGGTTGGACGTTGGGCATGTCCATGATCATCGTGACGCCGCCGCAAACCGCCGCGGTGGAGCCGGTCGTAAAGTCTTCTTTGTGTCCGAGTCCCGGCTCTCTAAAGTGAACGTGGCCGTCGATGATCCCGGGCAGGATATGTTTTCCCTTGGCGTCGATCTCCTCCGTGCCTTTCGGCAGGCTGTCGTCGGTGCCGATCGCGACGAACACGCCGTCTTTGATCGCCACTCCGCCCTTGAATGTCTCTTGCGGCGTCACCACCTGCCCGTTTTTGATCACCAGGTCCGCGCTCATGAAGATCTTCCTCCCTTCGATTTCGCCAACAAAAAATGGAGGCCGATGAGTCCTGCCTCCACCTCTTGCATTCTGCAATTTTTACAGATAAAAGTGCCGATTCGAAAGGACCCTATCCGATCATCCACCCCTTGTCAAGAAAAGCGGCGCTCAACTTGCACAGGGGTGTGGATTTATGAAAAACTTACCTGCGAGGAAGCTCTTCGAGCAGGTTCACAATCAAAGACAGCGGAAACTCTTCAGGAGGTCAAATGGGACGAGTTAAAGTACAGTCGGTTGGGCTGCGCATGGAGTATTACCAGCCACGCACCGGCGGCAGGCTGCTGGCGTTGGAGAACGTCAACCTTTCCGTAGAGGACGGTGAATTCGTCACGATCGTCGGCCCGAGCGGCTGCGGCAAGACGACCTTTATCAACATCGCCGACGGACTGCTCAGGCCTACGGGTGGAAAAATCCTTATCGAGGGCCAAGAAGTCAAGGAGCCCGGAACGGACCGCGCGATGGTATTCCAGGATGCCTGCCTCCTCCCCTGGAGGACGGTTTTAAAGAATGTCATGTTCGGCCTGGAATGCCGCGGCCATGACGGCGCGGCGGAAAAGGAGCGGGCGCTCAAGTTTATCAAGCTGGTAGGACTCTCCGGCTTTGAGGACCATTACCCGCACGAGCTCTCGGGCGGCATGCAGCAGCGCTGCAATCTGGCCCGTGCCCTGACGGTCGATCCCGAGGTGCTGATCATGGACGAGCCGTTTGCGGCCTTGGACGCGCAGACCAGGGAGATCATGCAACTCGAGCTGCTGAGAATCTGGCGCGAGGCGAAAAAGACGGTTCTCTTCATCACGCACCAGATCAACGAAGCGATCTACCTGGCGGACCGGGTCATCATCTTTTGCGCGCGGCCCGGGAGAGTGAAAGACACCTTGAAGATCGACCTGCCGCGTCCCCGGCCTCTGGCGATCAAGCGCAGCAAACAATTTTTGGAATACGAGGACCATCTCTGGAACCAGATCGAGGAAGAGGTCCGCAAGACGATGACGGCGGACCAGCTCGTGCATGATATCAACGCAGCGGGGTAGCCGGAAGGGATGAGGGCGGAGGGCGAAAGGATGAATTTTATTCATCCCTCATCCCTCATCCCTCATCCCTGTTTTTATCTAAATGCGACGATTTTTCAACGCTCAGGCCCTGATTCTGATCGGCTGCTCTCTGTTCGTCGCTTACCTCGCGGGCATCCCGCTGATCATGTTGCTGTACGGCAGCATTCGGAGCGCCCCGATCGGCGAACCGGGCGCCACTTACACGGCCCAGAATTACGTCAAGGCATACTTCGACCGGGAATTTTACCTTCTTTTTTGGAACTCGCTCAAGTACGCCGCCGGCACCTGCCTGCTTTCCTTTCTAATCGGCACGTATCTCGCCTGGGTCAACGAGCGAACCAATACTCCTTTCAAGAAGCTTTTCATGGTCATGTCGCTGATCCCATTCATCATACCGGGGATTCTTAGTACAATCGCATGGATTCTGCTCCTCAGCCCCAAGATCGGGCTGATCAATCTGGTCGTGAAGGGCGCATTGGGACTGGAGGCGGCTCCCTTCAACATCTACTCTATGGGAGGAATGGTCTGGGCCGAAGCGATTCACCTTTATCCCTTGGTCTTTCTTCTGATGTCGGCGTCGTTTCGCAACATGGACACCTCGCTGGAAGAGGCGGCGTTGACCGCCGGGTCGAGCACGTTTACGACCTTGCGGAAGGTTACGCTCCCGCTCATGCGTCCGGCCATGTTCGGCGTGTTGCTGGTCATGTTCGTGCGCGGGATCGAGGCCTTCGAGGTCCCGGCGCTGGTGGGCGTTCCGGCGAAGATATCCGTCTTCACCACGAAAATATTTCTCGCCATCCACCAGTTCCCGTCGGATTTCGGCCTTGCCGGCGCCTACGCGGTCACTTTGCTTTTGATCAGCGGCGGCGGAGTTATGATTTATCAGAGGATTACGCGCAAAGAAGAGCGGTTTGCGACCGTGACCGGCAAAGGCTACCGCCCACGCGTCATCGACCTGGGACCGTGGAAGTACGTGACCTGCGCCAGCGCGTTTTTTATTTTCCTCCTGGCCGTGATTCTGCCGGTATTTATTCTGCTCTGGTCCTCTTTCATCCCGTATTACGGCGTTCCTTCGATGGAGCTGGTGAACAAGCTTACACTGTCCAATTATCAGTACGTCCTAACCTATCCGCTGGCGCTCACCGCCTTCAAGAACAGTTTCTACCTGTCCGTCGGTTCGGCGACCTTGGTGATGCTCCTCACCTCGGTGATCGCCTGGATCACGGTAAAGTCCAAGCTGCCGGGCCGAGTGCTTCTCGACAACTTGACGTTTATCCCGATCGCCATGCCGGGAATCGTTTTGGGAGTCAGCCTGATATGGGTTTACCTGACCTTGGCGAAAGTCGCGGAAAGCGCCGGCTTCCTCGGCTTCTTGAATATCTACGGAACGATCTGGGTCTTGCTGCTCGCCTACATTACGAAGTTCATGCCGTACGGCATTCGCACCGCCTCGGCGTCGATGATCCAGATCAACAAGGAGCTCGAAGAGGCTTCTTTAGCCAGCGGCGGCACCTGGCTTCAGACTTTTACCAAGATCGTTCTTCCTCTGCTCATGCCGGGCTTTGTTGCGGGCTGGATTTATATCAGCATTATTTCATTGCGGGAACTTTCCACTTCGATCTTGTTGTACTCCTATAACAGCACCGTCCTATCGATCATGGCTTTTGACCTTTGGGAGGGCGGCCAGTACACTTACGTCTGCGCCCTCGGGGTTTTGATGGTTCTTTTATTGGTCGCGATGGCGTTTGTCGCGCGCAAGCTCGGCGCAAGGATAGGAATAGCGGAGTAGCCGTATTCAATGGTTGACTGGCTACTTGCTGATTCGATAAAAACTGGGACCGGACGAATCGACCGATAACCCGTAACGAATCAGCAAGCCGGAGGCGCAATGGCGGAAAAGAGTTACATGGTACGAATCGGGAACCTGGAGAAGTACTTCGGCGAAGACAGGGAGAGGGTCCACGTCCTGAAGGGGATCACCCTCGATATCCCGGAAGGCTCTCTCTATACCTTTCTCGGGCCGAGCGGCTGCGGCAAGACGACGACCTTGAGGTGCGTGGCCGGGTTGGAGCGGCCCGATGTCGGCAGCATCAGCATCGACGGCAAGCCGGTGTTCTCCACCAGCGAGCGGATTTATGTGCCGACGAATAAGCGGCCGATCGGCATGGTTTTTCAATCCTACGCGATCTGGCCGCACATGACCGTGTACGAAAACGTCGCGTATCCCTTGACCATTCACCACCGTCCCAAAGCGGAGATCAAGAAACGCGTGGTGGATGTGCTCAAGATCGTCGGCTTGCAGGGCTTGGAAGACCGGCCCGCGCCCAAGCTCTCCGGCGGCCAGCAGCAGCGGGTCGCGTTCGCGCGCGCGCTGGTGAACGAACCCAAGGTCATGCTGCTGGACGAGCCTTTGAGCAACCTGGACGCGAAGCTGCGCGAGCAGATGCGCTTTGAGATCAAGGCGCTGCAACGCAGGGTCAACATCACGACGATTTACGTGACGCACGATCAGGGCGAGGCGCTGGCCATCTCGGACCAGATCGCGGTGATGCACGCCGGGAAGCTGATCGAGGTCGGCAATCCGCACCAGCTCTATTCCCGTCCGAAGAGAAGATTTACGGCTACGTTCCTTGGTCTCACCAACCTGATAGAAGGAAAGGTCGTGGAGCTGGGCGCCGATTCGCAGCCGGGGAAAATCGAAACCAAAAAGGGGATCTTCTCTTTCATTCCCGCCAGCGGCCTCGCCAAGGGGCAAGCCGCGATCCTTTCGATTCGCCCGGAACATATCGAGGTGATAAAGCAGAAGCCGCAAGTCACCCAGAATGTGCTCGAAGGAACGGTCAAGGAGGCGATCTTCATGGGCGATGCTTACCACTGCCAGATCGCGGCGGGTGACATGCTGCTTCGGGTCCACACCCATCCATTTCTAAGCATGAGCCCGGGCGACAAGGTCTATCTCCATCTCGACCCGCAGAGCTGCAACGGCCTTCCCGCGGAGGATACCGAGGGGATGGACGAGTCGATGATGGGACTGTGATTTAGTTACTTGTGGGTTAATGGTATATTGGTGGGAACCAGCAGGCCAACCAATAACAATTAACGATTCCGGAGGAAATCATGACCGCTTTGGAAGCCAGGAAATTAGCCGAAGAGGAAATCAAAGCCGGCAGGACGCCGAGCTACACCGACCTTCGCGAGTGGTTGGAGATCGTCGAGAGTATCGGCGAGCTCAGAAAAGTGGACGGCGCCGATTGGAACCTCGAGATGGGCACCCTCGCCGAGCTGCTCGCGACCGAAAGCAAGGGGCCGGTGCCCGCGGTTCTCTTCGACAACGTCAAGGGTTATCCGAAAGGCTACCGGACTCTCTTCGCGCAGAACGCGTCTTTCAAGCGCATGGCGTTGAACCTGGGTCTGCCGCTCGATCTGGCCAACCTCGACCTCGTCAAAGCGTTTCGCCAGAAGCTGACCGAACATAAACCGATACCTCACAAAATCGTCAAAAAGGGCCCGATCCTGGAGAACGTCCTCAAGGGCGCCGACGTCGATTTATTGAAATTCCCCGTGCCTTTCATGCACGAGCTCGACGGCGGCCGCTTCATCGGCACTGCTTGCCTCGTCATTACGAGAGACCCGGACGAAGGCTGGGTCAACTTCGGCGCCTACCGCGGCATGGTGCACGACAAGGGCAGCATGGGACTCTATATATCTCCCGGCAAGCACGGCTCGATCCAGCGGCGCAAATGGTTCGAGAAAGGCAAGCCGTGCCCGGTCATCATCTGCGTCGGCCAGGACCCGGTGCTGTTCATGGTCTCCGGCAATGAGATCGATTACGGCGTTTCGGAGTTCGATTACGCCGGCGGGCTCAAGGGCGCGCCGGTCGAAGTTTGCGAGGGCGAGGTGACCGGGTTGCCGTTCCCCGCCCAGGCCGAGATCGTCATTGAAGGCTTCATGAAACCCGACGACGTGAAGACCGAAGGGCCCTTCGGCGAATGGACCGGTTATTACGCCAGCTCGTCGCGGCCCGAGCCGGTTCTCCGCGTCGAGAGAATTTACCACCGCAACGATCCGATCCTCTGCTGCGCCCGCCCCGGCAGGCCGCCGTCGGATTATTCGATTGCGAAGTGTATGGTGAAATCCGCGCTCATCTGGGAGCAGGTGGAGAAAGCCGGCGTGCCGGACGTGCGCGGCGTATGGTGCCACGAGGCCGGCGGCGGCAGACTGCTCAACATCATCTCGATCAAGCAGCGCTATCCCGGCCACGCGCGCCAGGCGATGCTCGTCGCGTCGCAGGTCCACGCCGGCGCGTATCTCGGCCGCTACGTGGTCGTCGTCGACGAAGATATCGATCCGACGAACACCTTCGACGTTCTGTGGGCGATCGCAAGCCGCTCCGATCCGGTCGAGTCGATCGAGATCCTGCGCCGCTGCTGGAGCGGTCCGCTCGATCCGCGCATCCAGCCCGGCAAGAAAGGCTTCAACTCCCGCGCCGTCATCGACGCGTGCCGCCCGTTCGAATGGATGAAGGACTTTCCGCCCGTCGCCGAGTCCAGCCCCGAGCTGAAAGAAAAAATCAGGAACAAGTGGAAGAAGCTGATCGAGGGCGGTAAATAGCGGCTCGAACCAAGACTGTGCCATTCAACGGCCTGGCGCCTCGCGGCGACCGGGCCGTTTTTTTATCGACCGCGTCTCAACGGTGTCGTTATCGTTTCTTGGGTGGCCACAGCCAATTTCATCGGGTTCGTTTGCGCCCGCTAAAATGGTTTGTTAGTTTGCTCGCATGCCGGGTAAGCAACTCCGATACGTCGGGCAGAGCATCGCCAGAGTCGATGGCGTCGAAAAAGTAACGGGAAAGGCGAAGTTTACCGGGGACCTCGTGGTTCCCGGAATGCTGCACGGGAAGATACTCCGCAGTCCGTATCCGCACGCGCGCATCAAAGGCATCGATACTTCAAAAGCGGAGGCGCTTCCCGGCGTCGCCGCGGTGCTCACCGCGAAAGATATTTCCGATACCAAACCGTACTACAACGGCCGTCCGGTCATCGCGATCGACAAGGTCCGCTACATCGGCGAGCCTGTAGCTGCCGTCGCGGCGAGCGATCTCCGCACGGCCGATGAAGCGCTTGCGCTGATTCAGATCGATTACGAGGAGCTGCCCGCGGCCGTCGGTCTCGACGCGGCGCGGGCGCAAGGCGCGCCGATAGTTCACGACGATGCGCCCGGCAACATCTGCGGCCACGAGCACGTGGAGAAAGGCAGCGTCGATCAAGGCTTCGCCGAGTCGGACGAGATCTTCGAAGATATCTTCACCTTTCCCATGGTCTATCACTACGCGCTCGAGCCCCATTCGGTCATCGCACAGTTCGACGAGGAAGGGGTGAGCGTCCGGTCGTCGGCGCAGCATCCCTTCCAGGTCCGCGGCGACGTCGCGAAAATTTTCGGGCTCCATCCCGCGAAAGTGCGCATGGTCATTCCCTTTTTGGGCGGCGGCTTCGGCAGCAAGTCCTACACAAAATTCGAGCCGCTGGCCGTCGCGCTGGCGCGCAAGGCGAGAGCGCCGGTGAAAATTTGCAACTCGGTCGCCGAATCGATGCTCACCGTGCGCCGGCATGCGGCCAGAGTAAGACTGAAGACGGGAGTAAAGAGAGACGGCACTTTAATGGCGCGGGAGGCGGAAATTTATCTCGACACCGGCGGCTACGCCGACAACGGTCCCGCGGTCGCGATCCGCGCGGCAACCCGGGTTCTCGGTCCATACAAAATTCCCCACATCCGCACCGACGCGTACGCAATTTACACGAACTCCGGCTCGGCCGGTTCGTTTCGCGCCATCGGCGCGCCGCAGACGATCTTCGCCTCGGAGTCGCAGATGGACATGGTCGCGGCCAAACTGGGCATCGATCCCGGCGAGCTGCGGCTCAAGAATTTTCTCAAAAAGGGCGAAGAGCTGCGCCCAAAATTGCGCGGCATGGACGCAAACCTCGCCTCGAGCATGAAGACGCTCCTCCGCGCGAGCGAATGGAAAAGGCGGGCGAAATCAAAAGGCCGCGCGGCGATGGGACTCGCGTGCGGCGCCACCAATGCCGGCGCGACGCCGGTCTCCGTGGCGATGGTCCGGCTGCAACCGGACGGTTCGCTCGCCGCCTTTGCCGGGAGCACGGAGATGGGGCAGGGGGTGCGCACGGTCCTGTCGCAAATTATCGCCGAGGAATTGAGCCTGCCGGTCGAATCCATCCACGTCGGCGGAGCCGACACGAAAGTGACGCCTTATGACAGCTCCACGGGCTCGAGCCGCTCGACCACTTTAATGGGCACCGCCATCCAGCGCGCGGCGCGCGATTTAAAAAATCAGCTCCTCAAGATCGGCGCAGGAGCGCTGCGCGTCAAACCCGGCGCGGTCAAGCTGATCGACGGCGCGATGATCTGCGGCGAGATGAGACTGACTTTTCGGGAGGCGCTGCAGCGCCGCTTCGGCGGCGCGGGAGGAGAATTGATCGGCCACGGCGACGTGGGGCCGGAAATTACTGGCAGTCTCCCGGTGTTTTGGGAGATCGGCATGGGCAGCGCCGAACTACACCTCGACCGGGAAACGGGCCAAATATCAATTGACCGCTACGTTTCCGTCGCCGACGTCGGCAAAGCGATTCATCCGGAGGGTTGCGTCGGGCAAGAAGAAGGCGCCGCAATGATGGGAATCGGCCACACGATGTTCGAGCAGATGGTCTACGAAGGCGGCCAGCTCGTCAACTCGAATCTCATCGATTATCGCATTCCCCGATTTTCCGACGTGCCGGACGAGTTCGAAACCGTGCTGGTCGAGAATGAAGACGGCCCAGGCCCGCACGGCGCGCGCGGCATGGGCGAAGGCGGCCTCGTCGCGGTCGCTCCCGCGATTACCAACGCGCTCGCGCGCGGCTATGGCATCCGCGTCAAGGACCTTCCTCTCACGCCGGAGCGAATCTGGCGCGCGCTAAAGAATCTGTAACGGCTCTCAGGTGATTTCCTGATCTGTTCTCCCCAATTTTCCCTACCTCAAAGCCATTTATAAACCGATTGCCGGCCGCCGCTTCCTCGACTATCCTTGAGCAGACGGCACCAAACTTTGAAACGGCGGATCGCCTTTTTTAATTAAATGCCAACCCTTGAACTTCTCCGAGCCGACAACTCAAAAACGGCGGCGCCCAACGGCGCCGATCGACTCTCCTGCATTCCTGAAGTCTGTTTTCCGCAATTGTTTGAAGCGCAAGTCGAGCGCACGCCCGACGCCGAGGCGGTGGCTTACAGGGGCCAGCGCCTTACTTACCGCGACTTGAACCGCCGGGCCAACCGATTGGCGCGTCATTTGCGGGAGTTTGGCGTAGGCCCGGAGAAACTTGTTGCAGTTTGCATGGAGCGTGCGCCGCAGATGATGGTGGCGTTGCTCGGGATCCTCAAGACCGGCGCCGCCTACCTGCCGCTCGATCCTTCTTATCCCAACGACCGGCTGGCCTATATGCTCGAGGACGCGCACACCTCCGTTATCCTCACGCAAGAACGGCTGCTCGACAAATTTTCCAGCCATCCCGCCAAATCGATTTGCCTCGACGAACGTGGGTTCGCGCTGACGGGTTACAGCGAAGAAAATCTCGCAGTCGGGATCGAGCCGGATAACCTCGCTTACGTGCTCTACACTTCCGGCTCCACCGGAAAACCGAAAGGCGTGATGATCCATCACGGAGGGCTCGCGAACTATCTACGCTGGGCGAGCCGCTTTTATCGCGTTGCGGAAGGACACGGGACGCTGGTCCATTCGCCCATCGGATTCGATCTCACCATTACCACGCTGTTCGCTCCTCTGCTGGTCGGCCAGCGCGTCGTGCTGCTTCCGGAAGGAGTCGGCATAGAAGAGCTGATCGGCGCGCTCAGAGCGGGAATGGATTTCAGCATCGTTAAAATCACGCCCACGCATCTGGAGGCGCTCGGGCACGTGTTGGCGGCGGAACGGTTGGCCGGCCGCGTCAGGGTACTGGTTATCGGTGGCGAGATGCTCCGATGGGAGCACATTTCCGCATGGCGCAGATACGCACCCGCGACCAGGATCATCAACGAGTATGGTCCGACCGAAACGGTCGTCGGATGTTGCATCTATGAGGTGACGGACGAGACCGTGACTTCAGGTTCCGTGCCGATCGGCCGGGCGATCGACAACATGGAGATGCATGTCCTAGGGGCGGACCTGCAGCCCGTAGCGGCAGGAGAGACCGGCGAGGTGTATATCAGCGGCGTCGGGTTGGCTCGAGGTTATCTCAATCAGCCGGAGACGACGGCAGCCAAGTTCATTTGGCGCGCCTTTAACGGAACACCGGCGCTGCGCCTGTACAAGACCGGCGATCTGGCACGCGCGCTGCCGGACGGCAATCTTGAATATCTCGGACGCACGGACCATCAGGTGAAGGTAAGGGGTTATCGCATAGAGCTGGGAGAAATTGAAGTCGCGCTGGCGCAACACCCGAAGGTGCGCGATTGCGTGGTCGTGGCGCGCGAGGATTCTGCAGGCCCTTCGACCGGGCTCAGGACAGGCCAGCGTTTGGTGGCCTACGTCGTCGGTAAGAACGGCGCCGCACCCGCAGTCGATCACCTCCGGACTTTCTTGCAAGAGCGGCTCCCGGAATACATGGTGCCTTCAGCCTTCGTGGCTCTCGACGCGCTGCCGCTCACCGTCAACGGCAAGGTCGATCGCGATGCGCTA
Source organism: Binatia bacterium (assembly GCA_036506735.1). Lineage (GTDB taxonomy): Bacteria > Desulfobacterota > Binatia > UBA9968 > UBA9968 > JAJPJQ01. Next base: position 6,683 of record DASXRG010000151.1, on the reverse strand, counting down.
CCGGCTCCCGAACAGTTCCGCCCGCGCCTGGAGCAGCACTCGTTTGAGGCGCCGACCGACCCATTGGAGATACAGTTGACCGAGGTCTGGGAAGAGGTATTAGGAATCCATCCTGTCGGAGTAAACGACAACTTTTTCGAATTGGGCGGCGATTCCCTCAAGGCCGTGCTCATGGCCACCAAGATCGAGGAGATCCGCGGCCGGCACATTCCGCCCTCGCTGTTGCTCGAACAAAACACGATCGAGAAGCTGGCCCGAGCTATCCACCGGCTGGAGCTCGAGCCGTGTGAGTCGGTCGTGGTGCCGATTCAGCCCAAGGGACATCTCTCGCCGCTTTACCTGGTGTCCGGGTTGGGAGGGCTCGTGCTCGGGTTTTCGTATTTGGGCCAGCACGTCGGGAAAGATCAACCTTTGTACGGACTGCAAGCGAGCGGCGTCAAAGACTCGGAGAGCATTTTGACTTCGGTAGAGGAAATGGCCGCCTATTATCTGAGTGCGATACAAGCCGTGCAGCCGGACGATCCTTTGTTTATTGGCGGTTATTCTTTCGGCGGCATTGTGGCTTTCGAAATGGCGCGGCAATTATACGCCGCGGGCAAGCGGGTCGGAATCCTGGCGATCCTGGATACGATAGCGCCCGGATCGCAGGCTTTAAAGTTGAGCAACTTTATTCGCAATCTGCCGTATCGGACCGCCGATTTTCTCTCCCATCGCGGTCCGCGTGAAATCGTCTCCGGCTTTTTTAGAAAAGCGAAAAGCTTGGCAAAAACCGTGATTAACCTAGCGGTCCGTCCACTGGGCTTCGCGCCGGTGAAACGGACCATCGAGGACGATGTGGAGATGCCGCCAGGTCTGCCCGAGCGTTACCATCGTATCCTGGCAGTCCATTATGAGGCCTTGCTCAAGTATAGGCCCGGGAAGTATGCGGGACCGATTACGCTCTTCCGTACGAAATCGCAGCCGTTGTTTAAAGCTTACGGTCCGGATAACGGCTGGGGGCGTCTCGCTGAGGGAGGGGTTGAGGTATACCGGATTGGCGGCAACCACATGAATTTTGTCCAAGAGCCCCATGTGCAATCGCTGGTCAAACAGCTCCGGACAGCATTGGAAAGCGCCGGAAAGAAATGCGAGAGCGAATTGGAAAGGCCACGTCTGATAAAAGAAGGCGAGTAAATTCCGTCGAGTTGCGCGCATGCACCGCAATGGGCGATTTTTTCGCGGTTTTTCGTTGTTTAATCCGACTCGGGTGATTCCCCGCATTGAGCTTTTTCCAAGGCCGTACCAAACTGGCTCCGTGCGGCTAGACGTGACAGACACCGGGGCGCAACGGGTCAGGCCACACCGCGAAACTCCCCACGGCTGCTTCCACCACTTATTCGCGGCCCAGGCCGAGCGCGCTCCCGAAGCCGTCGCGGTCGCGTACAAAAACGAGCTCCTCACCTACCGCGAGCTGAACCGGCGGGCCAATCAATTAGCGCATTATCTGAGCACGCTGGGAATAGGACCTGGCGCGCTGGTCGGCATCTGCATGGAGCGCGCTCCAGCGATGATGGTCGGCCTGCTCGGCATTCTCAAGGCGGGCGCCGGCTACCTGCCGCTCGATCCCTCCTATCCGAGCGAGCGATTGGCGTTCATGATCCAAGACGCGCAGGCGCCCGTCGTTCTCACGCAAAAAAGAGTTCGCGGCAAACTTTCAACCGTGACGGCCAACGTGGTTTGCCTCGATGAAGATTGGCCTGCGATCGCGCAACTGAGCGACGAGGATCCCGACGTTGAGGTCGGCCTGGATCATCTGGCTTATCTGATCTACACCTCGGGATCGACGGGAAGACCAAAAGGAGTGATGATCCATCATCGCGGCCTGGTGAACTATTTGTGCTGGGCGAGCGACTTCTATCGACTGTCCGAGGGACAGGGAACTCTGGTTCATTCTCCGCTCGGATTCGATCTTACGATCACCACATTGTTCGCTCCTCTGTTGTGCGGTCAACGCGTCGTGCTTCTTCCCGAAGGACTCGGCGTCGAAGAACTGGCCGGTGCGCTCAAGGCCGGCACAGACTTCAGCGCCATCAAAATCACTCCGACTCACTTGGAGGCCTTGGCCCATCTGCTGCCGCCCGAGCAGTTGGCCGGCCGCGTGCGGGTGGCGGTGATCGGCGGCGAGATGCTGCGCTGGGAGCATATAGCGGCGTGGCGCGCGCACGCGCCGGCCATGAGACTCATCAACGAGTATGGTCCGACTGAAACCGTCGTGGGTTGCTGCGTCTACGAAGTGACCGACGATGCCGTCACGTCCGGTTCCGTCCCGATCGGTCGTGCGATAGCTAATATGGAGATGCATCTGCTCGGCGCCGATCTCCAGCCGGTTGCGGCCGGGGAAATCGGCGAGCTGCACCTAAGCGGCGTCGGACTGGCGCGCGGCTATTTGAATCAGCCCGAGACCACTCAAGCGAAATTTATCTATCGTGCCGACGGAACGCGCCTCTATAAAACCGGCGATCTGGCGCGCGCGCTGCCCGACGGCAATCTGGAATATCTCGGCCGCACCGACCACCAGGTAAAAGTGCGCGGGTTCCGCATCGAGCTGGGAGAGATCGAAGTCGCCTTGAGCCAACATTCCGCCGTGCGCGATTGCGTCGTGGTGGCGCGCGAAGAGGCGTCGGGAGATAGGCGCTTGGTCGCGTATGTCGTCGGCGCGGACCCAACCACGGCGGCGATTAGCGAGTTGCAGAATTTCTTGCAACAGCGGTTGCCTGGATACATGGCGCCTTCCGCGTTCGTTGTGCTCGACGGGCTGCCGCTCACGGTCAACGGAAAAGTAGACCGCGACGCGTTGCCGGATCCCGCAGAGCATCGCCCGACACGCGAGCCATCCTCTTTCAAGGCGCCGTCCGATTCTTTAGAAAAGCAGCTCACGGAAGTCTGGGAAGAAATACTGGGCATTCGCCCCATCGGCGTATCAGAGAACTTTTTCGAGCTGGGGGGCGATTCGCTGCAAGCGGTCCTCATCGCGGCCAAGATCGAAGAGATCCGCGGCCGGCACATTCCGCCCTCGGTGTTGATCGAAGAAAATACCATCGAAAAGCTGGCGCGCGCGATTCACCGGCTGGACATCGAGCCGCGCGACACGACCGTGGTCGCGGTTCAGCCCAAAGGCAACCTTCCGCCTCTTTTTCTGGCGGCCGGGATCGGCGGACTCGTGCTCGGTCAATCTTATTTGGCGCGCCGCCTGGGCAACGACCAGCCGCTCTACGGACTGCAAGCGCGCGGCGTGAGGGACTCGGAAAGCCCGTGCGCTTCGATAAAAGAAATGGCCGCGTATTACATCGAGGCGGTCCAGGCCGTCCAGCCGCGCGGGCCGTATTATATCGGAGGCTATTCTTTCGGCGGCGTCGTCGCTTTCGAGATGGCGCGGCAACTGGACGCCAAAGGCGAGCCGGTGGGAATTCTCGCGATCTTCGACACCGTGGCGCCCGGCGTGCGAGGTTTCAGCTTGGTCGATTTCATGCGTAATCTCCCCTATTGGCTGAGGGATTTTGTTGTGCGTCGCACACCTGCCGCCGTGCTGGCGCGTATTTTTGCCGAGGTGAAAAAAATCTCGAAGACCGGCGTGAATATGGCCCTGAGCCGGCTTATCGCCGAGCCGTCGATCGAGCCTCTCAAGATCGATATCGCGGAGAACGTCGAGATGCCTTCCCAGTTGCCCGAGCGGTACCGCAAGTTGATCGAAGCGCATTACAACGCCCTGCTCAATTACGCGCCGCAAAAATACGCCGGGCGAGTGACGCTTTTTCGCACGCAGGCGCAGCCGTTGTTTCAGGCTTACGCCGACAACGGTTGGCGCCGTCTCGCCATGGGCGGCGTTGACGTCTACCAGGTTGAAGGCGACCACTTGAATTTTCTCGACGAGCCTTACGTTCAGACGCTGGCTAAACAGATTCGCCTGGCATTGGAGAAGAATCGCCAGCGCATGAATCAACGCCCCGCCGATCGATCGAACGCGCGCGACCAAATCCGCGACCGCTCTTTCCACCCTATATTCTCTCCGCCGCGCTAGACTTTTCGAAGCTTCCCGGAGTATTAATTTCTTGCCATATCCCGCCGCGGGATATAATCTCACTTCATCGCCTGATGGAGGGTGGGAAAATGCGCGTCATGAGAGAACCGCCTGGCTTCGGACATGCCGCGCTGACTTCCATGCTCGGAGGTGACTAGCCCATGAGACTTCCGCATCGGGACGCGATTCGTCTGGGTCCCACGCCCTACGAAGAATTCTTGGAGAAGGAAGGACTGCCGGTCATGCGCGGCTACTTCGTGGAAGATCTGATGGATGTGGAAGTGAAGCCATGGAAACGGATGGGCGCTCTCGGCTGCTACCTCAACATGGGCGATCAGCAGGAGACCGACGCTTATATCTGTGAAATTCCGGCGCAGGGCCAGACGCTCGTCCAGCGCCATCTCTTCGAAACCATCATTTACGTCGCGAGCGGGCGCGGCGCGACCGCGCTCTGGCACGACGAAAATTCTCAGCAGACGTTCGAGTGGAGTGTGGGAGCGATCTTCGCGATTCCGATCACGGCATCCTACCAGCACTTCAACGTCTCGAAAGACGAGCCGGTGCGTTTCCTCGCCGGCACCAACGCGCCGCACCTGATCAATCTGTTTCACAACGAAGATTTTATTTTCCGCAACCCGTTTCAATTCCGCGACCGTTTTCGGCCCGATCCCGAATATTTTCGCGAGAACAAGCGGCTGACCGTCCGGAGCTGGGAAACCAACCTGGTCCCCGACGTCAATCAGTTCGCGCTCGACGACTATCCGATGAAAGGCAAGGGCGTGCGTATCATGCGCTTCGGTCTCGCGGGGACGACCTACGGCTGCCACATTCAGGAATTTCCCGTCGGCAGCCGCAGCACGTTCCATTGCCATGGGCCCGGCGCTATCGTGACGGTGACGCAGGGCGAAGGGTTCGCGACGGTCTGGCGCGAAGGCGAAGAGCGCCGCCGTTTCGAGATCCGCCCCGGCTCAATTTATTCGCCCGGCGATTTAATGTATCACGGCCACTTCAACACCGGCCACACTACGATGCGCCACTTCGCGATGCGCGGCCGCAGCCCGAAATACAGCCAGGACCGCTATCGCACGCCGCTGCACAACATGATCCCGTTCGAAGAAGAGCCGCCGGATATTCATCCCGAATACCTGCGCGAGCTGGCGCGTAAAGGCGTGAAGAGCGAAATTTCCGTGGTCGAGGAATAGCCCAATAGACATTGGAGGAAAGCATGGAGTCACTCGCGTACAACGATTTCAGGGGATTTATCGAGCAGGCGAAGAAGGTCGGCGACTGGCGCTTGATCGAGGGCGCCGACTGGGACACGGAGATCGGCGCGCTCGTCGAATCGACCGCCGAGCTCGTGCCGCAGCCGCCGATGTTGATCTTCGACCGCATCAAAGGGTATCCGCAGGGATTCCGCGTCGTGAGTCTCCCGTACGCGTCCTATCAGCGCGTCGCCGTAGCCCTCGGTCTCCCGCCGGATAAAAATAAACTGGAGTTGGTGCGCTTGGCCGCGCGCAAGATCAGGTCGGCGCAGCCGATCGCGCCGAAATTCGTCACAGACGCGCCGCTGCTTGAAAACACGATGACGGGCGAAGACGTGAATCTTTTCAAGTTTCCCGCGCTGCGTTTTCATGAGAACGACGGCGGGCGCTATTTCGGACCGGGCGGCGGGCTGATCAACGCCGATCCGGAATCGGGCTACATCAATACCGGCACCTACCGCATGCAGCTCCACGACCGAAATCATTTGGGCCTCTGGATGAGCCCGGGACAGAACGGCCGGCAGATCTGCATGAAGTATTGGCAGCAGGGCAAGAGCTGCCCGGTGGTCGCGAGCTACAGCCAGCACCCGCTGGTGTTCATGCCGTCGTACACGAAGTTTCCTTACGGCTGCTCCGAGATGGAAATTTCCGGCGGGCTGATGGGCCGGCCGTTGGAGGTCTTGAAGGGACCGGTCACGGGCTTGCCGATACCCGCCAGCTCGGAGATCGCCATCGAAGGAGAAGTGCCGCCGCCATCGGAAGAGGCGCGCGACGAGGGGCCGTTCGGCGAATGGCCCGGTTACTATTCCGGCGGGACGCTCGGCACCGGCGAGCGCCAACCGGTGATCCGCGTGAAAGCGATCTATTACAGAAACGATCCGATTCTCGAAGACGAGGCGCCGCTCTGGCCGGGCGCGATCAAAATGGACTTGCACATCTCGGCCGGCGTTTTCTGGGACCAGCTCGAGAGCGCTGGCATACAGGACATCGTCGGAGTTTACAATCACACGTCATATCTCTCGGTCGTTTCGATCAAGCAAAAATACGCCGGCCACGCCAAGCAGGCGGGGCTCGCGGCGCTGAGCTGCTCGGCCGCCGCGCGCAACGGCCGCTACGTCGTCGTGGTCGATGAAGACATCGACCCGACTAACATCAAAGAGGTGCTTTGGGCGATGATGACGCGCGTCGATCCCAAGACCAACATCGATATCGTCGACGGCTGCTGGAGCACGCCGCTCGATCCGCGCATGCCGCCCGACAAGCGGGAGAGCCGCGACCACACGAACAGCCGCGCGGTGTTCTACGCCGTCAGGCCGTTTCCCTGGCGCGACAAGTTTCCCAAGGTCAGCCGCTCCAGCCGCGAG
>DASXRG010000150.1:0-1503 GCA_036506735.1 Binatia bacterium | reverse complement strand
GTGTTCTTCGATGACTCCCTTGTACTGAACCGGCATTTCCCAGCCGGCGAACTCGACCATTTTCGCACCGGCCCGCCTGTGAGCGGCGTATAGAGGTGTCCTGTTCAATTTCGAGCCACGCACACCGACGTAATTGAATCGCCTAACGCTCCCGCTGCAGCGACCCTTTGGCGGCTTTTAAAGTGTTGTGGAGCAGCATGCAGATCGTCATCGGACCGACGCCGCCTGGAACCGGTGTGATTGCCGAAGCGCGATCTTTGGCGATTTCGAATTCTACATCGCCGCACAGTTTGCCGTTCGGCAATCGATTGACACCGACATCGATCACCACGGCGCCCGGCTTCACCCAATCGCCGCGGACGAGCCGCGCCTTGCCGATGGCAACGACCAAGATATCCGCCCGGCCCACCTCGTCGCGGAGACTCGCCGTGCGCGAGTGGCAGATCGTCACGGTCGCATGCTTCTCGAGCAACAGCAGCGCAACCGGCTTGCCGACAATATTGCTGCGGCCGACGATGACCGCATTCTTACCCTTTGGATCGCAGTCCACCGACGCGAGAAGTTTCATGATGCCCAACGGGGTGCAGGGCCTGAAACCGTCGCCGCCGAGCAGCAACATCCCCTGGCTCATCGGATGGAAACCGTCGATGTCCTTGTGCGGCGAAACCGCTTCGAGGATGCGTTCGGCGCGGATGTGCGGCGGCAGAGGCAGCTGCACCAAGATACCGTGAACGTTTTTGTCCTTGTTGAGCTGGTGCACCAGCGCGAGCAGCTCTTTTTCCGAGATCGTCGCGGGAAGAAGATGCTCAAAGGACTTGATCCCGACTTCCTTGCACGCTTTCTCTTTATTGCGAACGTAAATATGCGACCCGGGATCGTCTCCGACCAACACCACGGCCAGCCCCGGTGCCAGATCCCACCGTCGCTCGAGTCCTTCGACTTCTTCTTTGATTTGCTTTTGAACTTCTTTGGCGACCGCTTTGCCGTCGATGATTAAGGCCATGACCTACTCCGTGATGAGAATGAAAATCTATATCGTAAAAAAACCGTTTGTAAAGAACCGCATTTAATTAACTGGATGACACGGTGACCTGCGAACGTCAACCCTTGCATAGGGCAGAATCATGGCGGCAAACTTGACTGATCCGCCACAGTGAAGCGGCCAAGGGTCATGGTCTATCCGGCGGTCAGTTGCACGCACGCGCGCGCTTGACGACTCTTTCGGCAAATGCTTTCTATTGACGGCGGATGAAGCGAATCCCTAAAGTTAGAGATCAAGATCAACAGTCTCGCTGGGAAAGGATTCTTCCATGAGCGAACCACGCACCCTAGAAGAAGTGAAAAACGATATTCGTAGCCGCGTCGGCCATCGCGCGCCGTTTCTGCACGCCGACAAAACCGAGGCCGAAGAAGCTCTCGCGCACATGCCTACGCTCGAGGGCGAAACCTGGGCCGCCGCCTGGAATGAACTCGGAGCGCGTTGGGAGACGAGAGCCAACGCTG
>DASXRG010000149.1:0-1809 GCA_036506735.1 Binatia bacterium | reverse complement strand
AGCAAAGGGGTCCATCCCAACGACCACGTCAACATGGGACAGTCGAGCAATGACGTCATCCCGACGGCAATCCACGTCTCCGCGCTCGAGGCGATCCATAAAGAGCTTCTGCCCGCGCTGAAAGAACTGCACCAGGCGCTCCAACAGAAGGCGCGGGAATTCGACAAGATCGTCAAGATCGGGCGCACGCACCTGGCGGACGCGACGCCGATCCGTCTCGGCCAGGAGTTCAGCGGCTACGCGCGGCAGATCGAGCTCGCCATCGAGCGCATCCAAGAGGCGGCCCGCGGCCTGGAAGAGCTCGCGCTCGGCGGGACCGCGGTCGGAACCGGAATCAACGTCCATCCTCAATTTCCTCCCAAGACGATTAAAAAGATCTCCGAGATGACCGGTCTGAATTTCCGCGAGGCGGCGAACCACTTCGAGGCGCAGGCGGCGAAAGACGCGGTGGTGAATGTCAGCGGCGCGTTGAAAACGCTGGCGGTGAGTTTCACCAAGATCGCCAACGATCTGCGCTGGCTCTCTTCCGGGCCGCGCTGCGGCATCGGCGAGATCGGCCTGCCCGACACGCAGCCCGGTTCTTCGATCATGCCGGGCAAGGTGAATCCAGTCATGTGCGAGTCGGTGCTGCAGGTGGCGGCGCACGTGATCGGCTGCGACGCGACGATCACAATATGCGGCCAGGCGGGGAATTTCGAGCTCAACGTGATGATGCCGGTGATGACCTTGAGACTGCTCGAGGCGATCACCTTCAGCGCCAGCGTGGCGAAGGCCTTCACGGAGAAGTGCGTGGTCGGGATCGAAGCGAATAAACAGCACTGCGAGGAGATGATCGAGAAGAGTCTCGCAATGGTGACTTCCTTGGCGCCGGTGATCGGCTACGACGCCGCCGCGAAGATCGCTAAGGATTCGTTCACGACCGGCAAGACGGTCCGAGAGGTTGCTCGCGCACACAAAGTCTTGCCTGACGACAAGCTCGACAAAATCCTCGATCCCTGGCGCATGACCGAGCCGGGAATCCCGGAAAAAGAATAAAGAAGCAATCCGCTAAGAAGCTATCAGCGCTCAGCTTCGAGCGGTTTTCCCTCGCCCAACCCTCTCCCTGAGGGAGAGGGCAAGGGTGAGGGTTAGCTGATAGCTGACGGCTGATCGCTGAAAGCTCCTCCTTTCCTTGACCCTCCGGGCAATCTGTTATAAATAAAACAACACGCATGCGGAGGCGGATGTTGAATGCAAGATTTTGATGTCTTGGTTATAGGCGGTGGAGCTTCGGGATTGAGAGCAGCCATTGCCGCCAAGCATGCGGGAGCGACGGTTGCCCTCATCACAAAAGTTCATCCGTTAAGAACCAACTCGGGGGTTGCCCAGGGCGGTCTCAACGCTCCTCTCGGTAAGGACGACTCTCCAGAGAGCTTTGCCGAAGATACGCTCCTCGCAGGAGACGGCCTCTGTGATCGTGAGGTTGTCCGGAGCTTCGCCGCGGACGCTGCAAAAGAAATCATTTGGCTCGAGCGAATGGGCGTTCCCTTTAACCGCAACGGTGAAGGGCGCCTCGATCTGCGTCGTTTCGGATCAAACGGCAAGAATCGAACTTGCTACACGGATGATCGAACCGGGCACATCGTCCTGCAGGTACTTCACGAGCAGTTTCAGCGCGAGCAGATCCCATCGTTTGAAGAATGGTATGTGACCTCATTAGCGGTCGACGCAGGGACCTGCGTCGGAGCCATCGCCCTCGGTCTCAGAGGAGGGAAGCTCGAATCGTTTTCGGCCCGTTCGGTCGTGATAGCTACCGGCGGATTTACTCGG
>DASXRG010000148.1:0-25526 GCA_036506735.1 Binatia bacterium | reverse complement strand
CGCACGCCGTTTTTCTCGCGGACAAATTCGAGCCGGTGCTCGAGGCCGGCGAATTCGTCGATGACTTTTTGAATCGCCGCCGCGTCAACGCCCGCCGCCTTGGCCGCCGCCGTGGCGGCCATGACGTTCTCGACGTTGTGCACGCCCTGGATTTTCGCCCGCGCCAGCGGGAAGCGTTCCTCCTTGCCGCCGCTCCGCCAGACGACCTCGCCTTCAGTGGCGTACACGCCCTGGTCCACCGGCGCCCAGCCAAAAGAGACCACGCGCGAGCGGACGCGCTCTTTCATCGACCAGACCAGGGGATCGTCCCGATTGAGCACGGCGACGTCGTTATCGTTCTGCGCGCTGAAGATGCGCGCCTTGGCCTCGCAGTAAGCTCTAAAATTCGCATAGCGGTCGAGATGATCCTCGGTCAAATTCAGCAACGCCGCGATTTTCGGCCGGAACTTTTCCACCCATTCGAGCTGAAAACTGCTCACCTCGACGACGCCCCAGTCCCACGCGCCCGCGACAAAGCCGACCAGAGGCGCGCCGATGTTGCCGCCGACGAAAGCGTTGAGACCGCCGGCCTTGAGCATCTCCCCGACGAGCGCGGTCGTCGTGGTTTTGCCGTTCGTGCCGGTGATCGCGATCAAAGGCGGACGGAGAAAACGGTACGCCAGCTCGATCTCGCTCAGGATCTCGATGCCGCGCCGGCCCGCCTCTTGGAGCAGCGGATTTTCCGGCGCCACGCCGGGACTGGGGACCAGCAGATCGACCCCTTCGAGCCACGCCGGATCTTCTCCGCCGAAAAAGCAACGAATCGGAAAGCCTGCGAGGGTTTCTACTTCGGCGCTGAGCTCCGTTTCGCTTCTACGATCGCTCACCAGAACCTCCGCGCCTTGATCGGCGAGAAACCGCGCCGTCTTTCTTCCCGTACGCGCCAGACCCAGAACCATGACCTTCTTGCCCTTCAGCTCCATGTTTCATCTCAGCTTCAGCGTGCTCAGCGCGACCACCGCGCAAATGATCGAGATGATCCAAAAGCGCACGATGATCTGCGGCTCGGGCCAGCCTTTCAGCTCGTAGTGATGGTGGATCGGCGCCATGAGAAAGACGCGCTTGCGCCTGAGTTTGTACGAGGCCACCTGGAAAATCACCGACAGCGCCTCGATGACGAACACGCCGCCGACGATCACCAGCAGGATTTCGTTCTTGGTCATGACCGCGACGATACCAAGCGCCGCGCCGAGCGACAGAGAGCCGACGTCGCCCATGAACATTTGTGCCGGATACGCGTTGAACCAGAGAAAACCCAGACCCGACGCGATGACCGCGGCGCAAAACACGCTAAGCTCGCCGACTCCCGGCACATAGGGAATCTGAAGGTATTCGGCAAACGCTTTGTTACCGGTCAGGTACGCGATGATCCCGTAGGTCGCGGCGGCAATCATCACCGGTCCGATCGCGAGTCCGTCCAAACCGTCGGTCAGGTTGACCGCGTTGGAGGCGCCCACGACCACCAGCACGACAAACGGAATGTACCAAACGCCGAGGTCGGGACGAATGTTCTTGAAAAACGGGACCGAGAGGACGCTGGTGAAAAAAGGCTGCCGATAAAGAATGATCGCGCCCACCAGCGCGACGGCCACCTGAAGCAGAAACTTGTTGCGCGCCGGCAGTCCGCGGCTGCTCTTGCGCGCGAGCTTGAGCGAATCGTCGATAAAGCCGATCGCGGCGAAGCCGGCGGTCACCAATACCGCGACGGTAATATAGGTGTTGCCGATATCGGCGAGCATCACGGTGGCAAAGAACAGCGCGAGAATGATCAGCACGCCTCCCATGGTCGGCGTGCCCGCCTTCGACGCGTGCGCCGCGGGACCGTCTTCGCGAATCGGCTGCCTCATCTGCATCGCTTGCAAGGAACGGATCAAAGACGGCCCGAAGAGAAACGAGATCAAGAGCGCCGTCAGCGCGGCCATCGCGGCGCGGAACGTGATGTAGCGGAACACGTTGAAGGCGGAATAGGTCGTATGCAGCGGATAGAGAAAATAGTACAGCAAGGTCACACTCCGGTTTCCTTGAGCGCTGCGAGCACCCGTTCCATCTTCATGCCGCGCGACCCTTTGAAGAGAAGCCAGTCGCCCGGCAGCGCGCGCTTGCGGATCAGCGCCGCGATCTGGCGATGACTTTTTCCGATCACGACCAGTTTTTTTTCCATGCCGGCGCCGCGCGCGCCGCGCGCGACCGCGCGCGCCTGCCGCCCGAGCACGTAGAGCCGGTCGATGCCGTACTCGGCCGCCTGCCGGCCGAGCGCGACATGGCGCTCGCGCGCTTCGCGGCCGAGCTCGAGCATATCGCCGAGGATCGCGATTTTTTTTCCTTTGGTTTCGATCTGGCCGAGCGTCTTGAGCGCGGCTTCCATCGAAGCCGGATTGGCGTTGTAGGCGTCGTTGATGACGCCGACGTCTCCCCATCGCTCTATCGCCATGCGCATCGGATACGGCCGGACCGCTTCCAGACCGGCGCGCATCGCCTCGATTTCCACTCCCAGCCCATAGGCCATCGCCGCCGCGCCGAGCGCATTGGAGAGATTATGCTCGCCGGCGACTTTCAGCCGGACCCGTTGGCGGCCCGCGCCCGCGCACAAAGTAAACTCGGTCCCCTCGGCGCCGAGAAACTTCCAGTCCTCGCCGCGCACGTCGCCGTTTTTTCCATAGGTGATTTTCGTCCCTTTGAACTTCGCGCCCAAACGGCGCGTCCACGGATCGTCGACGTTCACTATGGCGATGCCTCTAGAATTAAGGCCGCGGAACATCGCGCCCTTCTCCCGCGCCACGCCCGCGACGGTGCTGAGGCCGGACAAATGAGCTGGGGCAACGGAAGTGATGAGGCCGATGTCCGGCTTGCCGATACGGCACAAGCGCGCGATCTCGCCGGGGACGCTCGTGCCCATTTCCACGACCGCCACCTTCTCGTGGCCCTGGAGACGTAGCAAGGTCTGCGGCAATCCGACGAGGTTGTTTAAATTCCCTTCGGTCTTTAAAATTTTCCCCGCGAGCGGCTCGCCGCCGAGCGACGCGCTTTCAAGAATCGCGGCGAGCATCTCTTTCGTCGTCGTCTTGCCGTTGGAGCCAGTGATCGCGAGAACCGTCGGCGCCACCGCCTCGCGGCGATAGCGGGCCAAACCGCCCAACGCTTCGAGCGTGTCCCGAACTTGAATCACGGTCGCATCGCCCAACCTGGACGGCGCCGGCCGTTTGTGGACGAGCAGGCACGCTGCGCCGCGGCGCGCGGCGTCGCCGAGGAAACGGTGGCCGTCGAAGCGCGCGCCCTTGAGAGCGACAAACACGGAATCTTTTTTCGCGCTCTTCGAATCGGTCACAATCTCCCCAAAGCGGCTCTGTTTCCCCTCACGCACAACTTTTCCACCGGTCGCTGTTAAAATCTGTTCCACGGTCCACATCTAAAATGCCGTCACCAAATTTTTAGTTTTGAGTTTTGACCAAGAACTAAAAACCCATAACTAAGAACTGAGTTTTTGTAGTTCCTCTCTCGCCACCTCCCGATCGTCGAAGTGAATCTTCTTCGCGCCGAGAATCTGATAATCCTCGTGGCCCTTTCCGGCGATCAGGACCAGATCCCCCGGGCGCGCGAGCTCTAGTGAAAGGCGAATCGCCGTGCGGCGGTCGGGCTCGACGAAGTAACCGCGGTCCGATTTTGGATTTGCGATTTTGGATTTTGGATTGAAATCTGAAAATTTTTTTGTTCCGGCTTTTTTAGCGCCGGCTTCGACCTCTTCGAGAATTTTCACTGGATCTTCCGTGCGCGGATTGTCCGAGGTGAGCACGGCCACGTCGCTGAGACGCGCGGCGGCCTCGCCCATGAGCGGGCGCTTGCCGCGGTCGCGATCGCCGCCGCAGCCGAAGACCGCGATGAGCTTGCCCTTGGCGAGCGGCTTGAGCAGGCGCAGCGCCCGCTCGAGCGCGTCGGGCGTGTGGGCATAATCCACTAGAACGCAAAAGCCGCAGCGGTTCTCGATCTTCTCCAATCTGCCGGGGACCGTCGCCAGCCGCGCGAGCCCGCGGGCGATCGCTTCCGGGTCGACTCCCAAAGAAAAGGCGGCCGCAGCGGCGGCCAGAATATTTTCCAGATTAGCGGAGCCGATGAGCGGGGAGGTAAACTCTACAGCGCGAGGGCCTAATTGTATCTTGCCGCGGAGCCCGTCAAGGTCGCCGGCCACTTCCACCGGATGGACGTCCCACTCCCGCCCGTGGCCATAACTCACGGTTTGCAGGCCGAGGGCCTTAACTTTTCCCAAAAGCTCGCGGCCTTTGGGATCGCCGCCGTGGATGACGGCCGACTTTTTTTTCTTGGCGCTGGACGGGAGGTAATCGGTGAAGAATTTGCTCTTGCTCAAAAAGTAACGCTCCATGTCCACGTGAAAGTCGAGATGATCGCGCGTCAGATTGGTAAAAATCGCCGCGTCGAAATCGATGCCGCGCACACGCTCCAATTCGAGAGCGTGCGACGAAACTTCCATCGCGACGCTGTCGACGCCGGCCCCGGCCATCTCCGCCAGCAAACTTTGCAGATCGATCGACTCCGGCGTCGTATGCGGCGCCGGCAGCGAGCGATCCTGATATCGATAATTGACGGTTCCGACCACTCCCGTGGCCATGCCGGCGGCGCGAAAAATAGCTTCGAGCAGATAGGTCACGGTCGTCTTGCCGTTGGTGCCGGTGACTCCAACCAGGGCGACCCGACGGCTGGGATAGCCATGGAAGCGCGCCGCCCACGTCCCCATGGCGCGCCGGACGTTGCGCACGCGAATCCATGCGCTGTCGTTTCGCTCAGCCGGCTTGCGCTCGACGACCACCGCGCCGGCGCCCTGTCGGGAAGCGGCGGCGATAAATTCATGGCCGTCCGTGCGCGCTCCCGGGACCGCGAAAAATACAAAATCCTTTTTCACCTGCCGTGAATCGTATGCCAACCCTGCAACCGGCCGATTAAGATTTCCTTCCGTTTCTTCCACCTCGTCCGCCTGCACGAGTTCGCTGAGCCGCATGAACGTCAACCTTGCAAGTTGAGAGTCAGTATCTCGTCTTTTCCCCAGCCGGCGCCGGGAGCCGGCGCCTGCTTGATCACGTAGCCGTTGCCGCGCATCTCGACTTTGATCTTGAGCGTCCTCGCTTTCTCGATCGCCTCGCGCAGGCTGAGGCCGATAAAGTCGGGAACCTCCGGAGCGCCGTCTTCCCGCGCCGGGCCAATTTTGCGCGCGATGCGCGTGAAGCTCGCCGGTTGCAACGCGGGCAGCGGCCGGGATGGAGTCTTGTCCGGAGCAACCACAAGGCGCTGCAAGCTGACGGCGGCGATGTTGCGAAACGCCGGCGCCGCGACCGTGCCGCCGTAAACGGAAGTCTCCGGCTCGTCCACGATGACCAGCATCACGAGGCGCGGATCGTCCGCGGGAACAAAACCGATGAAAGAGGCGACGCGCTTTTTGGAATACCCGCCGCGCGCCGGATCGGGTTTCTGCGCGGTGCCGGTTTTTCCCGCGACCTCGAATCCCTCCACGCTGGCCATGACTCCGGTGCCGCCTTCGTCCACGACGCCTTTTAGGATCGACGTGAGCGTGCGGGCAGTCGTCTCTGAAATGACCCGGCGCACGACGTGCGGCTGGTTTTCCCACAGCACGCGGCCGTCCGGACCGATGGCGCGGCGAACTAAAAAAGGTCGCATGAGAAAACCGCCATTGGCGACCGCGCCGTAAGCCATGACGAGTTGGATCGGCGTGACTGAAATTCCCTGGCCATAGGCGTGCGTCGCGAGGTCGATTGCGGCCCATTTGGCCGCGGGCCGCGCCGAGCCCGCCGCTTCTCCCGGCAGATCGACGCCGGTCGACTGGCCGAAACCGAATTTCTCGATGGTTTTGTAGTAACGGTCCTTGCCTAACTTCTCGGCCACTTTCGTCACACCGATATTGCTAGAATATTGGATGATCTTGGCGAAGGGAAGCCAGCCGTACTCGTGCGTGTCGTGAATCACTCTTCCCGCAAAAGGATATTTGCCGTATTCGCAATAAAAGAGATCTTCCTTGCCGACCACGCCCTCTTCGAGCGCGGCGGCGGCAAGAATCGTCTTGAACGTCGAGCCCGGCTCAAAGCTGTCGGTCACCGCGCGATTACGCCGTTGCTCCGAGGATTGCCGGCTGAAACTATTGGGATTGAATAAGGGATAATTTGCCAGCGCCAAAATCTCGCCGCTGAAAGGCTCGACCACGACGGCGATGCCGGCCTTGGCGCGATATTTGGTGACGGAAGCCTCCAATTCGCGTTCGGCTAGATGCTGGATCGAAGGATCCAAGGTCAATTGCAGGTCGGAGCCCGGCGGAATCTGCAGCTCCTCCACGCCCTGGACCAGCACGCGCCGGCCCAAGGCGTCGCGCTCGACGAGCGAAGAGCCGCTCTCGCCGCGCAGGTAACCGTCGTAGTGCATCTCGACGCCTTCGAGCCCCTGGGAATCGCGGCCGACGAATCCGATGGCTTGGCCGGCAAGTTGGCCCTGGGGATAATATCGATTGGGCTCGTAGTAGAGCCCGACGGCGTCGATGTTAAGCGCCTGAATCCGCTCGGCCTCTTTGGGCGTTACCTGGCGCTTGATCCAGACAAACGGCTTGTCGGAGCTGAGCTTCTGTATTATTTCCGTCGCATCCATCGTAAGCGCTTGGGCGAGATTACGGCCGACGGCTTGCGGTTCCTTGATACGATGCGGGCGGGCATAGACCGACTGGCCCTCGAGGCTCAGCGCGAGTGGCTCTCCGGAGCGGTCGAGAATCGTGCCGCGCTTGGGGAGAACGATCCACTCTTTGAGATGCTGCCGCTCGCCCAGTTGCTTGAGCTTTTCGCCCTGGATGATCTGCAACTGGAATGCGCGCAGCGCGACGGCAAAAAATATCAGCAGGAAAAAAACCCCGGCGAGCGTGAGGCGCGATTTGATACCCGCGAACGAACGCCTCATGGCAGGACCACCATTTGTGCCCGCTCAGGCTCGGTCATGCCGAGCCTGGAGCGGGCCATCGCTTCCAATCTCCCTGGCGACGTCAGGGTCGCCAGCTCGACCTTCAGTTCCCGGTTTTCCTGTTCGAGCTGGCTCTGCAGCTTGCTCCGGGTGGAGAGAACGTAACCCAGATGGATGACTTGCAACCTCAACCAAACATGCAATAGCGCCATGGCGACCAAACCCAACCCGAGGACCACGGGCAATAGAAACGGTCTCCTTCTCAAAGCGCGCGCCGGCTCCGCGTGACGCCGCTTGAGGAGACTAAGGCCCCAGGTTTTTTTGCTCAGCGCAATGGCCATGAGATTTATCTTAGAGCCGTTCGACCGCTCGGAGCTTCGCCGAGCGCGCTCTGGGGTTGTGGTGAATTTCCGTCTCCGAGGGAAGGCGCGGAGACGAAGTCAGCAGCTTGACCTTCTGGCTCCAGCCGCAGCGGCAGATAGGAGCTTTGGGCGGGCAGATGCAGCTCCGGCTCCATTGGCGAAAAGCTTGCTTCACCAGACGGTCTTCCAGCGAATGAAAGGAGATGACGACCATGCGGCCCTGGGGGTGTAGGAGTTCGTAGCCGTTATCGAGAAATCCCTGCAAATTTTCGAGCTCTCGATTCACCGCGATCCTTACCGCTTGAAACGTCCGCGTCGCGGGATGAATGCGGCTCGGTTTTTTTCCGGCCGCACGCGCGGCAATTTCCGCGAGTTCCGTGGTTTGAGTTATCCGGCCGCGCTTGCGCCGCGCTTCGATCGCCGCGGCGATTTGCCGTGCGCGCGGCTCCTCGCCGTATTCCCGCAATATTCGCGCCAGCTCGGGGACCGAAAACGTATTGACCAACTCGGCCGCGTCGAGAGGCTGCCGCCGATCCATTCTCATATCGAGCGCGGCCTCCGTCTGGAAACTGAACCCGCGCTCGGCAGACTCGAGATGATGGGATGAGAGGCCGAGGTCCAGTAAAACACCGTGCGCGCGGCCCCAGCCGAGTTCCCGGAGGACCTCGCCCGCCTGGCGGAAATTCGCGCGCCGGACGACGAGCCGGTCGCCGAATCTTTCCAGCCTGCGTTCTGCCGCCGCGATCGCGTCGTCATCCCAGTCCAGCCCGAGGACCATTCCGTCCGGGCTGCTTAGCTCGAGAATTTTCTCGCTGTGGCCTCCACCTCCGAGCGTGCCGTCAAGATATTTCGTGTGCGCCGCGGGCCGCAGAAACTCCATCGCCTCCTGCAGCATCACCGGCGCATGCGCGTAGGCCATTAATGAAAAGTTCCATCGCCTTCCCAATCGTCGTCGAAGCTGTCGATGGCGTCTTCCAACGTTGTGTAATCCTCGAAAAATTGATCCATACCGACGACGCGGAAGATATCGCGGACGTAGGGGGTCATGCCCGCGAGCTTCAAATCGCCGTTTAAATTTCTCAGGACCTTCAGCCGTTCGAGCAGGACCCCGATGCTCAAATAATTGATGTGATCGACGCCCCGCAGGTGCAGGACGACTTTGGTCTGCTCCCGGTCGATCAAGGAACCGATCACGTCCTTGATTCGAATCATCTCACGAAAATCGATGTCGCCGTTGATGTCGATCACCGAAACATCCTGGATGATTTTTCGTTGCAGCATTCCTTTTCTCCTTTGGCCCGCTGCGGCTTCGTGCCGTTTCGCAGGCCCCTAGACTCAGAGTCCCAAGTCGCCGAGAAAATCAGGATCCTGCATCAACTTGCCCTCGGCATCCGTGAAGACTTTTTTCCAAGCCTCCTTGTCCCACACGCGAAATTTATCCAGAGCGGAAACCAGAACGACGTCGCGTTTCAGGTTCGCGTAAGTGCGCAGCAGCGGCGGAATCAGGATGCGCCCCTGCTGGTCGACCGCGCATTCGCTCGCGCCGCCCAAATAATAATTTTGGAACGACACCATGCGGCGCTCGAATTTTGGTTTTTTTCTGATCTCTTCCTCGAGGCGAAGCCACTCGTCGATCGGATAGACGTCGAGGCAGCGGATGGATTCAACCGTGAAGTTCGTGATGACGATGCGGTCGTCGCTCTTTCCCAGCAAGACTTCGCGAAACTTGGCCGGGATGCTCAACCGCCCTTTAGCGTCCAGTGTGTGCTCGAAGCTGCCGCGAAACATGAAATTTGGCCTCGCCGGAATTTATGGGATTTTATCCCACTTTATCCCACTTAGAGGCGATTTATAGCCTCAGCCGCGGCGTCTTGTCAATAAAAAAATTGTGCGCCAAAACGGGCCATTGCGCGGTTTTTGAGCATGCTACTAGATGTTGTGACAACCGATGCAATTACTGACAAAAATCACAAGATGTAGACGCGGGACCTTGCCTTCAAGCAGGAAACTTGCGGTGGAAAGAAAAACCGGGAAGAGGAAAAGGCTAAAGCAGATCGGTAAGCCGGATTCTGTAATGGCCTCTAGTAGAGACCACAGCGATCATTCATCTTGCCCTGTGATTGCTCACAGGGTCGAGCGACCTTACCCGAGGGCTATGGGCGGACCACCCAGCCCTCCTATTTGGTCTTGCTCCAGGTGGGGTTTGCCGAGCGTCCACCATCACTGATGGACCGGTGAGCTCTTACCTCGCCTTTTCACCCTTACCTCCGCCTGAGGCGGAGGCGGTATTTTTTCTGTGGTACTTTCCCCCGATCACTCGGGGCCGCCGTTAGCGGCCACCCTGTCCTATGGAGTCCGGACTTTCCTCTCCTCGCGCCAGCCACGATAAATGGCCGCGGAGAAGCGATCGCTTGATCTGCTTTAGCCCGGTGGTTTCAGAAAGCTTTTGAAGTCTTGCGCGGCGCCTCGTCGATCGCCTGATTCGCCAATCGGTCCGCGATGCGGTTGAATTCGCGCCTTACATGAATGATACGATACGAATCGAGCCGGCGCAACAACTCCTGCGCGCGCTCGTGGAGCCGCCGCAACTTTTCGTCTTTTACCCGGTAGACGCCGTTGAGCTGCCGCACCAACAGCTCGGAGTCGCTCTCGACGCGCAGTCGCATGGCTCCCAGGCGCAGAACTTCTTCGAGGCCCATTAGCAGCGCTGCATACTCGGCCACGTTATTCGTGGCGCGTCCAAGGTAGCGGCACAGCTCGCGAACCGTTTTACCCGTGTCGTCGAAAATGACCGCGCCGCAGCCGGCCTCTCCGGGGTTGCCCCGGGACGCGCCGTCCACCATGAGCAGCCATTCCCCTTGGCGCTCGTCCGCCATGGGACTAGATTTGCTTGTCGTTGGAAACGCTCGGCTTGTAGTAGAGAATGCGGTGACAGCTGGGACAGAGATGCAGCCGTTCGCTCTTCCTGATCTCATTGGAGAGCTGGGGCGGAATGTTCATGAAGCAACCCTGGCAGATGCCATCGGCGACCGCGACCACGGCCATCCCGCCGCGGCGCGAAAAAATCATCTCGTAGCGCTGAATCAGATCGCCGTTGAGCTGCGCCGCAATCGTCTGGCGCCCCGCGGAGGTTTCGGCGACTTCCTTGTCAATCTGCGCCGCCTGCGCCTCCAATTCCGTCTTCCGCTCGCCCCACGTCCCCTCCAATCCGCTCAGCTCTTCGTTCCTCTCCTTAAGAACGGCCGCGCGCGCTTCCAAATCTTCCAGGATGCCCATCAGCTCTTCTTCCAGCAGCGCGTTGGCTTGTTTGATCTGATCGACTTCATGCTGGAGCGCCTGAAGCTCGCGGATGTTTTTGATGCGGTTCATGCGCATCCGCTTCTCCATCGTCTTCCTGCCCTCCTCCTGTAACAACTGTTCTTTCTCGCGCCTTACCTTGTCCTTTTCCGCCCACTCGGTTTTAAGCTGCGCCACTTCGCTTCTTTTGAGTTTCAGCTCTTCCTCTCTCCGGCGGATTTCCTCGATGAGTACATTCTTGGCTCCATTTTTGTCCTTGATCTCCCGGTCAACGTTCTGCAGCGACGCCAGGATCTCTATTTGCTCGCGCAAAGCCAAACCTCCGCCGGCCCAAAAAAAGAGATGCACCCCCGTGGGTGCATCTCTTTGCCGGCAATTCTTTCGAAAAATTCAGTTTTGACCGTTCTCAGTTTCACTTCACTCCAACGCTCTAGCCCTTTTCTTATCCGGATTTAGCCGGGAAGTCAAAGCCAACCGGAACGACGGGCTATTTCCCCTGAGCCGGCTCGGCTTTGGGAAAAAATCCTTCCCGGTCGAGCTGCTCGATCACGCCGGCGTCGATAAATTCCTGCGGCCGCGCCGTGCGGGCGCGCGGATCGCTGGCCGACAACTGGTCCAGTACGGTCTGCACCGAACTCGCCGTGGGCAACGGCGTTTTCTTCACGTAAGGGGCGTAGTCGTCATAGGTGGCCTCCAGCGTGGGCCGGTTCTGAATCTTCGTATACTTGGCGATGACGCCGAGAGAAAACTCGCGGTCGCCGACGAAGCGCCGAATCCCATCCACATAGGCGCGGGTGAAACGCACCACGGTATCCCGATTCGCTTTAAGATAGCGCTCGGTTGTGGCGATGGCCGTCTGGGGGTACGGCACTCCGAGCGTCGCCATGTTGAGAAGCTCTTTCAGGCCCAGCCGCTTCGCTTCGGCGGTCGCCGGCGACGCGATCACGCCGCCTTGGATAGAGCCGGCCCTCAAGGCCGCCAGCGTTTCGGCCTGGCCGCCGATCTGGAAAATAACCACGTCCTTCAAAGGATCCATGCCGTAGTGGCGCAACACATACCTCAAGGAAAAATCCGTCGCCGACCCGAATCGACTGGCGCCGATTTTTTTTCCTTTGAGATCCGCCAGGCCGCGAATTTCGGGCGTAACCATCAGCGAGTAGAGAATCGTGTCGAAGATGTGCGCCGTCAGAATCACGTCGCTGCCGCCGAGCCGGGCCGCGATTGCCGAGGGGCCGCCGACCGTGACGATCGGCGTCTCGCCGCTGAGCAGAGAAGTCACCGCCCTGCCGCCGCCGGTAAAAAGAAGCTCGACGTCCAGGCCGTGCTTGGCGAAGAGTCCCGCCTCGCGCGCGACCCAACCCACCGCCTGTGTGCCGCCGATAGAAGCGTAAACCACGTAGAGCTTGGCGGCATTCGCCTCGGCCGGCGGACAAAAAACGCACCCGGCGGAGATCATTGCCAGCGCGCGCCAAAAACCTATTTTTTTTCGAGCCACTGGCCCACTCTATAGTGCGTCGCCCGAAGCGCGTCAAGCCGCTTGACAACCGTGAGTGACAATGGGATGGAATACGAATCAGCAAAAATTTCGGGAGGAATAATGGACAAGATCAAATTCCCTTACCGCTCCGACGGCCATCTCGCCTTTCTTCACGTGGTGCACGAAGCCGGATTCTGGGCCAAGCACGGCCTGGAGGTGGAGTACGATTATTTCATCAGCGCCGACGATTCCCACAAGTTGGTCGCAAAGGGAGAAGTCGAGTTCGTCAGCGGCAATCATCTTTCCCCTTACGCCGCCCGTCTCAAGGGCGATCCGTGGCTCTACGTGGGCCAGACGGTCAATCTCAATTATCACCGCCTGGTCGTGCAGCCCAATTCCGGCATCGACAAGATCGGCGACCTCAAGGGCAAAATCGTCGCGCACAAAGGGCAGCATCCCGGACTCAACAACTGGCTGTTTCTCAAGCACAACGGTCTCGACGTCGATCGCGGCGACATCGTGATGAAAAAATGGCGCAGCGAAGGCAAGTCGGCGTGGGAAGGCGTCAAGGTCGGAGAATTCGACGGCGCGCTCGTCACTCCGCCGGACGATCTCTTTGCCAAGCGGGCGGGACTGAAGGTCATCGAGATCCCCTTTCAGCCGATGATCTGGTTCACCACGATTTCGACCAGCTGGAAGTTCGCCCAGAAGCATCCCGACATCGTCGACCGGGTGCTCAAAGCGATCATCGAAGGCGCCCATTTCTTCAAAACCCAGAAAGCCAAAACCATCGCCATTCTGGAAAAGAAATACGGCCCGACCGGTTGGGATCGAGAAGTCGTCGAATATGTCTACAAGGAGCTCGCCGCGATCCTGGAAAAGAAGCCTTATCCGTCTCTGCCAGCGATTCAAAACGTCTTCGAGCTGGCGAAGCGCCAGGATCCGGAATCGGCCAAGGTCAATCCCATGTCGCTGTGGGACATGCACTACCTGAGACAGATCGACGACAGCGGTTTCATCGATCGGTTGTACGCGTAGTATCCTCGCGGCGAGAGCGGAGTGCCGCGCTGCGCGTGGACCTGCGCTCGCGCGCCGCACTCCGTTCGCGCTTATGGACATTCTTCGCAGCACCGGCTATCACCTGCGCCCGCCGCATCTCGTCGCCGAGGAGAAAGGCTTCTTCGCGCGCGAGGGGCTGGAGGTCCATTTCGACGAAACGACGTACGCGCCCGATCACAACCGCGGCATCGCCGAAGGGCGCTGGGATTTTACCCTCAGCAGCGCGGACACGATGATCGCGCGCGCGACGACGGATGGCATGGATTATCTGCTCTTCATGCAGGCGGAAGAAGGCTTGACCGCGAGCCTGGTCGGCAGGCCCGGAATCGCTTCCATGCAAGAACTGCGCGGCAAATTGCTGGCGGGCGATCCCGGCGACTCCAACCTCGATCTGATTCGAATGAAAATGTTGCGCGTCAACGGCGTCACGGAGAGCGATTATCGGATCGAGATCATCGGCAGCTCGCCCAAGCGCCTCGCAGCGTTTCTCCAGAACAAAGTCGCCGCCGCGATGCTCACGCCGCCTTCGACGGAGAAAGCGCTCGCGGCCGGCGGCGTGCTGCTCGCGCGCGCCGAGGAGTACGTCCCGAATTGGCCGCTCACCTGCGGCTGGACGCACCGCTCGTGGCTCGAGGGCCATCGCGATGTCGCGATCCGTTTCATCCGCGCGTGGGTCGCCGCGACGGATTGGCTGCTTACGCCGGAGAACCGCGAGGAGACGATCCGGTTGACGATGGACAAAGAACATCTCGACCGCGCGCGAGCGGAGGAGGCTTACGCGAGAGTGGTGCCGAAGGCGCGAATGAACCCGCGGGCGTTTCGCGCCGTGATGGAGCTTAGAATCGAATTGGGAGTCTACAAGCCGCCGTTCAGTCCCGCCGAGCGTTTCTACGACGCGAGTTATTGGTGCGCCGCGACCGGACTTCCGCCGCCGGAGCCGGCCGGCATGCCTAACCGGTAAACATCATCACCGGTCCGCCCGGGAGGCTCTTGTAGGGCCGATGCGTGGGACGAGGCGCATCAGGCGTACTGAAAAATTTCTCTTAGCTCCCTCGTGCCGCGTTGCACAGCCGTATCGCATCGGCCCGGAGAGAGACTCGCGGGCGGACCCGCCTGTTACAAGCCCATTTTCCCCGGGTTCATAATATTGTTGGGATCGAGAATTTTTTTGATCTTCCGCATCACTTCGAGACCGTAGCCGTGCTCTTCCGCCATCAGCGGCGCGAGCTTCACGCCGACGCCGTGCGTATACTCCATCGACCCGCCCATCTTCTGCACCAGACGCAGCAGCTCGTCCACGGCCTCTTCGAGCGCAAGCTGAGCATCCTTGGAACCGTCGTCTTCGATGCGCAGCGGCATCGAGAAT
This sequence comes from Binatia bacterium, assembly GCA_036506735.1. GTDB lineage: Bacteria > Desulfobacterota > Binatia > UBA9968 > UBA9968 > JAJPJQ01. Next base: position 10,966 of record DASXRG010000148.1, on the reverse strand, counting down.
AATTCCGGCCGGACCCATAACCCGCTCTCTTGCAGATGGACCCCGCGCTTTGCGACGATTTCGATCGCGGCTCTTCTGAACGCCAAAACTTTCGATGCCGGCAAGGCCACGTGAATCCAGTCACGGTAAACGCCGTCCCTCCCCCGCTCTCTTCTCTGCCGCCGGTTTTCGCTGAAGCGGCGCGCGATTGTATGGCGCTCGCTCCAGAACTCCTCCGCCTGTTGTCGCGGCAAGCTCTTGCCGCCGGCTTCCATGCAGAGCGCCAGGGCGAGTTTCTCTTCCGCCGCGACGATTTCACCGACCCCTTCGAAGGCGAGATAGAGCAGCGCGTCGCCGTGAAACTTTTCTTCGCTGTCGCCGAAATCGACCATTGCCGGCCTGAGACCGCGCGCAAACATTTTCTGGATCGCGCCGTAGCCCTGCTCGAAGGACGCGAAACCGAGCGCGTGGAGGGCGCGCCGCTCGGGTTTGGGAAACATCTTGATCGTCGCTTCGGTGACGACGCCGAAGCAACCTTCGCCGCCGATGAAAAGCGCTTTGAGATCGATTCCGGTGGAAGATTTCGGCACCGCCCGCGTGCGCACAATTTCGCCCGTTGGCAAAACGGCTTCGAGTCCAAGGAGCTGCTCACCCATCGATCCGTAAATGCCCGCCCGATAACCGACGCTGTTGGTCGAGATCGCGCCGCCGACCGTCGCGACCGGCACCGTCCAGGGATCGTGGCCCAGGATGAAGCCGTCCTCGTTCAATCTTTTGTCCACCGCTTCGAGCACGCATCCAGCTTGAACCCGCGCCATGCGTGCTTCAGTATCCACTTCGAGAATTCTATTCATCCGCCTGAGATCCAGTACGATCGCCGGCCGGACCGACAACGCGCCGCCCATGAGTCCGGAGCCGCCGCCATAGGGGATAATCGGCGCTTTGTCTCGATTGGCGAGCAGAACTATTTGCCGCACTTGTTCCGTGGAATCCGGCAAAACGACACAGAGAGGCAGGCTTGTGTCGGGCTTTTTTAACGGATGGAGCCGGCCTTCGCTCAGCGCATCCCAGGATAGCTCGTCCAAACGGGCCTTCTCCGCCGAAACGTATTCAGCTCCAACGATGCGGGAAAGATTTTCGATCAACTGCGATTTCACGACGGGTCCAAACGACTTCAACTATAGCTGAAACAGACGCCGTGAAAAAGCTCGGCTGCCGCGCGCTTCCGATCGTCTTGCAAGCTCAATCGGGTCGAGCTAACGTTCTTTTCGGGAGGTCCTATTCATGAGCTACACACTCGAACGGTTCAGCGCTGAATGTCGCCGCATTCTAAAAACGGACTCCAGTCGCGCAGGAAGGGAAAAAGTGCGCGCGCTCGTCGAAGAGGTGCTCAAGGACGATGCGTTTATCACGAAGCATCTCGGCGACGACGTGCTCGAGCGCAAGATCATTTACGAAGACCACGAGCTCGGCTTCTGCATTCTCGCCCACGTCTACAAAGGCGCGAAAGAAAGCAACCCGCACGATCACGGCCCTTCCTGGGCGATCTACGGCCAGGCGCGCGGCGAAACCGAAATGAGCGACTGGGAATTGGTCGAGCCGGCCGAGAACGGCAAACCGGGCAAGGTTCGGCGCACCAGAACCTACACGCTAAAACCCGGCATGGCGCACATCTATAATGAAGGCGATCTTCATTCGCCCCGGCGCTCCGGGCCGACGCGGCTTGTTCGCATCGAAGGCACGAATATGGAGAAGGTCAAACGGCCGGCGTACGAGAAGTTTCAGCAATCCTGAAAGATCATTAGTGCCGTTCATGGTTCGACAAGCTCGCTGGCCCGTTCGTACTGAGCGTTGTCGAAGTGCGAACGCGCAATTGCAACGCATCAAGACTCCAGCCATTCGAGCCACTGGCCGCGGTTGTGGCAGCGCGCCAGCAGCCTTTCGGTTTTTACGCCGTTAACAAACGAGACGAGCCGAAGCTCCGATTCGATACTGCCGGGCCCTCGGGTGGACACCAGAAACAGATCGCGCTTCGCGCCGTATCGAGCGCAGACCGCGGCTAGCCGCTCGCGCGACCGCGGCGACAGCGCCGTGAGGGTTCGAAAAACGCACAAAGTGCGACCGCCGGGAACTTTCTCCATAACCGCGGCCAGCGTCTCGGTCGCGTCTCCCGCAATGAGTTCGACCGGATTCTGCCGCGCGGTTTGAATCGCGCGGTCGAGCAATTCCGCCCGCTCGACTTGCTCCGGCCAGATAAACGCGCGCAGCCATAAAAGCGCGTCCGAGTCGCGCATCTCGGATGCTTGATTCCGTGCAGCAAAAGAAACTGGACGGCGGCGAAGAAAAGATTGGGAACGCGCTCCCCTTTTCTTGCGTGAGCCGCCAGCGACAGCATCTCCCGATCTCGAGCGATAGATAGGGAAAGTTTTTCGTACAGCGCCGAGGCATCGCGGACTTCCTCGGTTGCGAACCGTTGGAATTCCCGTGCTAACGTTTTGCGCGCCCGGTCGGACATCGGCATCATTCACCCGGCCAGATGAGAAGTCCAGGCGGCGGCTTTTTGCGCGACTTCGTCCAGAACCTCACCATCCGTTCTTCCGGAGCTTTTCAGCATGTGAAACGAATGGTCGCCGCCCTCGATGACGAAAAGCTCCACGCGCCCGGCGCGGCGATCGCAGAGAGCATTGAGAAGCTTTAAATCGGCCAGCGCGTCGCGCGAGCCCTGGAAAAAAAGCATCGGGAGGTTGACATCGGCTAAGTGTTTGCCGCGCTCGGCCGATGGTTTTCCCGCGGCGTGGAGTGGAAAACCGAAGAAGACGAGCCCGCGCACGCCGTCGAGCGGCGCCTTCGCCGCGGCCAATGAAGTCATTCTCCCGCCCATCGATTTGCCCCCGGCGAAGAGCGGCAGGTCGCCCACATGCTGCTTCGCGGCAATAACCACGGCGCGGACAGTTTCCGTGAGCATGGGTTCGGAATCCGGCCGCTTGCTTCCCTTCTCCATGTAAGGAAATTGGTAGCGCAGGGTCGCAACGCCGAGGCGCGCGAGCTTTTGCGCGATATCTTCCATGAATCTGTGCTGCATGCCCGCGCCGGCGCCGTGCGCGAGGACGAAACATAGGCGCGCGGTGGACGGCCTCAGCAAGAGCGCCGAGACGCGGCCGGCCCTTTCGCTCACGGGGATTTGCAATTTTCGCGGCGACAGAGACGTCACGAGCGAATATTACCGCGTCGAGCACGCAGGCGCTACAGCGCGCCTTGACTGCCGTCGCACGCGCGTATTAGAGATGTGAAGGCAAGACAAGCGGGAGCAACCATGGCGGAGCGAAAAACAACCAACGAATTGGGTTTCAAAACTACTTACCAGCAGTTTCTCGACAGAGAAGGCCTGCCCGTGATCCGCGCCTTCCACGTGGAAGATGTTCGCGACGTCGAGCTGTTCCCGTGGAATCGGACGGGCGGCAACGGGGTTTATCTCAATCTCGAAGGGACGGAAGGCGTCAACGATTGTTACATCGCGGAGATTCCTCCGGGAAAGTCCCTTCAGCCGCAGAAGAAAATGTTCGAGGAAGAGCTCGCCCGGCGCGGCGTCAAAAGCGGCATGGACGAAGTGGTGCGCGGAACTCGCGCGGCATAGGGATTTCTCGTGAAAGCAATCGGCTCTCTTTTGCTTGTCGCCGCGCTGTTCGCGCCACCAGCCCGGCTCGCCGCCGCCGACAGAGTCCGCGTCTCCGTCACGAACCCCAACATGTCTTTTCTTCCGTCCGAAACAGCTTTGAAAAAAGGTTACTTCAAAGACGAGGGCCTGGACGTAGAGATCATTCGCATGAACGTGCCGAACAGCATCACCGCTCTCGTGACCGGGGATATCGGTTACACTCTGCTCTTTGGCTCGGTCGTGCGCGGCGCGCTGCGGGGCATGCCCATGCGCGCTCTCGCGAGCCTCCTCGACGGCTCAACCCACGCTTTGGTTGCCAGGCCCGAATACAAATCAGGCAAAGAGCTAAAAGGGAAAACCGTCGGTATCGGCAACTTCGGCGGCACGGACGAGGTGGCGGGCCGCATGATGCTGAAATCTTTCGGCCTGGACACGGAAAAGGATCTCAAGTTCATCGCCCTGGGGCCGGATCGAGCGCGCCTGGCCGCGTTAAAGGAAGGTCTGGTAGACGTGGCGGTGATCGCCCCGCCCGGCGATGCTCAGGGAAAACAGATGGGATTTAACGTGCTTCTCAGAGCGTACGAGGTTTTTAGTTTTCCTTTCATCGGCGTCGGCGCCAATCTCAAAACGATCAAGGAGAAGCCGGAAGAGGCCAAGAAAATGGTCAAGGCCATGGTGCGAGCAAACCGTTTTATCCGGGAGGACAAAGACGGCGCGGTGCGGATCCTGATGCAATGGGGAAAGGTGGAGCGCGAACATGCCGCGGCTTCCTACGATGCGACGGTGAAAGTCTTCAGTCCCAACGGGAACATTCCGCAGGAAGGGTTGAAATTCGTGATCGATCAGGCGAAAGCAGAGCTCAAGCTCACCAAAGACGTGCCCGTAAATGAAGTGATCGACCTGGCGCCGCTCAGAGAAGCGCAAAGGGAGTTGGGCATCAAAACACAGTAAGAAGAGAGATCTTTCACTTCGTTCAGGATGACGGTCTCTCTCGTGTCCCATTCTGAGCGCAGCGAAGAATCTCGGCGAAAGGAATCACGGTGTCGGAAGAACAAGAACTCAAGGAACTCGACGCGAAGCTCCACAAGCTCGGCGTCGAAGGATTGTGGGCGGAAACGTCCGAGGCGGATCGCGCGACTTACAACAAGGATCCCCACACGTCCGTCTTGCCGCACGTGTGGAAATGGAACGATCTTTATAGCGCAATCAAGACGGTCGGCGAGATGCACGGCCTCGACGGCAAGGCCGAGCGGCGCGTGTTGCGTCTCGTCAATCCGGCATTTCTGGATCTGAAAAACCGCCGCCAGCGCTCGACCACGCACACGATGCTGATGACCGTGCAATTGCTGAAGCCCGGCGAGATCGCGCACGCGCACCGGCACAACTTCGCGGCGTTCCGGTTCGTGGTGAAAGGCGGCGGGGCCTATACCGTCGTCGAAGGAGAAAAAATTCCCATGGAGGAAGGCGATCTCATCCTCACGCCTTCCATGACGTGGCACGGCCACCACAACGACGCCGAGCCGATCGTGTGGCTCGACGGTCTCGACAACCCGCTGCTCTTTTCGCTGCAAGTCATTACCTGGGAGGCGTTTCCCGACAAAGTTCAGTCGGTTAAAAAAATCTCCGATACCACGGCGCCGAAAATCGGCCACGCCCGGCCGACCTGGGAAAAATCTCCGGAGCGCCCGAGCTACAATCTGATCTACAAGTGGAAGGACACGTATGAAACGTTGAAGAGCCTGAGCGACAGCCCGGCGAGTCCATTCGACGGCGTCGCGCTCGAATACACGAGCCCCGACGGCGGCCACACGATGCCCACGCTCTCGTGCGGCATCCAGATGCTCCGCCCCGGCGAAGCGACCAAGACGCACCGGCACAACAGCAGCGCCGTCTATCACGCGTTTCGAGGCAGCGGCACGACGTTCATCAACGGCAAAAGGTACGACTGGGACCAGGGCGATTGCTTCGTCGTCCCGCTCTGGAGCTGGCACAGTCACCAGAATCGCTCGAAGGACAAAGAGGCGATTCTGTTTTCCATGAGCGATATGCCGGTGCTGGAAGCGCTGAAGCTCTATCGCGAAGAAGCCGGCGAAGGCGCCTAGGCGCCCAGAGGGCGCGCCTTCTGAAGCTGCGGCCGGTAGAGCGCGAAGTAAGCCACCAGCCCGATCGTCAGCACACCGCAAATCGTGACGGTCCACGGCGCACCGATCGCCGTGGCGACCAGACCGAACGGAAAACTGCCCATCGGGCCCAAGCCGCGATTGATCAAGCCGTAAAGCGACATGATTCGGCCGCGATTCGTTTCGTCCGCGTGACTCTGCAGCAAGGTCGCCGTGAAGGAAAGAAAAGTCGTCTGGAATCCGCCGGCGATAAATAGGAAGAGCAGAGAAAGAGGAAAATGGCGCGAGCCGGCGAAAAAAATTATCGCCGAGCCGAAGCCGGCGCCCAGAAAGAAGAGCAGGTGGTGCGCTTTGGGAAAGCGCCGCACGGACGCGAGGGTGAGCCCGCCGACGATCGCGCCCGCGCCGGGCGCCATGAGTAAAAACCCTAGACCCGGCGCGCCGACGTCGAGAATATCGCGCGCAAAGACCGGCATGAACTGAACGTAGGGCCGGGTGCAAAACGTCACGATGCCGAGCAAGGTGAACAAAGCGAAAAATATCGGCGCCTTCCAGGCGAGAGTGATTCCTTCGAACATGTCGCGAGTGACGCTCTTCGCGTTCGCCGGCCGCGCCGTCTTGGGAATGCGGATCATGAAGATCGTGATGAGGACGATGAGATTTCCGACGGTCGCAACGAAAAAGCAGCCCTGGGTATCGATGAAAGGAATGAGCATTCCGCCGATCGAGGGACCGAAAAGCATCGCTCCGTTGAAGATCATCTGATAAAGCGTGACCGCATTCGGCAGGATGGAGTGCGGCACGAGCTGATGCAGGATCGTTTGCCTGACCGGCTGCTCGAACGATACCAAAAAGCCGGTCAGCGCCGAGGCGGCCAATATGTGCCAGACGCGGATCGCGCCCAAAGCGTTCATGACGCCGAGAAACAGGGCGATCGCTAAAAACGCGGCCTGGGTCGCGATGAAAATGGTCTTACGATCGGCGCGATCGACGACGGCGCCCCCGAATGCCGAAAACAGCACGCGCGGCAGACCGAGGCAGAGCCCGTCCAGCCCGAGGTAAAAGGGCGAATTCGTCAGTTGAAAAATGAGCCAGCTTTGCGCCGTGGATTGGATCAAGGTCCCGGTATGGCCGAGAACCAGACCGCACCAGAAAATAAAGTAGTCGCGGTGGCGAAAAGCGCGGAAGGTATTCGCGAACATGAAGGGGAGTTCTAATACACAAAGGGCTTCTGCGCCGATGACGGTGAGAAGCCCTTCGATTCAGGCTCTTATGAGGCTTTAAGAGCGCCGGTTATGTCTCTCTCTCGCTGGTAGGTCCGACTTCCCCCGTGCACCAAGGAACGAACGCCTTCATCTTGCACGGCGCGTTGTTGTCCTTGAGCTCTTTCTCGAAGATCGCGTGGATCTCGCGGTCTTCGTCGCCGTACTCGATCTGCCAGCCGCCCTCTTTCATGCTGCGGTCGGCGTACTCTCCGCCGCCGGCGCGGGGAGAGTTGAGGCCCATGTCGCCGGACCGCAGGGCCAGGTAGCGGGCCCGAGTGGTGCCGGAGTTGAAGTGCTGGTGGAAGCAGTTGTCGCTGGGAACGACGACCATGGAGCCGAGCTGCCAGTCGCATTTGATCATGTCGGAGCGGTCCTCTTTGGTCCAGACCAAGGAGTAGCCGGCGGTGCCGCTGAGCAACACGAGGTGCGCGCCCGGGCCGTGGCGGTGAGCCTTCTTATACGTGCCGATGGGGAACTCCGAGATGTGGCTCTTCTGGTTGTTGTTCGCCATCTCCAGCATCGCGTTGATGCCGCCGGCGCCGCGCTCTTTCCAGCCATATAATTTCATGTCCGGCGCGTTGGCGATGAAGTTGGACTCCCAGATCCGCCGCGTGTAGAGCTTGCCTTTGCCGCTGAAGTAATCCTCCTCGCCCGAATAGCGGCCGCGAAACATGTAATCGCTGTTGAAGATGAACTCGTTGTCCTGGAAGAAGCGCATCATCGGCGGCGCGTTGGTCACGGCGATGTAACGGACCGGCTCCTGGCCGCTGCCGTTGAAGTTCTGGTACCAGGCGTTGAGCGGGATGGAGAAGAGGCTGCCGGCCTGCCACTCAAAGGTGTTTTTTTGCTTCGGGTCCTGCCAGATCGTCGTCGCGCCCCGGCCCGATACGACATAGATCGTCAGCTCGTACATATGGTGCTCCGGCTCGGACTTGCCGCCGGGTTTGATCTCGACGACGTGGCAGTCGTTGGGCATGTGGCGGTTGGCGATATGGACGACCGCGCCCCTGCCCCCCTTGCGCTCCCACGGGCCAAGCTGAACTTCCATTAAGCTCGGAAAATAAAACTCCTCGTGGACCTTTACGCCTTCCTTCTCGAGCCAATCCTCATAAGCATCGGGCTTCCTGTAGTCTTTAAGCCCTTCCTTCGGGGTCTCGGCGATTTTCATATCGGTGCCTAGCATGACCATGGTTCAATCCTCCTCTACTGATGAACATGACAGCGGAGCGATGGAATATCGTCCCGCCCGTCCTCTATGGAAATAACCGATCTGCGCTTGATTTGTCAACGAGCAGAGGTTGACCGCGGCATGGATATCGATTTAAAAGAAGATACGCAGGCGAAAGGAGTCGAGTCCATGAGTACAGCCGCTGCCGCTAGAGAAGCGCCGTCCATTCTCGCCGATGAAGTGATCATTTCGGCCGATTCGCATATTATGGAGCCGGTGGACCTGTGGGAGAAAAACTTGACGCCCGGGCTCAGGGAAAAATATCCCAAGTTCCCGCCGCGCAATTCTCCGGGCGAGAAACCCGGCGGATGGGACCCCAACGCGCGCTTGAGCGAAATGGAGGTCGATGGAGTATCGGCGGAGGTGCTCTACCCCACCTCCGGGCTGCGTCTTTTCGCGTTGGAGGACGCCGCGCTGCAGGAAGCCTGTTTCCAGATCGCCAACGATTGGCTGATCGAGTACTGCAAGGCGGCGCCGGGGCGCCTGGTCGGGATCCCGTCGATATCCCTCTACAACTTGAAGAACGCGATCAAAGAGCTGGAGCGCTGCAAGCAAGCAGGCCTCGTGGGTTGTCTGATCTGGCAGGTGCCGCCCGGGCATCTTCCTTTCACCAGCGACTATTATGATCCGTTCTGGGAAGCGGCCCAGGACCTGAATATGCCGGTCAATCTCCACATACTCACCGGCTTTAATTACAGCCGCTTCGAGCGCAAGGGTCTCGACATCTTCAAGGCGACCGTGAATACGAAACTCTACGATGCCGCCAACACGCTGTTCGATCTGGTCTTCAGCGGCGTGACCGCCCGGTTTCCCAAGCTCAAATTCGTCTATGTGGAGAATGAAGTGGGCTGGATCCCGTTTTTCGTCCACGAATGGGACAAGTACTATCGCCGCTTCCGCAGCCGCGTGGATATGCCGTACATGAAAAAACTGCCCGGCGAATATGTCGCGGAACAGGTCTATGCCACGTTCTTCAGCGATCCGGCGGGCGGCTGCCTCATGGAGCGCTGGGGGCAAGACACCTTCATGTGGTCCAACGATTACCCGCATGCCGCCTCGACCTGGCCGCACTCACGGGAAGTGATCGCCCGGGAACTCGGCCACCTGCCCAGGGACATTCTCAGGAAAGTGGTCCGCGAGAACGTGATCAAACTCTATGACCTTAAAATTGACGGAGTGAACGGCTAAGAGCTACAATGAATCGATCGATCCCTGAAAGGAGAGCTAAGATGACCGGAACCGCCGCAGCCAGAGCCAAGGAGAACGAGACGCCGAAAGCCCAGCTTTTCTCGTTAAAAACGCCTTACATGAAACAAGGGCGGGTAACCCAGCTCGTCGCGGAAACGCCGAACATGTGGATCCACACCAAGATCAACGCCGAAGGCGGTGAAAACGAGATCCACACTCACCTCGATGAAGACCACTCCTTCATCGTATTGGAAGGCGAGATGAGCGTGTTCGATGAAAAAGGAAACGAAATGCGCCTGAAGCCTTACCAGGGAGTTCTCCTGCCGAAGGGCGCGTACTATCGCTACCTGAACACCGGCCCGGGGAATCTGGTCGTGCTGCGCATCGGAGCCGGGATCCGCAACAAACCACAAGCCGGAGCGGCGATGCGGGTGCGGCCCGACGGGCAGGAAATCCTCGGCGGCTCGGTGGAAAACAAGTCGCTGCCTCCGATTGAAATGCCGGGAAAATTTTTCGCCGAATCGGCGGGCTGACCGCCCGTCCCTCTCATCCCATTCTCGCTCCCCGGCGACCGATGCATCGGCTCGCCGGGGAGCGCTCGCCCGTCGGCGATTTCACAACGCCGCGCGACGCGATTCAACCGTTCGCTATTCATTTCTAAAGTTCAGGGTACAAAAAATCTCCATCTCTGGTATAATAAGACGCAATCCTTTTGAAACCATACGTTTACCCCATCAGTTCTGCGCCCACTGCGACCGTAAGATCCTGTTTAGGAGATGCCGAAAAACATGTCTAAACCCATGCCAAAGAACGATGCCGCGCCGTCCCCGGAGCCGAGGCCGACGCTGACCGCCGTCGAGATGGGCGCGCGCCAGCGGGAGATTTCCGTCTCCGAGTTCTTCACCAAGAACCGCCACCTGCTCGGCTTCGACAATCCGCGAAAAGCGCTGCTCACTTGCGTGAAGGAAGCCGTCGATAACGCGCTGGACGCCTGCGAGGAAGCCGGGATTTTGCCGGACGTCGTCGTCAAGCTGGAAGTCGCCGCCAACGGCGGCGAGGCGCCGGCTCCCAGCCAGGCGACGCGGTTCCGGCTGACGGTGATCGACTACGGCCCCGGCATCGTGCGCCAGCAGATCCCGAAAATCTTCGCCAAGCTGCTCTACGGGTCGAAGTTCCACCGGCTGCGCATGAGCCGCGGGCAACAGGGCATCGGCATCTCGGCCGCCGGCATGTACGCCCAGCTCACGACCGGGAAGCCGGTGCAGATCATCTCGCGCACCAGCGCGCGATCGCCGGCGCATTACTTCGAAGTCCAGATCGACACTAAGAAAAACGAGCCGCGGATTTTCGAGAACAAGCAGATCGAGTGGGAGAGCCACCGCGGCACGCAGGTGACGCTCGAAATCGAGGGACGCTATCAGAAGGGCCGCGCCTCGGTGGACGAGTATCTCGAGCAGGTCGCGATCGCCAACCCTCACGTCAAGCTCGTCTATTACACACCGGAGGGCGAGACCAAAGAATATCCCCGGAC
>DASXRG010000147.1:0-30394 GCA_036506735.1 Binatia bacterium | reverse complement strand
TCACCGCGAAAACAAAATCATCCCAATATCATCGCCCGCTAAAACGGTTGCATTAGGCGCGGTATCGAGAATTCCGTTGGGGCCCGCGGAGAGAATCCAGCCTTTGGCGCCGCGCACCGGAGCGAAGCAAAAGGGCGGCTCTCCGCCCGATCCAGCGGGACAACCTTTTTTCTCCATCGCGCCGATGTGGACGATGTAAGCCTTGCCGTACGGGTCCAAGCCGACGTTCCCGAGGTAAGGCCCTTTCCATTGGCCCTCTCTATAACCCTTGGCGAACGGTCCTGGCGGACTATTCACCACGAGATGATTGTAAGCGTTGTTTCGAGCCGGGCTGCGTTCCTGATTTTTCTCCAGATTCCACGATGGCGCCATCGGATAAGTCGCGGCGCAACTTTCTGCGCCGCGGCAGAAGGCGAGAAAGCGCAGATTGTTGGCCGCGTCGTTTAGAGTGGCGCAATCGGATCCGTTGCAGGAAGGAAAATGATCGAGGTCGCTGAAGAAGCTGCTGAGAGCGGTCGCGATGGCGAAGGTGTCTGTTTTGGCGCGTACGATCCCGGCTTGGTCGGAGCTTTCCCGCCCCAGCGGAACGAGAAGTGAGATGAACAAAACGATAATGCCGGAGACTAGAACCAGCTCGAGCAGAGTAAAGCCTTGCTCGCGCCCCCTTTTTGCTGGACAAAGAGCAAGCTTCACCCGCGACGAGGACCTCACGAAAACTCTAGCAGTTGGTGCAGAAGATGTAGCCGATGTCGTCGCCGCCGAGCGATGCGGCGTTGGGCCCGGTTTGCAGAGTGCCGTCCGGGCCGGCGGAAAGGATCCAGCCCTGAGCGGTCTGACTCGCGGTTCCGCAGCCGGCGCCTCCCGCCGCATCGACCGCACAGCCGGTGCTTTGGATCGCGCCGATATGAATGATGTAAGCGTTTCCCCAGGGGTCCGGACCCAATTTGGTGATGTAGGGCCCTTTCCATTTGGTGAGTTTATAATCTTTCAGCGTCGCGTCCGCCACGGTGCCATCGGCATTCGGATTGTTGATCGCGACGTGATTGTAAAAATTATTTCGCGCCGGCGTTGCGCTCTCTTGCGTCGTGAGCGTTCCCCATGTCGATGCGGCTACGGCCGGATATTCGCTCGTGCATGCCGCAAGCCCGGTACAAACAGCTAAGAACTTCATGTTATTGGTAGAATCGCTATTCGGATCGCAATCCGCCGCATCGCAGCTCGGAAAGTTTCCCAAATCGCTGAAGAAGCTGGTCAAGGCGGTGGCGATCGCGTCGATGTCCGCCTGGGCTTTGGTAAGTTTGGACTGGCCCAACTTGTCCATCGCCAGCGGAGAGAAGATCGCCACCAGGGTGATGATGATGCCGAGGACGAAGGCCAACTCGAGCAAGGTGAAGCCTCGCGATCCGAGTGTTTTTGTTTTCATGCGGATTCCTTTTCGCGCGCCCAGCGCCGGCGGAAATTTTTCCCAAGCGGCTTTCATTTGATTCTGATGCCGATATCGTCGCCGGCAACCGCGGTCGCAGTGGTGGCGGTATCGAACACGCCGTTGGGTCCGGCGGAAATAACCCAGGTAGCCGCAGTGTTGGAGCCTGTCAAGGTCGAAACGTTTATCTGGTACGCGTTGCCCCAGGGATCTTCATTGAGGCTCTGAACGTAAGGTCCCTTCCAGCGAAAATTACCGCTCGCGGTGTAGTCCGTCCCGGCGCCGTCTTCACTGGGATCATTGACGACGAGATGGCTCGCCAGACTATTGCCGAGGGTGGCGGTATGAGCCGTAAGCGTGCAGGAGACACCGATCGCGCCGACGAGCGTGGTTGCCCATCCGTTACCGTTGGCTATGGCAGCGGAAACGCTTCCCGGGCCGCAAAGAAAGTTTGCATCCGCCAAGGCGCCGGGATATTGGCCGGTATCCTGAATGATGCTGCCCATCGCCGCAGATATCATCTGTACGTCATTTTTCGCTCGGGCAAGCTGCGAGTCATTGATGTACTTGAGCACCGTAGGGGTCAACGTGGCGATGAGGATTGCCAGAACCGCCAGGATCACGACGATCTCCATCAACGTAAAACCTCGCTCCCCGGATCGCGATCGGTCAACTGAAACGGTGGAAGCTTTTTCCGTCACTGATGCTGTCTGTTCCATGCGATTTTCACCCCCAAAGATTTCATTTGATTCTGATGCCGATGTCGTCGCCGCTAAGAGTGGTCGCCGTCGTCGATGTCTGAAATGTGCCGTCCGGGCCGGAGGAAATGACCCAAGTGGCGGCGGTGCTCGAACCGGTCAAGGTCGAACCGTTGACTTGATAGGCATTGCCCCACGGATCTTCATTGAGGCTCTGAACGTAAGGGCCCTTCCATCTGAAACTGCCGGAGCCTCGATAGTCGGTAGCGGTGGTGGTTCCGCTTTCGTTGGGGTCGTTAACGATCAAGTGGCCGGCGAGGCTGCTGCCGGCCGGCGCCGTGTTGCCGGTCAAAGTGCATGAAGTCGCAGCGGCTCCGATAAGATTGGCCGCCCAGCCGGTAGCACCCGCGGTTGCGAGGTTTCCCGGTCCGCAGATAAAGTTCGCGTCTTCCAAAGCGCCGGGATACTGGCCGGTATCCTGTATGACGCTGCTCATCGCTGCCGCGATCATCTGCACATCATTCTTTGCGCGGGCAAGCTGCGAGTCGTTGATGTACTTGAGGACCGTTGGGGTCAAAGTAGCGATTAGAATCGCCAGGACCGCGAGGATCACGACGATCTCCATCAAGGTAAAACCGCGCTCCCCCCGCAACTGACGCGGTAGAATGCCAGGGGCCGTAAGGGCTACTGAATGTGTCGGGCTCATTGAATATCTCCTTCTTAAGAGATTGTGCTAAAGTTTTGGTTTGGGAAGTCGATAGTAAACTGAATGGCCCTACAAAGAGCAAAGGCTATACCATGCCGATGCCCAAAGGCGGCATGGCGAACGTGGCGGACCAAAATTAGAAGAATAACGGCAGGTTAACTCAGGACGGCGTTTAACGGTTGGGTCGCATCCGGCTAGCCGCGTATCTAATTTTTTTAGATTTTAGACAAAATTTGGAATCTTTAAGCTGATTACTGGCCATTTTTGGGGTCGTTATCGCTATTTTTAAGGTCGCTTGGTGAAATGTGGTGTTTCCTTATTTTATGCCAGAGGTTTTTGTGGTTAAGGCCTAGAATCTTAGCCGCCTCCACCTGCACGCCGTCGCTCTTTTTCAATGCCTGGATGATGAGCTCTTTCTCGACCGCCTCCATCGTCTCGTTAAGTGAAGCTTCCCGTACCATCCGTTCGCCATTGAGCCCGCTTGGTTGAACTTGCGGATCGCCTGGCGCGGTCCAGGAGAGAGCCGGAAGGTCTTCTGCCTGAATGACCGAGCCGTTCGATAGAATGAACGCCCTCTCGATGGCATTTTCCAATTCTCGAATATTGCCCGGCCATGAGTAGGCCAGAAGCGAATTCATCGCGCCAAGAGAGAGAGATTTTTTCCCGTTGCCGGCTTTCGCCGCCGTTTCTTCCAAAAAGTGGTCCACCAAGAATGGGATATCCGACTTTCTGGCTCGCAGAGGCGGTAGGTTCAACGTGATGACGTTCAGGCGGTAAAAAAGGTCCTCGCGGAACCTTCCCTCTCGTACTTCCAGGAACAGATCTCTATTGCTTGCCGCAATGAGGCGTACGTCCACTTTCATGGTTTGATTGCCGCCGACCGGTATGAACTCGTGCTCTTGAATGACGCGGAGCAGCTTGGCCTGCGTGGGCGGGCTCATGTCGCCGATCTCATCGAGGAAGATCGTGCCGCCATCGGCCAGATCGAATTTGCCGAGTTTCTTTGTGACCGCGCCGGTGAAGGCGCCCTTTTCGTGGCCGAACAGCTCGCTCTCGAGCAGCGCTTCAGGAATCGCCGCGCAGTTTATTTTGATAAAAGGCTTGTTGCATCGCTGGCTCAGGCGATGGACGGCGTTGGCGACCAGTTCCTTGCCCGTGCCGCTTTCTCCCGTGATGAGAACCTTCGAATCCGTCGGAGCGACCTTGGCGATGAGATCCAGCACCTCCGTCAAATGCGGACTTTTGCCGATAATTTCCGGCGCGGTTGCGGTACGCTCCAACTGTTCCTTAAAAGAGATGATCATGCCGAGAAATTCATCGGCATTGCCGGTCAAACCCAAGGGTGAGACTTTGAGGGAGACGAGCATTTCTTTCCCGGACCGAAGACGAAGCGGAACGTGGTTGTGGGCTCTTTCCTCGCACCCGCTGAGAGCGTTGTCAACGATTGCCAGCATCATCTCATTGTCCGGCGTTTCCCCCAGAACCGCGCCGAGCTTTTGCCGCCTGACCTCGGACGAAAGCTCCAATATCTCCCTCGCTTTGAGGTTCATGCCAGCGATTCGTCCTGCTCGATCGAGGGCCACGACTCCTTCATTGACGCTGTCCAGCATCCGGCGAGCTTGCACCAACTCCACAAAGGATACATAAGCCCGGTCGAATAGAGTGGAAAGCGCCTGCACTTCGTCGGCTGCTTTGATGGGCGGCGGATCGGACTCCACCTGGCGAATCATTCTCTGAGCCTCCGTCAGCGCCCTTCTGATCGGCGCGCTGATGCGATAAGCCACGAGCATACCGAGGAGCCCGGCGCAAAGCGACGAGCCGACGATCCATATATAAAGGAGGAGAAGGCTTCTGGAGCTTGCGGCCTGAGCATGGAGGAAAAATTGAGTGAGGGCCGTCGCCAAAAGCCCCACGCTCAACGAGACCAGTATGAAAACAACCGGGAAAGCGACGACGAGCCGAAAGTTAAATCGGTCGTGCGGTGAGATTACCGATGCGGTTTTGTTCTTGATGCCCACGCGATGGTAGTTGGTTGCGCCAAGGGCCTCGAATAGCGCCGGCGGTCGGAACAGCGAGCTTTCACCCGCAAAAACAACTTACGTCATGTTAGTTACAATATAATTGCATTTTACAAGTGCCACGAGTATAATTCCGCTCTGCGGGCCTGTCAACTTATTAATGGAAACCGACAAAAGCGCACAGTTGTATAAGCTCGCCGGTTCGGGCGGAAGACAGCCGGCCGCGGGCGGCAAGCGAAAAGGTTTGGGAGAACTCGCCGTCGCGTCCGGATTGATTACGGATGCGCAACTGGCGTTGGCGCTTCAGCAACAGCAAAAAAGCGGCAGGCCTCTTCCAGAGCTGCTTCAAGAGCTTTGCGGCCTTGCGCGAGAAACCGTTCAGGAACTTTTGGCCGCCGACGCGGGAATCGACAAGGTCGATCTTGCCCGCGTCACCATCGAATCAGAGGCGCTGGCAAAAGTTTCCAGTGACTTCGCCATGGAACACAGGCTCGTGCCGATTTCTCTGGCGCAGAACCGGCTCACCGTCGCCATGGCGAACCCCTTCGATCTCGCCGCTCTGGACCAGCTTCAGTTCATGACCCGACTTTACATCAACGCGCGCTATGCTCCCGAATCCAAGATCGTCGACGCGCTGGGAAAGTTCTATGGAATCGCGGCCGATGTGCCGGGACAGGTAGAAAAGGTAGAAAAGAAAGCCGACAGGGAAAGCTACGCCAAGATCCACGAAGGCGAAGAAACGATCGGACCGCACGTGATCCGGCTCGTGGACGCGCTGCTGGGCCGGGGCATTCGCGAAGAAGCGACCGATATTCACATCGAGCCGGAAGAAAATAACTTGAAGGTCCGCTTTCGGATCGACGGTATTCTCCATCTCCGCCCGGGCGTCACCAAGTCGCTGCAACCGGCGGTGATCACCCGCATCAAGATCATGGCCAATATGGACATCTCGGAAAACCGCGTGCCGCAAGACGGTCGCATCAGTTTTTCGTGGGAGGGAAAAAGCTTTGATCTCCGGGTCTCGACGTTTCCGATGATCTACGGGGAGAAAGTCGTCCTGCGCGTCCTCGACAAAGAGAAGGTGGTCGTGGGTCTGGAGAAACTGGGTTTTTCTCCCGCCGCTCAGCTCCTGTTCGAGAGAAGCGTCAGGCGGCCTCATGGAATCATTCTGGTGACCGGCCCGACCGGATCGGGAAAAACCACGACGCTCTATTCCACGCTTGTTTTCATCAACTCGGCGGAAAAGAACATCATAACTCTCGAAGACCCGGTCGAATATGAGATACCCGATATTCAGCAGTCCCAGATCAATCCCAAGGCGGGACTGACGTTCGCCACCGGCCTCAGAGCGGTTTTACGCCAGGACCCCGACATTATTTTTGTCGGCGAGATGCGCGACTCGGAGACCGTCGACGTGGCGATCCGCGCCGCGTTGACCGGCCATCTCGTGTTCAGCACGCTCCATACGAACGATGCCGTAGGCTCCATATCCCGTTTGTTGGACATGGAAGTGAACCCGTCGCTGATGGCTTCGACGTTTGTCGCTATCGTCGGACAAAGGCTGGTGCGGAAGATCTGCTCGCACTGCAAGGAGTTGGCAACGCCGGATCCCGCGCTGCTGCAACTGGCCGGTTTGGCCGACAAGAACCCTGCGGTGACATTCTATCGCGGCGCGGGATGCGCGCGTTGTCTGGAAACCGGCTACCGGGGGCGGATCGGTATCTATGAGATCCTCGCCGTTACTCCGGGAATCGCTCAGCTGATCTCACAGCGCCAGCCGGATCAGGTCATCCAGCAAAAGGCTAAGGAGGAAGGTTTCACGACGATGATGGAAGACGGATTGGAAAAAGTAGCCCGCGGCCTGACAACCCTCGACGAGGTTATTCGCGTTGCCTACACGGTGTAAGCGGAAACCGTCCGCATGCCTCGATTCAACTACCAGGCAAGAAGCCGTTCCGGACAAAAGGTAAGCGGCGTGATGCTGGCGGATAATGAAGGCCAACTCGCGTTGACCTTGCGCGAGATGGACCTCTACCTGGTGGGGGCCAAGCCGGAAAAGCAGTCGAGGCCGATTTTTTCGCGCTCTCCGGTCAAGCGGAGAGAGTTGATCAATTTTACCGTGCATCTGGCTGCCGCCATCGGCGCCGGCATTCCCATGCTCCAGTCGTTCGAGGACCTGAGCGAACAGACCTCGAATCCGAAAATGGCGGCGACCATCCGGGTGATCACGGAGGATCTCCGCGGCGGCAGCAGTTTGTCCGATGCGATGGCGCGCCATCCGGCTATCTTTTCCGATATTTTCATCAGCATGATCAAGGCGGGAGAAACCAGCGGAAATCTTGTGAATGTTCTCGAACACCTCACGACGTTTCTCGAGTGGCAGGACAACCTGGCGTCCGAGATCCGGCGCGCGACGATCTATCCCGCAACGGTGTTCGCGGCGGTCGTCGGGCTCGTCGGTATTCTCATCGGATTCGTTTTTCCGCGCATTTTGCCGGTGATCATCAGTCTCAAGGTGCCGCTTCCTTTGATCACCCGGATCGTCATGGTGTTTGCCGATCTCGTCCGCAACGGCTGGTATTTGATCTTGCTCGGCGCCGTCGGGCTATTCTTCCTGCTGCGGATGCTCAAAGCGAGCGATCAAGGAATCATGTTCGTGGATGCCGTCAAGCTCAGGATCCCTGTCGTCGGCGGCCTCGTGGAGAAGATCTGTCTCTCGCGCTTTGCGCACCACCTGGGAATTCTCCTCCGCACCGGCGTGGACATCTCGCAGAGCCTCACGATTACCGAGCGCGTGGTGGGCAACGCGGTCATCGCTCAAGCGGTGCGCGAAACCAAAGAAAAGGTCATTCAGGGCGGGTTTCTGTGGCGCTCTTTGCAGGAGACCGGCGTCTTTCCGCCTCTGGTCGTACGCATGGTCTTTGTCGGCGAGACGACGGGAACGATCGATAACACGTTGCAGCGGATCACGGAATTTTACGACCGGGAAATCCCCGCCACGGTGAAAAGGGTCTTCGCGGTGCTGGAGCCTCTGCTCATCTGCATGCTGGCAGGAATGGTTTTGATGGTCGCGTTGTCGATCTTCGTCCCGCTTTACACCGCGTTGGGCCAGGTGGGGCGGAAGTAAAATGGCCTTCGGAACGTCGGGAGTTTTGGGGATCGAGATCGGCTCGAGCCAGATTCGCATGGTTCGCGGCACGCTGCTCGGCGAAACGCTCCGGATCCTCGATTTCGCCGTCGACGAGATCCTGATTCCGAATCTGGACGACAGCTCCCGGCAGATCGATGCCATCGTCGAACGAAAACAGTTCCGCTCGCTCCCTGCCGCGTTGACGCTTTCGGGTCCGGGCGTCGTGCACCGCCACCTCGATCTGCCGCACATGCCGCCGAACGAACTGGCTCTGGTCGTGCAGCGGGAAATCACTTCCGCGACGGGAGCCGGCCTCGACGATACGGTTTTTTCCTGGGAAACGATCGAAGGATCGGACTCGAATCTCAAACAGGTCAGAGTGTTGGTCGCGATCGCGCCCAAACTGCAGATCGACGCGGCGCAGCAACTCCTGGCACGCTGCCGGCTCAAGCCGGCGCTGTTCACCACCGCGCCGCTCGCGCTCCTCCGCGCGCTAAAGTTTGCGCACAGCGGCAACAAAAAATCCCAGGTAGCTCTCTATCTCGGAGGGCAACAAGGTTATCTCCTCGGCATCAAGAACGGCGCGTGGAATTTCTATCGCGAGTTTTCCAGCCAGGCTTCCGAGGGGCCGGGAGACTCTCTTTCCTATCGAACGCTTTTGGAAGAAGCCGTGACCGAGGCGGCTCGGGCCGTGGCTTATTACCGGCAGCGCCATCGCGAGGGCGAGGAAGTTAATTTTTTTCTCAGCGGAGAAAAACGCCTCGAGGAACTGAAAGCGCGGCTCGAGAAAGAGACCGGCATCAAGGCCGAGATCGTAAAGCCCGGCGGTTCCTTGGACGTGCGTCTGCTGGGCCAACACGCGAAGCTGTTCGGGGAATTTTTCCCGTCTTTTCTGATCCCGCTCGGGCTCTCGGTCGCCGCCCATTTGCCGCAGGGAATCAACTTGGTACCGAAGAGCGTGGCGAGAATGGTCGGCCGGCCGAGCGTCGCCAATATCAATTGGTCTTTCGTACAGCGGCCGGTGGTGGCGCTGGGCCTGCTGGTGGTCTTGCTGGCGGGCTATTTGGCGCTGACCGGCATGGAGCGGCGCTATGAGGCGCTGCGGCGCGAAAGATCCGCGCTCTATGCTCAATGGCTTCCCGCGATTCAGGCGGCCGAAGAAACGCACGCGCTGCGCGACAGCGAACAACTGTTGGCGCAATCACTGGGCGCCAGCCGCGTCGTCGAGCTTAAATGGGTCGGGCTTTTCAGGTCGCTGAGCCGGTTGACCGAGATGGATACGCTCTTTCAATCGCTGGCGCTATATAAGGATGCGGCGGGAAAATGGATCATCACTCTGAAGGGTGAAGTCGCCTCGCCGGACCCCTTTACGGCGCAGACTGTCTTTAACCGGTTTTACCAGGGACTGAAACGGTTGCCTTACCTGCAACAGATTGAGCTGCTGCCGCTCAACGTAACCACCGTTAAGGAACGAATCGAAAAACCCGCGGCGAAAGCGCCGGCGAAAGCGACCCCCGATGGAGCGAATCAGAATCCGCCGGAGGTTCTGGAGATTAAAAAGACCAAAGTCGAGTTCGAAGTCCGGGGCGAGGCTAAGGAGACTTAGATGGACTGGCGCCGGTTTTTGGACTCTTACTCCAAACTCATCAACTTGCTCATTGGCGTCGCGGTGCTGGTTCTCGCGGTGGGCTGCTTCCTCAAATACCGCAACATCCAACATCTCAAAGTGGAAGTCGCTCAGGTGGAAAGCCGGCTCAATCAAGGACAGGAACTCTGGAAGAGCTTCCCGCCGTTGGATCCGTCCCAAAAAAGGGAGTTGGCCCGGGCGCAGGACAGACTTCTTCGCGTGCTTCCCAAGGAGCGCGAGCTTCCTGGGCTGCTGCAGGACATCGCCCGTCTCGCGCGCGATTACGGCCTGGTGGACGTTGCGTTTATCACGACGGAGGCGCTGATCAGCCAGGGAGCGCCAGGGAGCGGAACCCCGCAAGCCGGGGCTCCGATGCCGGTCCAGCCTCCGGTGCCGGCGGCAACGGCGCCGAGCGCGAAACCGATTGAGCCGGTTCCTGTCAAGGTGATGTTTGCCGGCGACTATCGGGACATCGCGTTTTTTCTCGACGGATTGAGCCGGATCCCGCGGCTGGTGGCGGTTCAGTCGTTGAAAATTCAGCGCGGATTTCCCGCGCAGTCGGCGGAGGTCATCGTGCATGCTTATTATCAGAAGGGCGATCTTCCGTTTCCGGCGAAAAGATGAATCAGAAGTCGTTGATTTTAATCGGCGCGGTGGCGGTCGGCGGCCTGGTGCTCTACTACGCGCTTGCGGGCCGGCTCGCACAGTTCACAAAAAAGCCGCCGGCCGCGCCGGTCGCGCAGTTGCAGGCCCCTCCGGCGGTCGGGCAGACGGGGACGGCCGGGACTGCCGGTGGAAAACAAAAAGAGATGGAGGATGAAAACGCTTCCTGGGGGCGCAATCCTTTCTTGACGGAAGCGGAAGCGGCGAAGCTTTTAGCCGGCGGCCAGGAAGGACTTAGGGTCAAGGCGATCATCATGGGCCCGCCTAAGCCGGTCGCGACCATCGATGGCAAAGCCGTCGTGGTGGGCGAAAAAGTCGGCGAAGCAACCGTGGTGGCGATCAATCGGGATTCCGTGGTGCTGGAGACGGACGGAACCAAGCGCGTTCTGCGTATGGGCGAGCCCACGATCTCGATTGAAGCTACGGAAGGGAAAAGAAGATGAGGAGAAAAAGCATCTCAGGCGCTGCCTGGACCAGCTTCTTCGCGCTGTTTTGCGGCGCGGCGCTGCTGGTTCAGTTCGGTTGCGCCAAGACTCGGCCGAGTGTGCCGGCACCGGCGCCTCAAGCGGCGGCAAAGCCGAGCATGCCGCAGGAGAGGCCGTCCGGCTTGATCACAACCGAGATCGAAGAAAGGAAGCCGCCGGAGCGGCGCTACAGTTTTTCCCTCAGGGATTCTGATATCCGCGACGTGCTTATGGCGATCGCCAAGCAAACCTCGGTCAACATCGTCGTCGATCCCAAGGTCAAAGGCACGGTCACGGTGGACCTCCAGAACGTTACCCTGATAGAAGCGTTGGATACGCTGACGGATCTGTTGGACTTGACCTATGCGATCCGGGGCAACATCGTGCGGGTTTTCGAGCCCGTGCCGGAGACGAGAATTTTCTCTCTCCAATACGCCAATCTGAGGCGCACGGGATTTTCCGCCACCTCGGCGCAGATCGGCGCGGGTGGATCGGGACTAGGTAGTGGTGGGGGGACGGGAATCGCCTCGCCAACCGCGCCGGCTGGCGGAGTTGTCGGCGGCGTCGGCGCCGCCGGCGGAAGCACGGCCGGACAAACCGTCGTGTCCACGACGACCGAGACCGACCTCTGGAAAGATATCGACGCCGGCGTGACGAAACTGCTTTCGCCGGCCGGAAAGGGGGTTGCGGATAAGCAGGGCGGCAACATCGTGGTGACTGATCTGCCCAGATACTTGGATCGGATCGCAAGTTATCTAGAAAAAATCGAGGGATCGGTTCAGCGCCAGGTTTTGATCGAAGCCAGGATCGTCGAGGTGAGTCTCAGCGGAAAATTCCAATTCGGTCTCGACTGGAGCGCTATCAGTAAGGCCGCGGCTTTGCGGGGCGCGACGACGATCGCGCCGACCCGGATCATTGGCCAGAGCCTCGCCCCCGCCGAGGGCTCTTTCCAAATCGGCGTGACGAGCACCGACTTCGCCGCTCTCTTAACCGTCCTCAGCACACAAGGCGAGGTCAACGTTCTCTCGAGCCCCAAGCTCTCGACCCTCAACAACCAGACTGCGGTGATTCGTTCGGCGACGGACGAAGTCTTTTTTGAGCCTCGCGTCGTCACGGTTCCGACGGCGAATTCGGTGGTCCAAACGACCGACGTCACGACGCGCACGGTGACGATAGGAGTCGTTCTGGCGGTGACGCCGCAGATCAGCTCCGACGGCAGCGTGGTCCTTCATGTACGCCCGACGGTCACTGACTCGAATCGAAAAGCGACGTTCAAGCAAGGGGCTTCTTCGACCTCAGGCGCATTCGAAATTTCCGTCCCGGTCGTCGACGTGCGCGAGGCGGACGTGGTGGTCCGGGCCCGAGAGGGACAGACGGTCGTGATCGGCGGTTTAATCCAGGAGAGGAAAACCGACGACGAAAGTAAGGTTCCCCTGCTTGGAGACATCCCCGGCATCGGTCGTCTCTTCCGCTCGACCACGCAGGAGCGGAAGAAGACCGAGCTGGTCGTGCTCTTGAGCCCGACCGTGTTGCTCGGGAAAAAGATCGATGACATCACGGCGCGCGAGCTGGATAAACTCAACAACCTAAAAGGTGGTTCGCCCTGGTAGGACTTATGTACGAAGACTTTTTCGGCTTGAAAGAAAAACCGTTTAACCTCACCCCGGACCCGCGCTTCTTTTTCCTCAGCGAAAATCACCGGGAGGCGTTCGAGTATCTGCTCTACGGGATCAAGGAAAAAGAAGGCTTCATCCTGATCACCGGCGAAGTCGGCGCGGGAAAGACGCTCCTCTGCCGGGCGCTGCTCGATAAGATCGATTCGACCTCGACCGATACGGCTCTGATTTTGAATCCCGCGCTGCCCGAGCTGCAGCTCTTGCAAACCATTCTCGGCGATTTCGGAATTCACGGCGGCGGAACGAAGCGTGAGCTGCTCGAAAGTCTCGATCAATTTTTGCTGCGCCAGCAGGCGCAGAACCGCCATTCGATTCTGATCGTCGACGAGGCGCAAAATTTGAGCCCCGCCGCGCTCGAAGAGATTCGCATGTTGTCGAACTTCGAGACTGAGACGGAAAAGCTCCTGCAAATTATTTTCCTCGGACAGATCGAGCTGAAGGAAAAGCTCGCGCTGCCGCAGCTCAGGCAATTGAACCAGCGAATCTCCGTCCGCTACCACATAAGAGCTCTCAAAGAAGACGAAGTCCCGCGCTACATCCACCACCGGCTGAGAGTCGCCGGATCGACCGGCGATATCGAGTTCAACGCCGGGGCGTTGGACGCGATCTACCGTTATTCCGAGGGAATTCCTCGTTTGATCAATCTGGCCTCGGACCGTGCGCTCCTGGCCGGATACGTGCAGCAAAGCCGCCAGATCGGTCCGACGATGGTCGTGAAAGGTTTGAAAAGTTTGCAGGGAGAAGACGTCCCGTTGGCGCCGCGGCGGGTTTGGCGCCGCTGGGCGGTCGGCACGGCGGGATTTTTGTTTTTGGCCGTGGCGCTTCTGGCCGTGATGGTTCTCGCCGATCCCAAATCGGCGTGGTTTTCCGAGAGGATTCCCAGCGCCGGCGGATCTTCGACCTTCGCGCTTTCCGCGAAGTCACAGCCGAATCAAAGCGCCGGTGCGCTCTACAGCGTTCAGCTCGGCGCGTATCGGACCGACGCCGAGGCCCGCGAGGCGGCGCGCAATGCAGACGCTTCGGGTTATCCATTGTTTCTCTCCAGAGCGGAATCAATCGACGACGCCAACAGCTACCGCCTCTATATCGGTAAGTTCGCGCAAAGAGCGGAAGCTCAAGGCGTGGCGGACTCGTTCGGAAAGCTCGGCCGTTTTTCCGCGACTCAGGTCGTCGTCATTTCCAATCAGGGAGAATCGTCGAGACCATGAGTCTTATTGCGGACGCCCTCAAAAGAGTCCAATCGGGGAAACTGGGAAAACGCTACGCGAGCTCAGATCCTTCGGCAGCGCTGCCCGGAATGCGACAGAGAGGCTCATCGGCGGGCGCCAAATCACTATTGAGCAAGTTTCAAATCTCGCCGACGATCCTCGTCGGCCTGGGTTCCGGTATCTTGCTCTTCGTTCTTTTGTCTGCTTATTTTTTCTACGGGCGCGGTACGAAGGTGCAGCTCGTAACGACCGCGGCTTCCAAGGGATTGATTCTCGCGCCGCCGCCGTCGGTCCCGACCGTACAGCCTTTGATACTCGAAAAGGGTGAGCCTCCCGCCGACAATTCAAAAGAGCAAGCCTTTGCCAAACGAGAAGGGCCTCCGGAACCGGAGCGGCGCCAGGAGCCGGCAGCGAGTGATCGAACCGCCAACGTTAGGGGAAAAGCGGCCGAACGAGCGCCGCTCGGTGAACCGACGCGAAGGAGCGACAGCTCGAAGGTCAAAGTCACTCCCGATCTCTCCGAAGAAGTCCGCCGTCGTTATGATCTCGCACTTTCCTACCAACAGGAAAAAAATCTTACCTCGGCGCGACGCGAATACGAAAAAGTCGTGGAGCTCTGGCCGCTCTACGCCGAAGCGCACAACAACCTCGGCGTCGTTTACAAGGAGCTGGGAATGTATGAGCAGGCGACCGCTGAGCTCAACAAGGCGCTGGCTTTGAATCCGAAATACGCGCGGGCGTATCACAATCTGGGCGTTATCTACCAGCTCAAGGAGGACTGGAGGCAGGCCGCGAAGAATTACGAGACGGCCCTGTCCCTCGACCGCAATCAGTTGAGTTCGTATAACAATATCGGTTTGGTTTACCGCGCCCAAAAACAACCGCATGAAGCGCGCCAGATTTTGGAAAAAGCTCTGGCGATCAATCCCTACTTCGCGCAGACCCACTACAACCTGGCCTTGGTGTTGGAGGAGATCGGCGAGCTCGATCAGGCCCGGCTGCACTATCAAAAATTCGTCGCCTATGCT
This sequence comes from Binatia bacterium, assembly GCA_036506735.1. Lineage (GTDB taxonomy): Bacteria > Desulfobacterota > Binatia > UBA9968 > UBA9968 > JAJPJQ01. The sequence goes on along the minus strand of DASXRG010000147.1, from coordinate 15,753 downwards.
GGCGAAGACCATCGCCGGCTGGTCGAAACGGTGCGCGCCCGCCTCGAGAAAATGGCGGCGCGCTAATTTCCCAGATGCCGAAGATCGTCGTTTACACTACGCAGGTCTGTCCTTACTGTGTGCGGGCGAAAGCTTTGCTGCGCACCAAACGAGTCGAGTTCGAAGAAATCGACGTAAGCTGCGACCCGCGCCTTCAGGAAGAGGCACGGCAACGCTCGGGCCGGAGAACCGTCCCGCAGATTTTCATCGATGAGAAATCCATCGGCGGGTACGACGAGTTGAGAGAACTCGATGAAGCGGGTCAACTGGATCGGCTTTTGGGGCTCGAATTGTAAAAATGGAGGCGGCGAGCGGATTCGAACCGCTGCATCGAGGTTTTGCAGACCTCTCCCTTAACCACTTGGGTACGCCGCCGTGATTTTACGTCTAGCATAAATCTCCTTTTCCTTCCAACCTTGCGGCGAGATGATTGACAACGCGGCGCGAAACAAGTAATGACTCCAAAAGAATCGGGAGTTAGCTGCAAATGGCGACGATGATCACGAGCGAGTGCATCAACTGTGGCGCATGCGAGCCGGAGTGCCCCAATAATGCGATCAGTCAAGCCGACGAAATTTATATCATCGATCCGCTCTTGTGCACCGAATGTGTCGGCTTCCACGATTATGAAGCCTGCGCCGCCGTCTGTCCGGTGGACTGCTGCGTGACCGACCCCAACAACGTCGAAGGCGAAGAAGTTCTGATCGCGCGCGCGCGCGAGTTGCACAGAGATGTCGCCTTCGCGGAAAATTTTGAATCCCGTTTCCGCAAGGCCGCCGAAAAGCCTGGGCCGTCGGCAGCGCAGCCGGTCGCGGGTCCGGTGGTCGCGCCGGAAAAAGCTCCCGCGCCGCCGAAGCCGGCCGCGCCGTCGTCTACTATTATGCCGAAGCCGCAACCAGCAGCGGCCAAGCCCCAGCCTGTGCCGGCCAAACCCGCACAAACCGCGCCGGCGCCGAGGCCGGCGAAACATTTTCCCGGAGAGCTGCCCGGGAGCTTCAACGATGTCTACTCCCGAATTCAAAAGCAAGGCCCGCTCATGCGTCCGCTCGCGCGTTCGGTCGTTTTCCTCCTGCAGCCTCTGCTCGGCGCGTTGCCGCACGCGATGAAAGTCGAATTGGAGACCGCCGTCGGAAGTCGCGCCGCGTTCAGCGCCGCCGGCGCGACTGCGCTCAACATGCTGTTGAACACCCTTATCTACCCGCCGGTGTTGATGGCCGTGGTCGCGGCGTGGAAAGGAATCGACGTCGTCTTCAGCCAGCAAATCAACGGCTATATTCTCCTCGGGGTTTTGATCGCGCTTGTCGAAGGAGCTTATCGCCTGCGCGAGGGGATTTTTCACGCCAAGCCGGCGGAAGAGATCGTTTACAGAGCCGCGTTTTATGGGGTTCCGCTCTCTTATGTGGTGCGACCACTGCTCAATCGGCACGCCGGTATGGTTCGGGGCCTGCCGGTTCCGGTGGAAGGGTTTTACGAGAAAGGCTTCGTCGAAAAACTGGAGCGCGAAAGACGTTACGGCAATGCCTATACGCTGCAAGACTGGGGCGCGGCTTATTTTCTCCGAATGGAATTTCCGACCAAGGTTCCCGACATCGGCCTGCCGATCAGGTCCGCGCTTCCGGACGAGATGCCGGATTACGACTACGACCTGGCATTGAAAGATGGTCATCTGGTCGTCAAAGGGAGAGTTACGGATGAACGGATCCGCAAGATCTCGAGCAGCGTCGGCGCCTTCCCGCCGGAATTCACCACGGTGATTCCGCTCAGGGAGAGAGTCGAAGGATTTTCCCATCGTTGCGCGAATAAGGTTCTGGAAATTCTTCTTTTCAAACAGGAAAAGCACGCCCTTCAGGGAAGTCAGTATCTCTAAGAACAACTTCGATATGGCTCGACCTTTGGAAAAACTACGGCAAGAAAACGAGCCGTGGAATTTTTCTGTTGCGGCGGCCGAGGTCCGATTTAGGCCGATGGCTTTCGCGGATCTGGCCGACGTGATGGATATCGAGCGCGCTTCGTTCACCTATCCCTGGAGCACGACTTTTTTTCATCAGGAACTCAAAGTCGCCTGCGCTCATTCGCTGCTCGCGGTGGTGGAAGAAAAGCCGGTCGGGTACATCATCTATTGGCTGTTGCCGAGCGAGATCGATGTTCACAACTTGGCGGTGCATCCGGCCTACCGGCGCCGCGGCATCGGCAAGGCGTTGCTGCAGGCGGTGATCGCTGAAGCGACGCACCGCGGGGTAAGCCGGGTGACTTTGGAGGTGCGCAAATCGAACCAAGTGGCGCAAAAGCTCTATGAATCGCTCGGCTTCACCGCCAAGGGCGTGCGCAAGGGTTACTATTCCGACGACGGCGAGGACGCGCTTGTGATGGCACTGGCCTTGGATTCACGGATCTGAGCGCCGCGGCCTTGAGGCGCAATCGAGTCTCATCCATCGCATGAGCTTCTTGCAGTAAGTCTTCATAACTCATAAACCTTTAAAGTTTTGCCGCTCGGTCTTGACTGTGACGGTGAAACTGGTGTATGGTAAAGTATCTTCGCTAGCGGTCTGTAGTTTAGGACCGCTAATTTTTTTTTATATATTCTCCCGGGGTTGGACGGATTGTGGTTGTGCTAGAGTTAACCTGCGCACCGTTGATGCTTGCCCGCCGACTTCTCTCACCGTTAAAGAGCCCTTCTCGTCCTTCGACGTGTCCTGGCCGCGCAATTCTTAACCCTCGGGTGTCCGGCAATGTAATTTCAGGAGGGAACCATGTTTAGAGTCGGCGAGAAGGTCGTCTATCCCGCTCATGGCGTAGGACAGATCGAAGCGATCCGGACCCAGGTCATCTCAGGAACGGAAAAAAGATTTTACATGCTGCGCATTCTCGATAGCGACATGAAGATCATGATCCCGGTGGACAACGTGGAATCGGTGGGACTCAGGAAAGTCATCGACAGGAATATGGTCTCGCAGGTCTACAAAGTCTTGCGCCAGAAAAAAATCGAAGCGGATCAGCAAACTTGGAACCGCCGCTACCGCGAGTACACCGAGAAGATCAAAACCGGCTCGATCCTGGAGATTGCCAAAGTGTTGCGCGATCTGTTTGTCCTGAAGGGCGATAAAGAGCTGTCCTTCGGCGAGCGCAAGATGCTCGATACCGCGAAGAACCTGTTGGTCAAAGAGCTGTCGATCGCGCGCTCGCACTCCGAGGACAAAATCATGGAAGAGCTCCGCCATATCTTCACTCATTGATTTCAGGTTGGTGGAATGAATTCGCAAGGGGCCGAGAGCGGAAGTCTCTCGGCCCCTTTTTCTTTTTTCTGACAGGATGACATGGACGTCAACGCAATCATCGTCGCGGCGGGGCAAGGAAAAAGAATGGGCGGCGATCTTCCCAAGCCGCTATTGACTCTCGGCGGCCGCCTGATGATTCTGCACACACTGGGCCGGTTCGCGGCGTCGCGCGTGCGAAAAGTGATCGTGGTCGTGCCCGCTAAACACCAGCCGCAATTTGAGCAGGTGATCAGTTGGGATAGCGGCCTCAGCCGTCTTCAGTGCGTGATTCAGCCGGGCGGGGCGACCCGCCAGGATTCCGTCGCGCAGGGACTCAAAATGTTGGACAAGGACTGCAAAATCGCCGTCGTTCATGATGGAGCGCGTCCGCTCATTTCGCCCGCCATTATCGACCGATGCGTCGAGATCGCTCTTGACGACGGCGCCGTAGTCGTAGGAGTTCGGGTCCGGGATACCATCAAGGTCGTCTCGCCGTCGCGCCACGTCGAATCGACGCCGGGCCGAGAAACGTTGTGGGAGATTCAGACTCCGCAGGTTTTTCGCGCCGAGATTCTGCGCGAAGCTTATGAGAGCGCCGAGCGGGACGGCGTGCGAGCGACCGATGACGCCATGCTGGTGGAGCGCTTGGGAAAGAGCGTGGCCGTTCTGGAAGGCGAACGGAGCAATCTCAAGATTACAACGCCGGAAGATCTGTTGCTGGCCGAAGCGCTGCTTCGGGAAGAGCCGGTTGTCTAGACGGTCTTGTTTCCGAGGAGCTCGTTCATGCTGCCGGTTCGGTAGCCTTCAAGATCGACGCTGACAAAATTAAATCCGATCGTCTTGAATTCCCGCACAATCAAGTCCCGGACTTTTCCGTCCAAAAGGCGGTCGATTTCTTGCGGCGCGACCTCGATGCGCACCAGCTCGTCGTGGTAGCGCACGCGAAATTCCCTGAAGTGAAGCTCCTTGAGCACTTTTTCACAGGCGCCGATTTTCTGGAGCCGCTCCGCGTTGATCTTGGTCCCGTAAGGAAAGCGGGACGAGAGGCACGCGATCGCAGGCTTGTCCCACGAGGGAAGCGCTAGATCGCGGCTGTAACGGCGAATCTCCTCCTTGGTCATTTGCGCGTCCACCAGAGGATGGCCGACGCGCCACTCCTTGGCTGCTTTCAGCCCCGGACGGTGGTCCTTGAGATCGTCGAGATTGGTTCCATCGACGACGGTGGAAATTCCCAATTGATCCGCCTGCAGTCGACAGATCCTATAGAGCTCGTCTTTGCAAAAGTAACAGCGATTGACGGGATTCTGGGAAAAGGACGGATTGTCCAGCTCGTGCGAATCGATGACGATATGGCGGCATCCGATAAGACCGGCCAGCTGGCGCGCGGCTTCCAGCTCTCCAGGAGGCGCGGTGGGGGACGAGGCGGTGACGCCGATCGCGCGCTCGTCCAATACCGCATGCGCTACCTTGAGGAGAAAGGTCGAATCGACGCCGCCCGAGAACGCCACCAGGAGCCCGTCCGTACGGCGCAAAATTTCTTTCAATGCTTCGAGCTTGGCGTCCACTAGCGCTCGCTGAAAATGTCCGTGCTGAGGTAATGCTCGCCTTTGTCGGCGAACACGGTGACCACGACGTGTCCTTGGCCCAGAGTCCGCGCCACCTTGAGCGCGGCGCAGCAAGCGGCGCCGGAAGAAATTCCCACGAGAATGCCTTCCTCTTGCGCCAGCTTGCGCGTGTGCGCGATCGCGTCTTCGTCGCTGACCGTGATGATTTCGTCGATGACTTGACGGTTCAAAACCGCCGGCACAAAACCGGCGCCGATGCCTTGAATCTTATGATAGCCAGGCTCTCCGCCCGAGATGACCGGCGAGGCGGCGGGTTCGACCGCGCAAATTCTAACGCCCTTCATCTTGTCTTTGAGCACTTCACCGACTCCGGTGATCGTTCCACCGGTACCGACGCCGGAGACGAAGGCGTCGATTCGATCGAATTGCTTCAGCAGCTCGGCCGCCGTCGTGCGGCGGTGCGCTTCCGGGTTGGCCGGATTATTGAACTGCTGCGGCATGAAATAGTCCGTGTGTTCGAGCAGAAGCTCTTCCGCCTTGCGGATCGCGCCGCCCATTCCTTTGGTGTCGGGGGTGAGAATGATTCTTGCGCCGTAAGCGGCCAAGAGACTGCGCCGCTCTTCGCTCATCGTGTCGGGCATCGTAAGAATCAAACGATATCCTTTGACCGCGGCGACCAGCGCCAACCCGATCCCGGTGTTGCCGCTGGTCGGCTCCACGATCGTCGCACCGGGCTTGAGCCGCTGTTCGCGCTCCGCCGCCTCGATCATGCTGAGGCAAATCCGATCTTTGACCGAGCCGCCGGGATTGAAAGATTCGAGCTTCGCCCAAACTTCGGCGTCGTTTTTGCCGGCGAGGGTTCTTAGCTTGACGACCGGGGTGGAACCGATGAGATCGAGAATCGATCGGGCGCCGTTTAAGCTTGCCACTGCTTGTGCTCTTGTTCTGTCATGGCCAGAAAGTTCGACTGAATTCCCACGTATGCTATATTCCGGCTAGTGGAAAGTCAATTGCAATTCGCCGCTCAACGGCCGCCCAAGCCCGGCGCGGGAAAAATTTTAGCTTTGTTCCCCGGCGCCTTGGGCGACTTCATCTGCTTTCTTCCTGCGCTGGAAATGCTGGCGCGAAATTCGCGCGTGGATCTTCTTGCCCGCTCGGAATACGGCGATCTGGCGCCGCCGGCGGTTTACGTGGGCTCGATCGAGCGCGCCGAGATCAGCCGGCTTTTCGTCGTCGCCGCCGAGCTCGACGCGGCGATCGGTAGATTCTTTGGGCCGTACGAATTCATATACTCCTGGACGGGCAGCGGCGATCCTAACTTCGCGCAAAATGTTCGGCGCATCGCCGGCCATCGAGTCAAATTATTTCCTTTTCGGCCGCCGGAATCTCAGCTCCACATCTCGGATTATTATCTCGACTGCGTGGGAATGCGAGCGGAAGAGCGATCTTCCCGCATTCTCTTGAAACCCGACGCGCTCCTTTGGAGCCGGCGCTGGTTGATCGAGCGCGGCTTCGAGCGGAAAAAGATCCTCGCGCTCGCGCCGGGCAGCGGAGCGAGAGAGAAAAATTGGCCGGCGGAATTTTTCCGCCAGGTCGAACGATGGTGGCGCGAGGCAAACGGCGGAGAGAGCCTGGTGATCTTCGGCCCCGCCGAAGCGGAGCTGTTTGATACCGGTGACTGGGGCCACGCGATCGTTGCGCGCGACTTCGATCTCGCAAAAATCGCCGCGTTGTTATCACTGTCCGATTTCTACCTGGGGAACGACAGCGGCCTGACTCATTTGGCGGCTGCGGTCGGAGTCGAAACCGTCGCCATGTTTGGCCCGACAAGTCCGGCGCAGTGGGCGCCGCGGGGACGTCGAATCAAGATCGTAAATCAGAACGTCGAGTGCTCGCCCTGCGCGCGCCAGACGATGAAAAATTGTCTGCACCGGAAATGTCTGACGACTCTGAGCCCTGAAGTCATCATCGGCTTGCTGCGCGGGCGTAACTCCGCGCAAAGATGAAGGTTCCGGAGCGGCGCGATCCTTGACAAGGGGGTAGGCAGGCATTACAGTTCATTGTGCAGAAAGTTGCTGTGGCGGAGGCGGTTCGATGGAGGGGAATCAAAGATGTCGAACTCCGTAAAAACGGTGCTCCTGTTGGGTCTGATGACCGGGCTCATTCTCGGTATCGGGCAGCTCTTTGGCGGCTCGCAAGGGCTGGCAATTGCATTCGTCTTTTCTCTCCTGCTTAATATCGGAAGCTACTGGTTCTCGGACAAGATCGTCCTCGCGATGTATCGCGCGCGCGAAGTGAGCGAAGCGGAAGCGCCCGAGCTTTATCAGAGCGTTCATAACGTCGCACTGCGCGCCGGGATTCCAATGCCGCGTGTCTATATTATTCCTTCCGAATCTCCCAACGCGTTTGCGACCGGACGGAATCCCCAGCACGCGGTGGTCGCGGTGACCGAAGGAATTCTAAAGATCATGAATCGCGAGGAGCTGGAGGGCGTGCTGGCGCACGAGGTCTCGCATGTTAAAAATCGCGATATCCTCATCAGCACTATCGCCGCCTCTCTCGCCGGCGTCGTGATGATGCTGGCGCACATGGCGCGGTGGGCGGCGTTTTTCGGCGGCGTCGGCCGGGATCGTGACGACGAAGGCGGCGGCGGAGTTCTTGGATTGCTCTTCACGGCGATCCTGGCGCCGATAGCAGCGGTCATTATTCAGATGGCGATTTCCCGCTCGAGGGAATATCTCGCCGACTCCACCGGGGCGAAGACCTCGGGGAATCCCCTGGGTTTGGCGTCGGCCCTGGAAAAACTCGCGCGCGCCAGTGAAATCGTCCCGATGGAAGCTCGCCCTGAAACTGCGCATATGTTTATCGTCAATCCTCTTTCGGGGCGATCGTTGGCGAGTCTTTTCAGCACGCACCCGCCGATCGAGGAAAGAATTGCACGGCTCCGCCAAATGGCGCACGGGGGATCCGTTCGGTAAACGGCGGGATCGCGGTCGGCGCCCAATTAGGAATCTTCTTTTCTCCCCGCGGAGGCTCACATGGCTGAACCAGGAGAAAAAACCGAAGGCAAAGGCTTCAAGGTAGCCGACCGGCGCCGGTTCTCCGAGACCGGCGAGACGCGCGAGACGGAACCGGGGGCCGAGGAGCCCCGCGCAAGCTCTGAAGCGCCGCCGCATGAAACCGCGGGCGAGCGACGGAGCGCGCCCGATGAGCCGCTGCCGGAAATTAATTTTTCCACGTTTGTTTTGAGCCTGAGCACGCAGGCGCTGATGCATCTCGGAGAGATCGCCAATCCATTGACTGGAAAGGCCGAGACCGACGTCCCCGTAGCGAAACAGATGATCGACATCATCGGCATGCTGCAGGAAAAAAGCCGCGGCAATCTCGATGCGCGGGAACAGCAACTCGTGGAGGACGTTCTTTACGACCTCCGCATGAGATACGTCGAGGCGGTAAAGAAAAAATAGGAGCTGTGATGGCGAATAGGGGAATTTGGCACAAACAAGTTGGAGTTAAAGCGCTGGTCGTCGTGGCGTTGGTCTCCCTTTTGGTCGGTTTGGGAGCGAGCGGAAGTCTGGACTGGTTCGCGGCCCCGCGTCTCGTCAATCTATGGGGCGGTACGGCCGCGCCGGACAACCAGCCGGTCGTCACGCCGCAAGGCCTTCCCGACTTCGTCAGCTTGGCGAAAAAGATGAGCCCGATCGTCGTTAATGTCTCGACGACTCAAGTTAGCCAGGGCGGCGGCAGCCAGGGATTCGACAACCCGTTCGGTGGCGGCGAGGAAGATCCGTTCGGCGACTTTTGGCGGCGGTTTTTCGGCGGTCCGATGCCGCGCGGACCGTTTCGACAGAAGAGCCTCGGCTCGGGCTTTATCATCGACCGGGACGGCTCGATTCTCACCAACAACCATGTGGTGGAGAACGCCTCGAAAATCATCGTTAAGCTCGCCGACGAAAGAGAATTCGAAGCCAAGGTAATCGGCAAGGACGCGAAAACCGACGTTGCCGTAATCAAGATCAACGCAAAGGAGAGCCTTCCCGTGGCTTCGTTGGGGGATTCGGATCACCTGGAGGTCGGCGAGTGGGTCATGGCGATCGGGAATCCTTTTGGGTTGGACAAGACCGTGACTTCGGGCATCGTGAGCGCCAAGGGAAGGCATATCGGCGGCCCGTACGACAACTTCATTCAGACCGACGCCTCCATCAACCCGGGAAATTCCGGCGGCCCTCTGATCAATCTGCGCGGCGAGGTGGTCGGCATCAACTCGGCGATCTACAGCCGGTCCGGCGGCAACATCGGCATCGGCTTTGCGATCCCGATCAACCTGGTCAAGGAACTCTTGCCGCAGCTCAAGGGGAAGGGCAAGGTGACCCGCGGTTATCTCGGCGTCCTCATTCAGAAGGTGACTCCGGAAATCGCCGAATCGCTCGGCATGGATCAATCCAAGGGCGCGCTGGTTGCCGACGTCACCAAAGGCGGTCCGGCGGAGGGCGCCGGCATCAAGGTCGGCGACGTCATCATCGACTTCGACGGCAAAGAAATCAAAGAGTCCAACGAGCTGCCGATCGTCGTGGCCCGCACTCCGGTGGATAAAAAAGTCCGCGTGAAGGTTTTGCGCGATAAAAAGGAGATCATGATCACGGTTCCCGTGGGCGAAATGAAAGACGAAGAGGTGGTCGCCTCGACTGCCGAGAAGGGCGAACTCGGCCTGACCGTCCAGCAAGTGACGCGCGAAATCGCCGACAGCCTGGGACTGGAAAAAGCCGAAGGCGTGGTGATCACGGCGGTGGAGTCGGGAAGCCCTGCGGACGAAGCGGGCCTGCGCCGCGGCGACGTGATTTTGGAAGTCGATCGCAAGCCGGTGAAAAAGGTCCCCGACTTTCGCAAGGCCGTGGGCGAGGTCAAGAAAGGCAAGGGAGTTCTCTTCCTCGTTCGGCGTGGAGAAAGCACGCTGTTCCTGGCGCTTAAACCAGGAAAATAAAATCCGCTAAAACAAAATAAACCCAGAGGGTCGAGTCGACGTTCACTCGACCCTCTTTTCATTCTTTGACAGTGCTTGCGCTCGGTGCTACCTTCAATGCTGGGGTTTCTGTTTTGAAAAAGCTCCGCTGGCCCAGCCGTAAAACCGTTCTCATCGGTCTCTTCGTCTCCATCACCGTCGCCGCGATCTTCAGCGCCTGGTATGTCAGATACCTCGAGGGCGTCGTCACCGCGAAGTTTGAAAGCTCCAAGTGGGCCAAGCCCTCGAAGATCTACTCCGACAGCTATCTCGTCTACGTCGGGATGAATCTCCGCAAAGAAGATTTATCCGAGAAGCTTCGGCGCCTCGGCTACAGAGAAAGCAAGAGCCCGCTCAAGGCCAAAGGGGAGTACTATTTTTCCAAGGAAGGCGCGGAAATTTACCTGCACGATTTCGCCTATCCGATGGAGACCTTCAAAGGCTTTCCCGTCCGCATCGGCTTGGCCGGCGCCGCGGTGGCGAGGATGGAAGATCTCGAAAGCGGAAAGGATTTATTTTCACTTGAATTGGAGCCCGAGCTGGTGGCGGGACTCTACGACCGCATTTGGCAGGAAAGAAGGGTGGTGAGCCTAGCCGAAGTCCCGCCCTTGCTGGTGCGGGCGATCCTGGCGATCGAAGACGAGAGATTCTACCGCCACCGTGGGATCGACCCGATCGCGATCCTGCGCGCCACTTGGGCGAACTTGCGCAGCGGCGGCGTCGTCCAGGGCGGCAGCACGCTCACGCAGCAGTTGATGAAGAACTTTTTTCTCGGCGATGAGCGCACCATGCGGCGCAAGGTCAAAGAGGCCGTCATGGCGCTGATCGTCGAGCGGAAATATTCCAAGGAAGAGATTCTCGAAAATTACTTGAACGAGATTTACCTCGGACAAAGGGGCGCCCAGGGAATCTTCGGCGTTTCGGAAGCCGCGCAATTCTATTTCACCAAAGACCTCCCCCAGTTGACGACCGGCGAAATCGCCCTGATGGCCGGCCTGATCAGGGCGCCCGGGCGATATTCGCCGTACCGGAGCGTCGAGGCGGCGCGGCAACGGAGAAACGTCGTGCTGGGCAAAATGCTGGAAGAAAAATTGATCAACCGGCGCCAGTACGACGCGGCGCTGAAGGAAGTCATTCCCCGGCGTGAACTGATCAAGGTCACCAACGACGCCCCTTACTACGTCGATTTCCTCAAGCGGGAATTGGCGGAGAACTACGCGCATGAGATTCTCACCGACGAAGGCTTCAGGATCTTCACCAGTCTCGACCTTCAACTGCAAAAAGCGGCGGAGAAATCGCTCGCGGAGGGCTTGAAGCGGCTGGAGGAGACTTATCCCTACTTGCGCAAGCGCGGCGAAGAAGACAATCTCGAAGGCGCGATCATCGTCATCAAACCCCAGACCGGAGAAATCAAGGCGATGGTGGGCGGCAGGGATTACCAGAAGTCTCAGTTCAACCGGATCTTTCAGGCGCGGCGGCAGCCGGGATCGGTCTTCAAGCCTTTCGTCTATCTAGCGGCGTTGATGTATGGATCGGAAAATGGCAAGCATTTTACTCCGGTGAGTTTGGTGGAGGACTCCAGCTTCACGTGGAGCTACGAAGGGCAGGAGTGGCAGCCGGCCAACTATCGCGACGAATATTTCGGCACCGTAACTTTCCGCACCGCGCTGGAAAGATCACTCAACTCCGCGACGGCGCGGGTCGCCCGCGAGGTCGGGATCAGACGGGTGCGCGATATCGCTTATCGGCTCGGCATTCAAAGCCCGCTGCCGGCCTTTCCGTCGCTCGCGCTCGGCTCGGCGGAAGTAACGCCGATGGAAGTCGCGGTCGCGTTTTCCGCCCTGGCCAACAGCGGCGTGCGCACGGTGCCGCTGGCCGTGAAGCAGGTCATCGATCAAGAAAGTCGCGTCGTGGAAAAAAGAGATATTCAGGTCGCGAAAGTGATCACGCCGCAGCTCGCCTTCATGATGAACTATATGATGAAAGGCGTTGTGGATCGCGGCACCGCCCGGTCGGTGCGCCAGCTCGGCTTTACGCGGCCGGCGGCGGGAAAGACCGGCACGACCAACGATACCAAAGACGCCTGGTTTGTCGGCTACACTCCCGACCTGCTCGCCGTCGTGTGGGTCGGATTCGACAACGGGACGAAGCTCGGCTTGTCGGGCGCCCAGGCCGCCGTGCCGATCTGGACGGATTTCATGAAGAAGGCCACCGCCGGCACTCCGGCGACCGACTTCGTTCCGCCGCCCGGCATCAAGATGCTCGACATCGATCCGCTCAGCGGATACCGCGCGACCCCGAACTGCCCGACCGTCATTCAAGAGGCTTTCCTCGAAGGCGAAGAGCCGACCGGCTATTGCCCGCTTCATCCGGCGCCCTTGGCCGGTTTTTTCTCCGCTCCGGCTGATTTCATCTCGCGCATGGTGTCGCCGCTATTCGGAAGATAAAAGAAATGCGCCGCACGAGACTTCGGTGGGCAACCAGACACATCACGGTTGAGCGCAGACTTGCCGGCGCGCTGGCCATGCTCGGCTTCGTACTTTTGCTCGAGGCGTGCGCCACGCGTACCGTCTACCGGCCGCCTTCGCGGCCGCCTCCTTCGGCGGAACGCTCGCTCCCGCCTCCTTATTATCCGCCGCCCGATTATCCGCCCGAGCCCCAGGCGCGACCGCCGATCGACCGGGGCCCGATTTACGAAGAGGATCTCAGAGAAAGGCGCCTTCCTCCTCCGCCTCCGCCTCAATCCAGACTTCCGCAGGAGCCCCCCACGCGGCCATTGCCGCCGCCGGCGCCTCTGTTGCCTCCGCCTCCGCTCAGCGATGATAGCTCTCTGCTCGCGAAGATCACGCCGGCCACCCCGCCGCAGCGCGCGGCCTCGCTCCGTCTCACCGAAGAAGGAAAAAAGCTTCTGGAGTCCGGAGACGCCGCCCGCGCCTTGTCTCGTCTCGAAAAGACGATCGCGATCGATTCGACGAATCCCTACGGTTATTATTTTCTCGCCAAGGCGCACACCTCTCTGGGCCGGCACCAGGAATCGCTCCGGTTCCTCGACGTGGCGGAGAGTCTTTTCGCGGGCGATTCGTACTGGCTCTCCGAGGTGTTCGCCTTGCGCGGAGAGGACTATCGGGCGCTCGGCTCTTTCGAGCGCGCCGATGGCAGCTATTCACAAGCGCTGCGTTTGAATTCCGGCAACAGAACGGCGTCCGATGGACTCAGCCGCATCCGGGAAGAGGCCGGCCCGGGAATGCGCTGAGAACGGCGCGGACGATTTCATGCTGGTGCTGGGCGTAGAGACCTCCTGCGACGACACCGCGGCCGCCGTGCTCGTCGATGGCCGCACGGTCGCGGCCAATGTCATTTCCTCTCAAGACGAGATCCATAGCCCCTACGGCGGCGTCGTTCCCGAGCTCGCATCGCGCCAGCACGTGCGCCATATCTTGCCGATCATCGACGGCGCCCTGAAGCAAGCCGGCGTCGGCCTGAACGATCTCGACGGAATCGCGGTCACGCGCGGTCCGGGGCTCGTGGGCTCGCTGCTGGTCGGCCTTTCCGTCATCAAGGGCATCTCTTATCGCTGGCACATTCCCTACGTCGGAGTGAATCATCTCGAGGCGCATCTCCTGGCGATTTTTCTCGATCGCGAAGTTTCGTTCCCTTATCTTTCGCTGCTGGCCTCCGGCGGCCACACGCTGCTCTATCTGGTGCACGGCTTCGGCGACTACCGCTATCTCGGCGGGACGCGCGACGACGCGGCCGGGGAAGCGTACGATAAGGTGGCCAAGATGATGGGGCTCGGTTATCCCGGAGGAAGAGTCATCGATCAATTGGCGCAGAGCGGCAATCCCAGGGCGATTTCGTTTCCCCGCGCGCGAGTGAAAAAAAGCCCTTACGATTTCAGCTTCAGCGGGCTCAAGACCGCCGTCTGGCATTATCTGAAAGCGCGCAAGAAGGATGCGTGGGAAGCGCAGAAAGCCGACATCGCGGCGAGCTTTCAGGAGGCGGTCGTGGACATGCTGGTCGCGCCCACCCTGCGCGCGGCAACGGAGATGGACGTGAAGCGCGTCGTGCTGGCGGGCGGCGTCGCGGCCAACAGCCGCCTGCGCCAGAAGATGGCGGAGCGGGCGCGCGCCCAGGGCGCGGAGGTCCATTTTCCTCCGGCGTCCCTATGCACCGACAACGGCGCGATGATCGCACTGGCCGGCTATCATGCTTTGAAGCGAGGCATGAAAGACGATTTGCGTCTGAATGCCGACGCCGATCTGACTTTATAAATGACCCATGGCTACTCTATATCAGGAAGCGCGCGACGCGATCAGAAACTCCGCGTTTCGGCCGAAAAAGAGGCTGGGACAGAATTTTCTCGTCCACGACCGCGTGCTCGATTCCATCCTGCGATTGGTCGATCTAACGCCGGAAGATGAAGTTCTCGAGATCGGTCCCGGCTTGGGCTCATTGACGCGGCGGCTCGTCGAGCGGGCGGGTCGCGTGTGGGCGGTCGAGCTCGATTCGTTTTTAGTTGAGAAGCTGCGCCGGAGCGCTTTGGGCTCCGATCCCAAGCTGGAAATGATCCACGGAGATATTCTCGAGGTTCCGCTCGAAACGATCTTGCCGGCACGGAAGGTGAAGCTCGTCGCGAACCTGCCCTACAGCATCTCGACGCCGGCGTTGTTTCGCCTCTTCGAGCTGCGCGATCATTTTTCATTCTTGGTCTTGATGGTCCAACGCGAAGTCGCCGAGCGCATGGCCAGTTCTCCCGGCACGAAGTCGTATGGCGCGCTTTCGGTCTGGTGCCAGGTGCATGGGCGGATAGCCGCCAAGGTGCCGGTCGCTCCCGAGGCTTTTTTCCCCCGTCCCAAGGTGCGCTCGACGGTGCTGAAGATCGAGCTGCGTCCTGAGCCGTTGGTCGCGCCGGAAGAATTTCCAACCTTGCGCGGGCTGGTGCGCGCGGCCTTCGGCCAGAGGAGGAAAACGCTGCAAAATAATCTCATGACGTGGCTGCCGCTCGGCCGGGAAGAAACCGATCGCTTGCTGCGCTCCCAAGGAATCGAACCCAGGCGGCGCGGCGAAACTTTGACCGTGGACGAATTTATCCGCCTGGCCCGCGCGCTCAAAAATTTGGCGCTGACGGGTGAAGCTTCAGCCTGAGGCTGATCCGCCTCCGGCGGAGACCGCCGATAGCTTTTTTATGCCTGAACTTCCCGAAGTCGAAACGATCTGCCGCGGTTTGCGCGCGCGGCTGACCGGCCGCCGTATCGTCGCCGTGAAAGTCCTCGAGCCGCGGCTTCGCACCCGCGTCGGCGCGGACTGTGCCGCGAAGCTTGCCGGAAGAGTCATCGCGGACGTGAAGCGCCGAGCCAAGTACATCCTGATTCTGCTGGACAACGATTCCGTCTGGCTCTGGCATCTGGGAATGTCCGGAAAGCTGATTTGCGTGGAGCCGGGGCGCCCGCGAGAAAAACACGATCATATCGTCGCCACGCTGGACGGAGGCAACGAGCTCCGCTATCACGATCCACGCCGCTTCGGATTGTCGCTCGTGGTTTCTTCGAAGGAGTTGGATAGCCTGCCGCAGATGCGAGCGCTGGGACCGGAGCCGCTTGCCGGCGGCTTCGACGCCGACTATCTCTACTCGGCCGCGCGCCGTTCCCGGCGCAGAATCAGAGATCTCCTCATCGACCAGAGCACCATCGCCGGCGTGGGCAACATCTACGCCAACGAAATTCTCTTTCACGCCGGCGTCCGGCCGACGGCCCGAGCGTGGAAGCTGGGGCGCACGCGCGTCGAGCGCATCGCGAAGCTCATGCCGAGCGTTCTGCAACAAGCGATTCGCTGGTGCGGGACGTCATTCTCGGACTATCGCGACGCCGAAGACCGCTACGGCGAGTTTCAAAAGCAT
>DASXRG010000146.1:0-1748 GCA_036506735.1 Binatia bacterium | reverse complement strand
CCTAATTTGCTGAGGCCGATGATAATCTGCGAGCCCGAGAGCGCAGAGCCGCCCGGATGCGGCGGCAGCGTCCCGACGTAGATGATGCTGAGCTGTCGGCGACTTTGCGGCATCAACGGCGGCTCGTTCCTTTCATGGCGCCCCCAGTGTGCGGAAAGGCAGCACCTTGCCGCGCGCGGTCGCCAGCGGGCGGCGCCGTTTCACCTGGAGCACCCCAGCCCGTTCCCACTGATTCGCCATGAAGCGATGCGTGCCGCCGCGGCGGCCCAATTGCTCGAGAAAAACCGCCGCCAGAGCGGTCTCGTCCAACGGCCCGAGCTCCGGATTCACCAGAATTGAATATCGCGGCAGCCCTTTGCCGTCCTGTTCTTCGACCAACTGGTAGTCGCCGACGGCGCCGCCGAATTTCTGCGGCAGAACTTCCTCCAAGATATTGAACAGCTCGCCGCCTAAAAACGTCACGCCCTCTCCCGTCAACTTTTCGAAGCTCCGTATCGTATGGAGGTGCGTGAAGTAGCCGACGTCGTCGAAGAAACAGCCGCAGCGCCGCGTCTCCAGCGCGGCATAATCGCCGATCTCCGCGTTGAGAATGATCTTGGGGCATGCCGGCCTGAGAGCCGTCAGCAACAGCGCATTTACGGTCTCGCCATTATCTACGGCGCGGGCTCGCGGTATGACCGCATAGGCGTCGAGCGAAACGTGGATGTCGTCGGCAGCGGAAGGATTCGGGCATTGGCTGCCTATCGAGCCGCCTTCGGCGAAACCGTAAGTCGGGACCGCCGCCGCGCCGGACGCCTCGATTGTTTGCCTTCGCAGCGTGGTCAACGGCTCCGCGCCCAACAGAAAAGTAACGCCCCGCAGCGAGAGACCGCGCGATTGCATCGTCACGGCGAGTCGCGCCGCCGCGCTCGGAGTCGTGACGACGCAAGGCAGCGCGCCTTTTTCCTGCTGGGTTATGAGATACGCGCCGATTTTCGAAATTTCGCTCAGCGGGACAAAAATGGGCTTGGGAAATCCCGCCGCCCGGCGCACTACGCGATGCAAATACGCGGCGACGATCCGGTCGCGCAGGGTGCCGCTGCACTCGACGCCGAACCATTGGACGAACCGCTTGCCGAACTTGGCGCATAGCAGGTGTCGGTTGGCGACGCCGGCGTGCGCCGTGGTCCAGAACACCAAGGGTCGAGCCATCCAGTCGTGCGCGGCGAACCACAGCGCCCAGTGCGGCGCCGACTGCGCGATGTGATCGAGGTTGACGCGGATTGGAGTCGGCCAGCCGCGCGTCCCTCCGGAGCTGCTGTGAAAGTGCGTGGTAATGAGCGGGTTGTCGAATTCGGCGGCGCGAAAAACGAAAGTCCGGCTGCCGCGCACGGCCGGCACGCGCCCCTTGAACTCGTCGTAGGTCACATAGATCCCAGCCTCAAGAAGCCGCGCGAGCGTTTCCTCGACCCCATTGCGCTCGACCAAATTTTTCACGTCGCCGAGCTCGCAGCTCGCGGCGCGGAATAATTTGAGATACGGGCTGTCCGAATTGGCAAAGATCGCGCGCTCGACCATCGTGAGAAATGCCGCGGCGCGCGTCTCCATCCGCCGGAGCACATAGTCTCGCGCCGCTTCGACGGAAATCGGCTCGCGCAGAAACGTCTTTAGCTCCGACGCGAATCGGAAATAGGCATGCGCCTTCGACAGATAAGACACCTGTTCCTCTAAAGGTACAATGGTTATTCAACGCAAACTATGCAATAAGC
>DASXRG010000145.1:0-1855 GCA_036506735.1 Binatia bacterium | reverse complement strand
CCCAACAAGTCGATCTGTTCGTACCAGTCGGCGTAACGGAACCGGAGGTCGTAGACGATGTGATTGAGCCCGGCGTCCTCATATCGCTTGGTGTCGCGCGCGATATCCGCCGGCGTGCCGGCGATCAGCAAGCCTTCGATGTCCTCGACCTTGGAGAAGGTGCCGGATGCCGGCTTGACCCAGGTTTTCTTGCTCGGGGCGTTGCCTTCGTTGATCAGACCCTTGACGTTCACCTTGCTGAGCGCGACATCTCGGTTCTTGTCGATGCTGGTGATCGGGATCGCGCCGGTGGTCACCATGGGCCGTCCCGCCAGCTTGCACTGCTCTTCGAGGTACTTGACCATCTTATTAAAGGTAGCCGTGGGAATACGCCCGGGCATCCAGCCGTCGCAGTAGTCCGCCGCGCGGCGGCACGAGGCGGGCGTTCCGCCGCCGTACCAAATGGGAATTTTTTTGCTCGGCGTCGGCTTGAGCTCGACGTCTTTGAAATCGTAATAATCGTCTTTGTAAGTGATCTTTTCGCCGGCCCAGAAGCGGCGGCAGAGCTCGGCGTTGACTTTCGCGATGTTGGCGCGATCTTGCAAAGTAACCTTCTTATGACCCGCCGCTTCGAATTCGTGGGGGAAGGTGCCGAGGCCGAGGCCCATGATGATATTGCTGTCGCACAACGTGCTGAGGCCCGCCATGGACTGGGCCAAGTGAACCGGATGCCGATGCGAGATCATCGTGCCGGTGCCGAGGATCAGTTTCTTACATACCGTTGCGACGGCGGCGAGTATCAATAGCCCCTCGATGTGAGTGTTATCCTCGCCCTCCATCCCGTGCGGCTCGAAGACGAGATGGTCCCTGACCCAAACCGAGTCGAAACCATAGGCCTCGGCCTTTTTCGATCCTTCGATGCATCTTTCGGCCGAGCCGTACTCGCAAAAATGCGGCAGCAGTAATCCGAATTTCAACTTTGTCGCCATGGTGTATCTCCTTTATTAATCACATTCCATATCCTTCTAAAAGCTTATCCAGATCGTTCAAGGCTTTGATCGAGTCGGCCTTTTTGGTCCACGCCACGGCGATCGCCAGCGCGTTCACCAGCGAAAATGCCGGCGTTAAAGAATTCACCGTGCTGTGCAGGCCGCGCTTGGCGTAAAGACAAACCTCCGCGCTCTTGGCGATCGGCGAGCTGGGAAAATCGGTGATGCCTAAAATAGACGCACCGGCTTTCTTCGCGTGGTTGAGCGCGGTCTGGACTTCCCGCGGCACGTTCACGAAATCGATGGCGATCAGCACGTCCCGCCGCTCCATGAATGCCAACTGCTCCAGCAGCGAAGTGCCGCCGGTGAGAAATATCCAGTGGACCTCTTTTTTGACCCGCACCAGGCGAAAGTGGAGCAGGTAGGCCAGGGCCATGGACGCGTTGAGGCCGATGATGAAAACTTTTCGCGCGCGCCAGATGATTTCCACGGCCTTGTGGAAATCCGGCGATGATGCGGCCTGGAGCGTCTCCTGCAGGAGCACGATGTCGCGCTTGATGAGCTTGGCGAAAATATTTTCGTCGTTGCCGAGCTCGGCGAAGGTCTCTTCCATCCGCGACGCCGCGCGCAGCTTGCGGCGCATTTCCGTCTGGATCTCGCGCTTGAATTCCGGAAACCCTTTGTAGCCCAGGCTCTTGGCGAACCGGACGACGGTCGCTTTGCTGACGCCCACGGCGTCGGCCAGATCGCTCACGTTGGAGAGCAGCAGGGCGGCGCTGTCGTTTTTGAGATAATGGCCGAGCCTTTTTTGCGCGCCGTTCAGCGAATCGGTCTTGGCGAAGATCTGTTTGATGGGAGGCATGAAACTTTTGTTTCAAATATCCCAC
>DASXRG010000144.1:0-11728 GCA_036506735.1 Binatia bacterium | reverse complement strand
TGCCGAGAGGACTCGTGATCCTTCACGAAGACAGAGATATTCTCGTGGTGGACAAACCGGCGGGACTCTTGACGATGGGAACGGATTCGGACAAGACACGGACCGCCTATTATGTCCTGACAGATTATGTCCGCAAGGGTTATAGCAAGTCCAGAAACCGTATTTTCATCGTGCACCGGCTGGACCGGGAGACTTCCGGAATCCTCGTCTTCGCGAAAACGATAGAGGCGAAGCTTCGCTTGCAGGATCAGTGGAACGAAACGGAGAAGAAATATCTCGCCGTCGTTCATGGCCGGCTCGACAGGCGATCGGAGACTATTACGACGTACCTGGCGGAGAACAAAGCCCATCTCATGTACTCGACATCCGACACGAGAAAAGGAAAATTGTCTCGTACGGCTTACAAAGTGCTGAAGGAGACAAAAGACTTTGCTTTGCTGGAAGTCGCTCCGCTGACGGGCAGAAAACATCAGATCCGAGTCCATCTCGCGGGTATCGGGCATGCGGTCTTGGGCGACCGGAAATACGGGAAAAAGAATCCGGGTCACGCGCGCCTCGCGCTTCATGCCAGGTCGATTTCCTTCAAGCATCCTTTCAGCGGCGAGCCGGTCAGTTTCGAAACCACTGTGCCGGTATATTTTAAGCAGCTGGTGGGTAATTGGATCGAGTGAATGCAGACAGCGGCTCACGCTGGACGCGCATATGAGCCTTGTCAAACAGCCTCAATAATCAAATATGTCTTCCTACGTCCCGCTCTGGTGCAAAAGCAATTTTTCTTTCCTCGAAGGCGCGAGCCATCCCGATGAGCTGATCGAAGAAGCGCGGCGCCTCGGACTAGACGCGCTCGCGCTCACCGATCGCGACGGCGTTTACGGCATCGTGCGCGCGCATGCGAAGGCGCGTGAGGCCGGCCTTCATCTCATCGTCGGCTCGCAAGTGACTCTGGACGACCGCTCGACGATCGTCCTCCTGGCTGAGAATCGCGCCGGCTACACCAACCTCTGCCGGCTCGTTACCATCGGGCGGCGGCGCGCTCCGAAAGGCGCGAGCGCGGTCGCGTGGGATGAAGTCTGCCGGCATGCGGCGGGGCTCATCGCGCTCTGGGGCGGCGAGCAGAGCCTCATCGCGGGCGACGCGGGCCCGGATAAAATAGCGGGGGAATTGCGCGACGCCTTCGGCGACCGGCTCTACGCGATGATCGCGCGGCACCGGCGCGAGGAGGAAGTCGCGCAGGAGGCGCGGCTGCGCGAGCGCGCCGCGCGCTATGACATTCCGCTCGCCGCCGCGACCGAAGTGCTTTACCACACGCCGGCGCGCCGGCCGCTGCAGGACGTGCTCACCGCGATTCGCCACGGCGTCGCCGTTTCATCCGCCGGCCGCAAGCTCAAGCCCAACGCCGGGCACGCGCTTAAATCTTCCAGCGCGTTCGCGGCGCTTTTTTCCGACGATCCTTCGGCGGTCGCCCGCACGCAAGAGATCGCCGCGCGCTGCGCGTTTTCGCTCGCCGAGATTCGCTATCGTTATCCTTCGGAGCGTTTGCCCGACGGGACAACCTCGGCCGAGCGGCTCAGGCGAATTACTTTCGACGGCGCGCGCCGGCGCTACAACGGCAACGTCCCATCGGATGTCGCCGTTCAGTTGGAGAAAGAGCTGCGACTCATCGAAGAGTTGGACTATCCCGGCTATTTTCTCACCATGTGGGAGATTGTAGATTTTTGCCGCGCGAATGAAATCCTCTGCCAGGGGCGCGGCTCGGCGGCCAATTCGGCGGTCTGTTACTGTCTCGGCATCACCGCCGTCGATCCGGTCAGGATGGGTTTGCTCTTCGAGCGCTTCATCTCCAAAGAGCGCGCCGAGCCGCCCGACATCGATCTCGACATCCAGCACGACCGGCGCGAGGAGGCGATCCAGCACGTCTACGAGAAATACGGGCGCGATTACGCCGCGCTGACGGCGAACGTGATCCGCTACCGGGCGCGCTCCGCCGCGCGCGATGTGGGCAAGGCGCTGGGAGTCGCCGAGACGGCGTTGGATCGTCTGGCGAAATTTCTCTCCGACCACGACGAGGTCGCAGCCGACGCGCTCCGGCGGATGGGCTTCGATCCGGACGCGCCGGTCTGCCGGAATCTGCTTAAATTCGTCGATGAGATTTTCGATTTTCCGCGCCACCTCTCGATCCATCCCGGCGGATTCCTCCTCGGCCACGAGCCGGTCAGCGACATCGTGCCGATCGAGAACGCGACGATGCCCGGCCGCACCGTCATCCAGTGGGACAAAGAAGACTTGGAAGAGCTCGGGCTTTTCAAGGTGGATCTCCTCGGCCTCGGCGGCCTCACCTTGCTCGACCGTTCTTTTCGGCTGCTGAAAGAGCACCGCGGCATCGAGCGGTCGATGGCGACGATCCCGCCCGGCGATCCAGCGACGTTCGAAATGATCCGGAGGGCCGACACGATCGGCGTCTTTCAAATCGAGAGCCGGGCGCAGATGGCGATGCTGCCGCGGCTCAAGCCGGAAACTTTTTACGATCTCGTCATCGAGATCAGCATCGTGCGTCCGGGGCCGATCACCGGCGGCATGGTCCATCCGTATCTGCGCCGCCGGAGCGGCAAGGAAGACGTGGACTATCCGCATCCCAGCCTGGAACCGGTCTTGAAAAAAACTCTCGGCGTGCCGCTCTTTCAGGAGCAGGTCATGCGCCTCGCCGTCATCGCCGCCGACTACACGCCGGGCGAGGCGGACCAGCTCCGGCGCGACATGGCGGCGTGGCATCGGACCGGACGCATGGAGCGCCACCGCGAGCGCTTGATCTCGCGCATGCAGGCCAAAGGCATCTTGCCCGAGTTCGCCGAGCGCGTCTTCCAGCAGATCCAGGGCTTCGGCGAGTACGGTTTTCCCGAGAGTCACGCGGCGAGCTTCGCGCTCATCGCTTACGCGACCTCGTGGCTCAAGTGCCATTATCCCGCCGAATTCGCCTGTGCGCTGCTGAACGCCCAGCCCATGGGCTTCTACGCTCCCGCCACGATTGTCGAAGACGCCAAGCGCCATCGCGTCATGATCCGTCCGGTGGATGCGTGCGAGGGTCTTTGGGATTGCACGCTGGAATCCTGTCCGGAAAGCGCGGGCGGCTTCGCCGTGCGCATGGGACTCCGCTACGTGAAAGGCCTGGGCGACCACGACCGGCGGCGCATCGAAGAGGCACGCTGCGCCGCGCCGTTTGCCTCGCTCGCGGATTTTGTCCGGCGCACCGGCCTCAATGAGGGAGTCCTCGGCGCGCTGGCCGAGGCCGGCGGGTTCGAAGGCTTCGGCATGGAGCGGCGCACGGCGCTCTGGGAAGTGCGCAAGCTCGTCCGCACGCGCGGAGAGCCCCTTTCGCTCGAAGCCCGCGCGCCAGAGGCGCGCTTCGATTCTTTGAACGCATTCGAAGAAGTAACCTGGGACTATCGAAGCACCTCGCATAGCCCGCGGCGCCACCCGCTCGAGCCGCTGAGGCCGGCGCTCGCAGCGCAAGGATTGCCCGACGCGCGCGCCGTCGCGTCGATGCGCGACGGCGCGCGCATCAACTATGCGGGTCTGGTGATCTGCCGCCAGCGGCCGGGAACCGCGGGCGGCGTCGTCTTCATGACGCTCGAAGACGAGACGGGCTTTGTCAATCTCGTTTTATGGGAGCGCGTATTCGAGGAATATGCCGCGCTGGCAAAGACGACGAATTTTCTCGGCGTAACCGGAAAGTTGCAAGCCGAAGACGGCGTGGTGCATCTGGTGGCGGAAAAACTCTGGCGGCCGAAAATCGCGCGGGCCGTCGCCGGCGCGCCCAGCAGAGACTTTCATTGATTCATTTGCGACCGGTCGAAAATCGACGACAAAAGCTTTTTCCCACCCGCGAAAAAAAGCTTGACGGTTCGACGGCCCCTGGTCGAGCCGATGAATAATGGGTAAGCTTTTAGCTAGAGCGATACAGGCCTTTTGTCGGACGGCACCCTGGCTGGCCAATCTCAGCTTCTTTAAAAGCGCCTGAGGAGGACTCCATGGAAGGAATCAAAGACCCGAGCCATCTCTATGAAGTCGAACGGCGGCTTCTTTATGGAGAGCGGCCCGGCTTTCACATCACCGAGCTCCGGATCTCTCCGACGCAGAAAATCCCATGGCACTGCCACAGCAACATCCAGGACACCTTTTATGTGATCGAAGGACAGCTTAACCTTTTCCTGCGCGAGCCCAAGCAGCAGGTGCGGCTCGGTCCCGGTGACACTTACAGAGTGCCGGCGCGCCGGCCGCATCTCGTTACCAACGGTGGGGATTCCTCGGCGACCTTCCTCGTCCTCCAAGGCATTGGCGAGTATGATTATGTTCCGCTCGTGGAGTAGGCCATGAAATACCGCACCCTAGGCAAGACTGGACTAAAAATCTCCGAGATCGGCTTCGGCTGCGGCAACAACGCCGTCCTCATGGTGCGCGCGAGCTACGACGAACAGTTGGCCGCAGTCAGGCTCGCGCTCGATCTCGGCATCAACTACTTCGACACGGCGTTCGCCTACGGACTAGGAAAGTCCGAGGAGAATCTGGGCAAGATCTTGCAGGACTTGGGCGCGGCGCCCATCGTTTCCACCAAAATTCGACTGGAGCCTGCGGCGGATCTCAAGGCCGCGACGATTGCGGCGGTCGAAGCCGGGCTCAAACGCCTCCAAAGAAAATCGGTCGATTTGATCCAGTTGCACAACCGCGTCACGGTGGAGCGGAGCCCGGGCAAACGCTTCAGCGCGACTCCCGCGGACGTGCTCAGCCGCGGCGGCGTCCTGGACGGCTTCAAAGAGATGCGTGATCGAGGGAGCGTCCGATTTTTCGGCTTCAGCGGCTTGGGCGATCCGAAAGCTTTGCACGAGCTGATCGACAGCGGCGAGTTCCATTCGGTACAGGCGTATTACAACTTGCTGAACCCCAGCGCCGGACAAGCTGTGCCGGCGAATTTTAGCGCGCTTGATTATGGCCGGCTTATCGACCGCGCCGCCGGAAAAGGCATGGGCGTCGCGGTCATTCGCGTCTTGGCCGCGGGCGCGCTGACGGCAAATCCCGACGCCGGCGGCGGCAGCAGCTCGGAGCCGCTCTCCCCCGGCTCCGATTACACTCTCGATCTGGAGCGCGCCAAGAAAGTCAAAGCCGCGATCGGCGACGATACCAAAAGCCTCACGCAGGCCGCCATCCGCTTCGCGCTGATGAAACCCGAGGTCTCCACCGTCCTCATCGGCTTCTCCAACACGGCTCACATCGACGAAGCCGTCGCGTGCTCCGGCGCGGGCGGATTGTCCGCGGCGACGATGGCTCAATTAAAAAAGCTCCGGGACGGCGATTTTGCGTCCTAGCGTCGAACCCATGGCAGACGTCCCTAATGACGCACCTCCCCTTTTGGCGCGCGCCAAGTCGTCGATCGATCTGCTGGTGCCGGCCGCGACGATAGTGTACGCGCTCGGCTATTTTTCTTGGGCGGTTTTTTCCTGGGACCGCGAGCTGGACCTGCCGCCTGCACTGGAGGGCCAGTATCTCATCGCCGGCATTGTCCCCGCGCTGCTGCTCATTCTGCTTGTATTGAGCGTCGTGGGTTTCGCGCGTCTTGTGGCCAAAGGCGGCAGACGATTCAATCAAAAGTGGCACGGCGTCCTCGACGCGTGCGGCGGGATTTTGATCGTCGGCGGCTTTGTTTCGATGCTCGTGACGAAAAGCTGGATCTCCGCGGTCATGATTACCCTAGGCCTGGTCGCCTCCGTCGCCTCGGTGTTCTTCTCGCGGGAAAAAACCGACCGCATCTTCGCCCGGATCTTTTCCTGGTATGGCCGCTTTGCCGCGGTCTTGCTTTTTATTCCGCTCACGGCGGCGTATGCGACTCGGATTTTTCCGCATCTCCCCTCCGAGTTCGGCGGACCGGAGCTGAGTTGTGTGCGTCTGGATCTGAAGCGCGCCGATCTGTCCGAGCCGGTTCTGGAACTTCTCGCGGAGCCGGCGGCGAGCGGCGCGCAGCCGGCGACGGTCCATTCGCGCGCGGTCAACATCCTGAGCGCGCCCGGCCGCTATTATTTGATCGCGGTTCCAAAGAGCCAAAAGATAAGATACATGAAATTGAATCCGGACCTGGTTCACGCCATCGTGCCGGCGGATCAATGCAAAAGTTTGAGCCCATGAAGTTCTTGCCGCTAGTGTTTTGTTACGCCGCCCTCGCCGGGCTGGCGTCCGGTTGCGCCACCACAGCCACGATAAACAGGCTGCAACCGATCGAAGAAAATTTAACTCGATACAAGAGAGTTTTTGTCGCCACCGCCGCGACTCCGGAAGTCCAGTGGCGCGATGGCGTCCAATACGCCGAGACGCGGCTCAAATTCGCCCTGCTGGACAAACTCAGGGCGGCCAAGAAATTTTCCGATGTAGCGGACGAGCTTCCGGCTCAACCGGCCGATTCCGATTTGAAAATTGTCGCGACGGTGACGAGCGCCGGCGCGCCGCGCCCGAGCTATGGGAGCCCGAGCATCGGCATAGGTGTCGGCGGCGGTTCCGGCGGCGGATTTTTCGGCATGGGCGTGGGCACCCCATTGCCCGGGCCCGGATCGAGCGGCGGCCTTGTCGTTCAGGTCGAACTGCTCAACGCGAAAACCGGCCGGAGGTTGGGTTTCCTGGACGCCAGCGCGACGTCCGGCGACGCCGCGGCGCAAGCCGAGGCGATCGCGGAAAAAATCGTCGCGGAAATCGCGCGCAAGTAACCCGCCGTATCCTATTGTTCATGCCGCCGCGCGACATGAGAAGAGAGAAAAATCCCAACCTCCGTTTGCATTGCCGAGAAATTCCGTCCGAGCGCGCCGCGGCCAAGGTCCGGACTTCCTCGGCGCTGCGCCTCCGCCGCGCAGAGACGTTCCTAGGTCGCGATCGCGCGGAGGCGGCGTTCAAGATCCTCAACCGGCTCAAAGCCCTGCGCCGACCGATCCCCGGAGTCGATTATCTTCGGGCGCAATGTATTCTCAGAATGGGGCAGCACCCCGCGCTGGCGCAAGAGGCCCTTAAGGAGGAGCTGCGTTTTTTTCCCGCTAACGCCGACGCGCGCGCGCTACTCGAACGGCTGCCTGACGGCGCCGCCGCCCGGCTTCGCGCCGGAGCCGAATTCGACGAGCTATATCGAGCCGTGAAGCCCTATACGATGTTGAGCCGGGCCCGGCTCTTTTCGTTGTACAAGCTCGCCAAGCGCGCCTGCGCGAAAAATCTGCCGGGAAATTTCGTCGAGTGCGGCGTGGCCGCCGGCGGCGCCTCGGCAACTCTCGCCGCGGTCATAAAAAAATACAGCCGCATCCCGCGCCGGTTGTACGCGTTCGACTCGTTCGAAGGGATGCCGGATCCGTCGGCGGCCGACAGGCGTCGGGGCGTGGCCGCTAACGCGACGGGATGGGGCGCCGGCACCTGCGCGGCACCGCAAGAATCGCTGCGGGAAATTTGCCGCCGCCTGGGAGTGGAAAACATCGTCGTTCCGGTCAAAGGACAGTTCGAGAAAACTCTGCCGGCCTATCGCGGGAAAGTAGGCGCGATTGCGCTTTTACATATGGACGCCGACTGGTACGCCTCGACGCGGACGATCCTGGAAAACTTCTTCGAGCAGGTGGTGCACGGCGGTCTCATCCAGGTGGACGACTACGAATTCTGGGACGGCTGCCGAAAGGCCGTGACGGAATTCGAACGGCATCGAGGGCTGGCGCTAAGATTTTACCAGATCGACGGCATAGCGGTCTGGTGCGCCAAGGATCGACGCAGGCTCGTCGCGGAATCCGTTGAGAATAAGCGCTCGCCTACGGCTTGATGTCCTGCAAAAACCAGTCGGTGGGAATTTCTTTCCCCAACCCTTTTTCTTTGCACGCCTTATACGCGCAGTAGCCCATAGCGGCGAACTGAACGCCGGTGCCGACGTTGTTCAAGAAAAACGTGATCTGCTGGTCGTTCCTTCGCCCCGGCGCTTTGCCGACGAGAAGGTCCTGGATCTCCGGATAGCGGCTCCAGTCGCGCGGCTTTTCTTTTCGGACGGCGGGCAAATCTTTTTCGATCCCGGGCGGCTGGAAGTGCTGGATGCCGCCGAAGCGCGTGTGGATCGCGACCACGTCGCTTTTCGTGAGCGCCGCTTCGTCCATTTCGAATTCGCGAATCGAGTTATAGTGCATGCCGGGCTGCAATAGCTCGGCGCTAAAGACCGGCCGCGATGAATTGGTGGCGGTACAGACGATGTCGCAGTTCTCGATCGCCGCCTCGGCGCTGTCCACCGGCTCGGTCGGAATCTCCGTTTCTCGTTCCATCTCGGCGGCGAACGCTTTCCGGTGCTCCGGATTCGGGCTGAAAATTCTTACCCGCTTGATCGGCTGGACCGCGGTCATAAAGCGAAAGTGCGCGCGCGCCTGCCCGCCCGAGCCGATGAGACCCAGGACTTGAGAATTTTCGCGCGCGAGCGCTTTCGCGCCGAGCGCGCTCGTCACGCCGACGCGCGTCTGCTGGATGAAGCCGTCGGGCATGATCGCCAGAAGCTCGCCGGTCTCCACGCTGAATAGCTGCACGAGACCGAGAAACTGCCCTTTGCCGGCCAGCGGCAGCTTCTCAAGACGAACCGAATTATTGACGTTCTTTTCGCGCACGATGTCGGAGGTGATCCGGAGCGCGAGAACGCCGAATTTTTTTACGCCGCCGTCCACCGACTTGAAGCTGTACGTCGTCTGCTCGGTCGAGTGCGGCAGATACGAATGGCTCGTGGGGCGGTTCACCGCCCGGCTCTCGGCCAGCTCGCGGTAAGTTTCTTCCATCGTTTCCAGGCATTCTCTTATGGTGAGCGCCTTCTGAATCTCGTCGTTGTTTAAAATCAGCGTCATGACAACACCAGTTATCTGAAGGTGCGGCAAATGTCCACCTCGATCCGATTGACGCAGTATCGGCCATTCGATAGGCTTCAAAAAAACACATCCAGGAGGCCGGATGATCACCGTCGAAGGAGAACGAATCGAAGTCATCGACGCCCACTCGCACATGGGCGAGAGAAAAAAGCTCGCGATCCACCAGATCCCGCCGATCATGAAATTCATGGCCGAGGACATGCTGGAGTCGATGGACGGCGCCGGAGTGGACGGAGTCGTCACTTTCGCGATCGGCATCGGCGAGCCGTCGGATTATCGCGAGACGAACCGGTACATCGCGGACCAGATGAAAAAGCACGCCGGGCGGATTCACGGCTTCATGCGTTTGAGCCCCGGCATGGGCGCGGCGGACACGCTCAAAGTTTTAGAGGAAGGCGTCAAGCTCGGCCTCAAAGGCATCAAGATCCATCCGCTGATCGAACATTGCCCCGCCAACGACAAGGAAAAAGTCTATCCGCTGATGGAAGCGGCCCAGCACCACGGCCTGACCGTTCTTTTTCACTGCGGCCTCGGCGAGAACGCGAGCCCACAGCGCATCGGCGAGGTGGCGCGAGACTTTCGCAAGCTGCCGATCATCATGGGCCATTCGGGACTCGTGGAAGGCGTCCGGCAAGTCGTCGAAATCGCCAAGAAGTACGACAACGTCCACATGGACAGCTCCGGCGTCGGCTGGTTGCCGTTCTTCTGCGAATCGATCGCATGGGCGGGGCCCGACCGCGTGCTCTACGGCTCCGATCATCCGTTCAACCCGATGGAATGGGAGATCGAGAAGATCGTCAAGCACGCGCAGCGCCATTTGAAACTCAAGATCGAAGATTTAAGATTGATCATGGCGGGAAACATCAAGCGGCTGCTGAAGATCAAGTAAGCAAACTTTTCGTTTCTATCATGCGGCGCAAAGGGGGATCACTGCGATGAGCGCGAGCACTCCTACTTCCACTCTTCTCGTGCGCACGATGTCGGATACCGTCGAGACCGACATTCGCCGGATCCATGTGATCGCAAACGAGGTCCTGCCGAAATATGACAAACGCCCGTTGTCTTTCGAGGAGCTGCGCAAGGTCGCGGACGGCCCGTTCGATCTGTTTTTGATCCCGCTGGTGTTCGAAAGCGAGTATCGAAACAATCCATCGATTATTTTCAACGAAGAAAAACGCCAGGAGATAAGAGACCATGCGCTCAAGATCGCCGCCGCGAACGGCTTCGACGTCAATCCGCCGGATTTAGTCCCCGGCATCGAGGAGTCGCTCCGCACCAGCCGCGAGGCCGGGCTCGTCGACATCTTGATGACCACCGGCGGGCGGCGCTTCAAGCACCAGGCGATGGAGGAGCGCGGCTTGGGAAAATATTTCGACGACATCATCGACCGGGAGCAGACCTATTTCAGAAAGGAGCAAGGCATCTACCATCTTTTCAGACAACGGCAGGACAAACTTCTGCGCGTGATTCTGGTCTCCGGCACGGCGACTTACATCGAGGCGGGAAACAACCTCGCGCGCCTGGCGATTGCCGGGAAACGGCTGGAAGTCTTCACCGTCGCGCTCGGGACGGCGCACTCGTACAACGACGAAGAGACGCTGCTCGCAGCGAAGCCCAAGATGGTGATCCATGACCTGCGCGAGTTGACCCCGGGATTGAAGGAGCGCGGTTTAATTCCGGCCACCGCGGCCTGATGAAACTATGGAGCAAGCACAAGCACACACCGAGACTTTGATCTTGCCGGCGGCGTCATGGAACCGGCTGGGTACGACCGCCGTGGCGCACCTGACCGAGCATCTTTACATCGGCGTCACCACCGTCGTGCTGCCGGTCATTGCGGCGGCGATGGGATTCAGCATGGCGCAGGCGGGCTCGCTCGTTTCCGCGCGCTATCTCGTGGCGGGAATCTGCAATATTCCGTCCGGATTTCTGGCCGATGCGCTCAAGCGGCGCAGCACCTTGCTCGGCCTTTGTCTGGTTTTTCTCGGGCTCGGCAGCCTGCTCATGAGCTTCGCCGAGAGCTTCTGGGCGCTGTTCATTTTCATGGCGGTCAGCGGGATCGGCACCGGCAGCTTTCATCCGCAGTCCATCGCCATTTTATCTTCCGCCTACGAGAAGCGCCGCGCGTTTGCGCTGGGAATCCACGACAGCGCGGCCAATCTCGGCGAAGTCATCGCGCCGCTCACCATCGGCGCGCTCCTGACCTACACCGATTGGCGCACGACGCTGCAAATGTGGGCGCTGCCGGGAATCGTGGTCGGCATTTCCTACGCCCTGTTCTGTCGTGAGACCGAGCGTCCGCCCCACCCCTCCGAGCGGCTCAAGAATCTTGTATGGCAGGATCTGCTGAAGAACCGGCAAGTCCTGGCGATGTTTTTCGTCTCGGTCTTTCGCACGCTCGGCCAGAGCGGCCTCACGGTTTTTCTGCCGCTCTACATGACTCTCCATTTGAAACTCTCCGCCGGCGTAATGGGATTCTACATCTCGACGCTATTTTTCTTCGCCGGCATCTCGCCGACCTTTTCCGGGTGGGTCTCGGACCGGATCGGCCGCGTGCCGCTGATCATCATCGGCTCCTCGCTCGCCGCGGTCGCCGTCGTCGCGCTGCCCCATCTCGCGCCGGGGATTCCGCTCGGCATCGGCTGCGCGCTGGGCGGCGGTCTCTTGTGGGCGCTCCGGCCGGTCATCTTCGCCGCCGCGATGGAGATAGCGCCGCCGGAGCTGTCGGGGACTACGGTAGGATTTCTCTACAGCGGTAACATGGGGCTATCGTTTTTGGCGCCGCTCTCGGCGGGATTGGTGGCCGACGCCTACGGATTGCCGGCCGCGGT
>DASXRG010000143.1:0-3881 GCA_036506735.1 Binatia bacterium | reverse complement strand
GGTTTTGATCGAGAACAACATTTTTGAGAACAACTGGGCGGACGCGCAGAACGGATTTGCGATTTTATTCACGCCGCGAAACGGGGGCGGGACGGCGCCGTGGAACGTGGTCCAGGACATCACCTTTCGCAGAAACATCGTGCGCCACAGCAGCTCGGGCGTGAACATTCTGGGAACGGACTATAACCATCCCACCCAGCAGACCAAGCGCATCTTGATCCAGGACAATCTTTTTGAGGACATCAACGGCGACAAATGGGGCGGCCACGGGATTCTATTTCAGTTGCTCGACGGCACCGCCGACGTGGTGATCGAGCACAATACCGGGCTTCAGGACGGAAACATCATCAAGGTGGAAGGAGCGCGGCCGCACACCGGATTTGTCTATCGCAACAATGTCACGCCGCACAATCATACGGGCATCAACGGCAGCGAGACCGGCCAGGGAAACGCCGCGCTGAAGCGGTATTTTCCCGGCGCCCGGGTCGAAAAGAATGTTTTTGCCGGCGGCAGTGACTCCACCTATCCCAAAGACAACTTTTTCCCCCCTTCTCTCGATAAACTGAGCTTTGCAAATCGGGCCTTGGGCGATTATCGGCTGGGCGATTCCAGCCTGGCAAAAAAGGGCACCGACGGGAAAGATCCAGGAGCGGATTTCTCCCTGCTCGCCGACGCGCTGAAGGCAAAATCGGGGAATTCCGGGCGCAGATAAATCGGCTCGCCTCGACCGCACTGAACGGCTGTCCCGTAGGAGCTTTTCTTAATACGTCATCAGGTCCTTTTCACCGCAAATTACGGAATTTACCTCGGTTGTGACTTACGGGGCGCGACGTACAATTTACCCATGAGAAACTATCGTCATAGCGCCGCAGAACGGTGACCGCATGGATTACGACTCGCTCTTGGCCTGGTTGATGTTCCTCTGCTTTGGTTTCCTGCTCTACACCTATGTGGGATATCCGGCGCTGCTGTGGGCGGCGAGCAAATGGACGAGGCCTAAAGATTTCGACGGTTCTGAACCCGCGGAGTGGCCGGCGGTGAGCGTCCTCGTTTCCGCGTATAACGAGGAGAGCGCGATCGGCGACCGCATCAGGAATCTGCTGAGCCTGGACTATCCTCGGGACCGGATCGAGATCCTGATCGGATCCGACGGTTCGACGGACCGCACGGACGAGATCGTCGCGAGCTATCGGGTGAACGGCGTCCGGCTCCTCGCCTTCGAGCAGCGCCGTGGCAAGACCAGCGTGTTGAACGATCTCATCCCGCAAGCCCGCGGCGAAATCGTGGTTCTCACCGATGCCAATACATTTTTTCGGCCGGACGCGGTGCGCGCGCTGGTGCAAGCCATGGCGCGCTACCCGGCGGGCTCCGTCGTGGTCGGGCGTTTGGACCTACGCTCGCCCTCTGAGAACGGCAATCACGACGGCCTGTATTGGAAATACGAGACGTGGATCAAAACACTGGAGTCGCACTTTGGCAGCGTCCTCGGCGCGAACGGCGCGATCTACGCTTTTCGCCGCGAGCGCTATCGGCCGCTCCCATCGGAGGCGATCGTCGACGACTTCTTGATTCCGATGCTCATGCGGCTCCACTCCGGCGATCGCATATTTTTTGTCCCGGAGGCGCGGGCGTGGGAGAAATCGCCGGAAGAAGTGCGCGACGAATTCCGCCGTCACGTGCGGATCGGCGCCGGCAATTTTCAGGCTTTGAAGTGGACGTGGAAACTGTTTTTGCCGTGGAAGGGAACCGTCGCTCTCGCTTATTTCTCGCACAAGCTGCTGCGCTGGCTCGGCCCGTGGCTGATGCTCCTGGGCTTTTTGGCGAATTTACGGCTGCTCTATGTGCCGTTCTTCGGCGTCCTCTTCCTTAGCCAAATCGTTCTTTATGAGCTCGCGTTCGCCGCTCTGCTCCTGCATCGCATACCGCTCGTCGGCCGCGCCGCGACCGGCGCGCGTTACTTTCTTATTTTGAACGCCGCGCTCCTGATCGGCTTCGCCCGCTTTGCGCTGCGCGTCGAGCGGCCGTTCTGGAGCACGGCGCCGCGAAAGATCTAGTTCTTCTTGGTCCGAAAAGTGTAATCCTTCGTGACCGTCAAATTTCCCGCCGCATCGCGCGACTTGAGTCGATAGTGGTACACGGTATTTCTTTTTAGCCCGCTCAACGCCATCGAGTGGGAAATGACCATGTTTGGATTGATCGCCGTAGCGCTGCCGTAGGCTGACGTCGTGCCGTATTCTATCTGAGAATTCGATAGCTCGTCGGTCTTCCAGGATATGGTGCCGCCGGAAGCTGAGAGAGCGGATACGGAAACCAGCGAAATCACCGGCGCCGTCGTGTCCGTAACCGGAGCTGGAGCAGGCGGCGGCGGTGGAGATGTCACGGTGTCCGTCGAGATTTGAATTGCGTCAAGATCGAAGTATTCCTGCTCGGAGACGATCTTGAGGGTGTGCGCTCCCGCGCTCAGGCTGACGCCGCCGACACCAGCCCACTGAAAGGCGCTCCACGATCCGCTATTCGGCACCGTAACCGACCCCGTTTTGTCCACGCCGTCGATTTCGATGTGGAAGCCGCTCGCGGTCATCCCGCTGGTAACCGACGCCTCGATTCGGTAGGTGCCTGTTTGCGCGACGTTGATCGAGTAGGAGAGCCATTCCCCGGTCTGGATATTGTTGACCACGTAGCCCGTGCCGCCCGCTACAATGTCGACGTCCTCGGAGCGATAGGCGCCTCCGGCGTTGCCTGGGACCGCATCGTGATAGGCGACACCTTCTCCGCCATTATCAAAGTCTTCGGCTTGGAACACTGCTGGAACTGCGATAGGGACGCCACTAAAGGGCGACGATGTCCCGGATGTTGCCAGGGTTGTGAACATGCCATCGCTCGAAACCGCCGTGTTTCCCGCGCCGTCTTTCGACTTGACGCGGTAGTGGTACAACCGGTTCGGGCTGAGACCGCTTAGATTTTGCATGTGGGAAATCACCATGCTCGCGATCAAAGATGTCGAGGCGCCGTAGCTGGTCGTCGTTCCATATTCGACCTGTGAGTCGCTCGATTCGTTGGTGCTCCACGTAACTGTAGCGGTGGAGGTGCTGACCAATGGTACCGAAACGGCTGAGATCGTTGGCGCTGTACTGTCGGAGGGCGGCGGCGGCGGAGCGGGCGGATTAGTGGTCGTTATGCCGTTCACTACGCTGGCGGTCACTGCGAGCAGACTATCCAGGTCGGCGCCCACGTCCGTCCCGTCCGTGGCTGCGTTGTTATAGGGGCTGGAAGCGGCCAGACGATAGTCGCCCCCGCCAAGATTTACGAAGCCGACGCTGGATAATGACGAGGGAAAGAAGTTATTGACGGGGTAGTTGGATGAGTTCCCTCCGGCGAGAACGTTTCTCGCGAATACCAACCCGGGGAAATAAGCGTTCAGGGTGGAAAAGCCGGTGCCTGTGCCGCTTCCGGTAACACCTTCTTGATTATGCGGGGCGATGTTATTCGTATAGACGAAGCCCGTGTGGGCCGCACCGGATCCGCTGAAGATCAGATAGTTATCATGGATTCCGGTGTTGTGATCGATGACCACATCGGCAGTTCCGTCGAGCAACTGAAATAGGCTGCCGTACTGGCCTCCCCAGTTGGGGTTGCTGATGTCCTCAAAAAGATTGTCCTGGATCAAGATGCGCTTGGTCTGCTGGGTGGGATGGTTGGGGTCCGTTCCCAGAATGTTCACGCCCGAGCTGCTGTGGCGTACGATGTTTCTGCGAAAGGTGATGTCCTGGACCACGTTCCACGGCGCCGTCCCGCCCCCGTTTCGCGGCGTGAATAAAATCGCAAATCCGTTCTGCGCGTCCGCCCAGTTGTTCTCAAAAATGTTGTTCTCGATCAAAACC
>DASXRG010000142.1:0-1729 GCA_036506735.1 Binatia bacterium | reverse complement strand
CGGGCGGATTTCAGGCGCGGCTGCTGGATCATCCGGCAATCCTCGACGCGGTACCGGAAGGGG
This sequence comes from Binatia bacterium, assembly GCA_036506735.1. Classification (GTDB taxonomy): domain Bacteria; phylum Desulfobacterota; class Binatia; order UBA9968; family UBA9968; genus JAJPJQ01. The sequence continues at coordinate 1,666 of DASXRG010000142.1, read as the reverse complement.
GTCGCGTGAGGTTCGTGACACATAATGGCATTCGCGGGATTGATGACGCGGCGACCAACGATTCACCGCTTGCCGGCGCCACTGTTTCCCCGGCGCCGCCGCGCTTCGAAGACGGATTCATGATCTTGTTGCGGCAAAGCACAGACAAGGCGAAAAGGGGACAAGGGGACAACGAGCGCTCCGTGGCTCCGCGTCTCCCGGTCTCCTTGTCTGCTAATTTTCCACGCGGCGAATCCGCCGTGCAAGTGCGTGATCTGGTGCGGCGCTTCGGAACCTTTACCGCGGTCGATCATGTTAACTTTGAAGTCCGGCGCGGCGAGATTTTCGGCTTGCTCGGTCCCAACGGCGCCGGTAAGACGACCACCTTTCGCATGCTCTGCGGACTGTTGCCGGCTTCCGGCGGTACGCTCCGTGTTGCCGGCATGGATCTCCGGCGCGCGCGCGCCTCGGCGCGTCAGCGCATCGGTTATGTCGCGCAAAAGTTTTCTCTCTATAGCCAGCTTTCGGTCAATGAAAATCTGGAATTTTTTGCCAGCGCGTATAGCCTGCGTGGCGAGCGCAAACAGCAGCGCATCGCTTGGGCATTGGAGCGGTTCGAGCTTAGCTCGCTCGCCGACCTGCCGAGCGGACAGTTGCCGGGAGGATTCAAACAGCGCTTGGCGATGGCGACGGCGCTGGTACATGAGCCCGAGATACTCTTTCTCGACGAGCCGACCAGCGGCGCCGATCCGCTGGCGCGCCGGGAGTTCTGGCAACGTATCGTAGCGCTGGCCGAGCAAGGCGTGACCGTTATCGTGACCACTCACTTCATGGGAGAAGCCGAATACTGTGATCGGATCGCAATTATGGATGCTGGGCGTGTGCTGGCTCAAGGCACGCCCGCCGAGATTCGCCGGCGCGCGCGGCTCGAAGGCGGCGAGCCGAGCATGGAAGATGCGTTTATCGCCATCGTCGAAGACGCGCGCGAGTCGGCAGAGAGTGGAGCGGCGGCATGAGTACGGCAAGCTCTCCGCGCGCGAGTTGGCTTTCAGCGAACAAGACCCGGCGCGTCTGGTCGCTGGTAAAAAAAGAAGCGCGCCAAGTTGCGCGCGATCCCAGCAGCATCGCCATCGGCATCGTTTTGCCGGTCATTCTGATTCTCCTGTTCGGCTATGGATTGTCGCTCGACGTGACCAACACGCCGGTGGCAGTTGTCTTGGAAGATCCGTCACCCGCGGCTACTGATCTGGCGGCGAGCTTTCGGTTGTCGCCCTATTTCGACGCACGACTGATGACCTCCATGCGCGAGGCGCAAGAGTTAATGCTCGCACGAAAAGTGGACGGCATCGTGCGTATTCGGCCGGATTTCGGCAGGCGGCTGAGCCAGGGAGATGCGGAAGTGCAAGTGCTCGTCCACGGCGTCGACGCCAATCACGCGCGCATCGTCCAGAGCTATGCGCAGGGCGCCGTCGGTCAGTGGGCCGCACGGCGCGGTGCCGAGGGAAAAGAAATTTTGACCGGTCCGGTGGTTGTGCAAAGTCGCCTTTGGTTCAACGAAACCAATGAAAGCCGCTATTTCCTGGTTCCCGGCCTTATTGTCTTGATCATGACGCTGATCGGCGCGTTGCTGACCTCGCTGGTGATGGCGCGCGAATGGGAACGCGGGACGCTGGAAGCTTTGTTTGTC
>DASXRG010000141.1:0-30975 GCA_036506735.1 Binatia bacterium | reverse complement strand
GCGGCCTGATGTTTTCCGCTCTCCAGGCATTTCTCAAAGGCACTAGGATCCAGCTTTATTTCCCTTGCAAGCGCCTTGAAGCTCTCCGGACTGGAGTTCGGCGGGCTCGCGAAAAGCTTGTCATGATAGGCCCAGAATTTTCCCTGTTCGTTGGCGCAGCGCGCCGCCTCGTGGGCTTTGCTCGCCCCGGGATGCAGGCTCTCGATCGGATAATCGCGGAAGACTATCCTGATTTTGTCACTGTAGCGGGCCTCGATCTGCGTCAGCGTCGGCAAGACTCCCTTACAAAACGGGCAGTGAAAGTCCGAGAACTCGACAATCGTCACCGGCGCCTTCGCGCCTCCCTTGAATGGTGCACTCTGGATGGAAACTTCGATCCGCTGGACCGGCGGCGGCTTCAGGTTTACCACGACGTTAGCTTTTGCACGGAGTGATTGGAGGAACTCTTCTCGCTTGGCGGCGAGTTTCTGATTCTGCAGGTGAGCTCTGATCTGTTCCCGCAGACTGGCTTCTTCCCCTTTAAGCTGGGCCTTGTTTTCCTGGTAAAATTTCTCGATCTCCTGCTCGGTGACCAGGCGGACTTTTGAAGTGACCTCGGCGTCTAAGAGGGCCGGCACCGAAACGCTTCTTTTGCCTGCCTCTTTGGCCAGAAGTTTCTCGTTGACGAGCGCATCGAGCCTCTGGCGCTTCAAGCTATAGATCTGTTCTTCCAGCTTGCTTAATTGTCCGGCTAAACTCTTTTCGACTTCATCGGACGTGATGGCGACTCCGTCGACTACGGCCAGCGGTTCGTCGGCCGCGTGGGCTGTGAAGAGAAATCCGAGCCCCGCCAATAGCAGGAAAGTCCAAAGAGCCGTCATGGGAGATAATCCTCTCTTACTTGTTTTATTGTTTTTAGGCATCAACTCATGTCAGGTTCAAGTCCGCAACACAAGAACGGCAGAGCGGGGTTGCCCCGCTCTGCCGTTCTCCTTCCAGCTCCTCGCAACGCGATTACTCGGCCGCGCTCCTAGGGTGCACATTCATTTATGTGTTGTATGCAGTTGATGGTAGCTGTAAGTGAAGCAGGAGTATTAGCCAAGTTGTAGCACCACTTGTAAGTAATCCCGCCTGACGTCGTCTGATATAACTTACAAGGGCTACCGGTGCTAACAGTTAGAGTTTCTGGACATAAATCATTTCCAGCAAGAGGCCCCGTAAATAATATGCCTTGAGCGAGCGCCTCGCCAGTGATCGGAGTTCCTCCCACCGTGCACGCGGTATCGGTGAACGCCGTCAACTGCTGAATACAGCTATCTTTGCCTCTTAGGATCGAGAAAGAAGCGTCTCCTGATACTTTGCATTCGGCCGCTGCGAGGGGTGCGAGCGACTGAGTAGTTTCGCCGGTGTCCGTCGGGCCCGCGATTGCGCAAAAAGCTGTTGTGCTTCCGGAATCCGCGCCCGCCGTTATGTTGCCTATTCCCACGCCTGTACTTCTGGTGAAATAACTCCCTCGGAAATTTGTCCCATGCGCATTATACCTAAGCGTCCGCACCTCAAATATTTTGCCGCCAATTTTGAAGGTACTGTCCGCGACACCCGGACCGTTAACTATGGGTGACCCCGAAAGGGTGTCAGGATCGGGGATGGTGATAATTTCTAGGCCGGACGGCGCCGTGAGCAGCGTGTGGGAGGGGTTCACACCGAAATAATCCCATTCATACTCCCATTGGAGACAAGTCCCATTCCCGTCCGGGCAAGGTGCTTGTTTGGGAAACTGCGTCGCGCCCGGGCCGGCCTGGATCGTGACGGTTCCAGTTTTCCCCAGGGGCAAACCCGAACAGGTCCGGGGCGCAGAAAATGCCGGAGTGACCGTAAATTGAGCTCTCACTTCGCCGGCGGCAAACAGGATCGCGCCGGCGATCGCCAGCGCGCTAACCAGTAATTTTGTTCTTATCATTGTCGCTCTCCTTTTATATTTAGGATTGAGGAAATAACCGATTCCGGAATGATTAAAAGATTCACTGCATCATAATCCCTCCTTATCCGTATGGGAGCGTCCTGCCTTACGGCAATGCCAAGGTGATTCTCCCATAGACTACCCTGTCCGGCATCACCCGCGGATTAAGATTCACCGAACCGCGGTCGGTGTCGAAATATTTGAATTTTTGGTCGAACAGATTCGTCGCTCCGACCGTGATGAAACCGTAGCGTTTGGGGAGCCGGTAATTGAGGGCGGCATCGACGACCCAGAAGTCATCGTCGCCGGACTTGAACGTGGTGCCTCCCAGCCGCTCAAACGATCCCCGCTGGTTGATATAGGTCGCTTTCAGCGAAGCGCTCAATCCGGAGGGATGGAAAAAGTTGAGCCCGAGAGGGAGGCGATGGGTCTCCACGTTTTTTGCGCCGTCGGCAAAGAGAGAACTCCTTGCGAGCCGCTCCCACTCGTAGCCGGAGTTGAGCGCCAGCCATGGATGCGGAGTCCAGAAAAGATAGGCTCGAAGGATCTTTTCGTCCCAGCCCACTTCCGTCGCCTTCGGGCCGGCGTCGGTCGAGGCGACGAACGGAACGTCCATGTCTCGAAAGGTGTACTCTATCCCTCCAAAGATGCCGTGCGGAAATTTCTGATCGACGGCGGCCCCATAGCGCCACGACTTCGTGGCATTTTGATCGTCAAAGAATTGATTGAAGCCGGCGACCTGCGTGGGCTCGAGCGTCTGGTTGGTCGCCAAGGTTCTCTTCAAAGTTCGGAAAATAGCGCCCCGAACCGTCGTAGCCGCAAACGGGTTCCAGGTGATGCCGAATTTGGGATTAAATTGATCCGTGCGTTTCATTCCCGGCAGGTCCGTATCGAAAAAGTCGCCGCTCGCGCCGAGAGTTAACGTCACGTCCTTCGGCAGCGGGACGTAGGAATACAGATAGAGATTGGTGTGCCGCACATCCCGATCGACGGGCGTGACGACTGGAAACGGCGAGAATATAAATCGCGCCAGCAGGGTGTCGCTCGAATCGATGTTAAAATGTCCCACTCCGGCCACGAGGTTGACGGGCATCGAGCGGAACAAGTATTGGATCTCGCCGCTGTGCGCTTTATCGTGCCCGTCGAGTTTAAAGCGCGTAAAGATCGGATCCGGCCTGTCGCGCTGGTTTCGGTCCACGTCTTGAAAGGTAAAATTGCCGATGAGAATCGAGCTCGGCGAAAATGCCTGACGAAAGCCCAGGCGTGCGGAATGAGTAATGTCTTCTTCCCTGAAGTTGGGGCGAAAATCGTTCGGCGCGAACCTCAGTTGAAGCTCGCCGCGTGTGACGTCTCTATACCTGTACTCGGCCTGCACGCTGGTTGCCGGGGAGATCTCCCATTGAATAAAAGCATTGGCGATCCCATCGTTCTGGTCGTTGTTGGTTCGAAACCCGTCGGTCTCAAAATGCCGGTAACCCAGGCTGTAGGAGACCTTTTTGTAGATGCCGGAGAAAATGCCTTCTCCGCTGTACGTGTGATTTTCACCGGCTAGGCCGCTCGTCTGCAGCGTCATCTGGTCGCGGTTGAAGATCGGATTGAACTCGTTGAAAGACAGAGCCCCCGGACCTGCGGCGCTGATGAGGAACAGGTTGCTTTCGGCCAGCCCGGGCTGAATGGGGGTCGTATTGTTGGGCTGAAGCAACTGAGACTGGAGCAGCTCGCTGACCCTGGCGATCTCATGCCGCGCCAAAATCGAGTAGGAGTCGGCGAGAAATCTGTGGGCGGAATAATTCGTCGGATCGACGTTGACCGATTTCCATCCTTCGACGAGGGCGAGCGGCTGGAAGCCCAGATCGCTGTAGATGCGCGCCTGGCTGGCGCTGCGCGCCGCGAGGTCCGAATCGAGCAGCAGGCGCGAGCGGTACACCGCCCGGTTATTGTTGAGCTCGATGGCTTTTTCCATGTCCTGCAATGCTTCGACCGGCCGGTTCGCCGTTTGCTTCTGGATCGCGCTATAGAACCAAGGCGTCGGATCCTTGGGGTCGAGTTCCTTGGCGATGGAATACTCGCGCTCGTCCAATCCCGTGCGCTTTTCTTCATAGTAGGCCTTGCCCAGATAGCTTCGGACAATGGAGTTGTTGGGGTCGAGACTCGCGGCGACTTCGAGCTCTCTTCGTCCGTCGTGCAGCTCGCCGTCGCGGATTTTTGCCAAACCCAACCCCAATCGTGCCGTCGGGTCGGCCTGGTCGAATTCAATCGCTCTTTCGAACGCCTTCTTCGACTCGCGCGTGTCCACCTGCATCAGGTAAGCGAATCCCAGGACCGTCTGCGTCCGCGAAAGATTGGGACTCAGCGCCGCGGCTTTTTGCGCCGCTGCGAGCGCTCGGCCCAGTTCGCCGAACGACATGTGCAGCTCGGCCAAGCGCGCCCAGGCCAGCGCATTGTCGGGACTTATCTCGACCGCTTGTTGCAGGCTCCGCCGCGCGCCTTCGAGATCGAAATGTGCCTGCTGGGCATAGGAGAGCGCGATCAGCGCCGAAGCGGATTTCGGATCGGCCGCTACGGCTTTTCTTGCTAGGTCGAGCGCTCGGTCTTTGTCGTTGTGCACGACGGCGACGATCGATTGCAGCGCCAGGGCCTCGCTGTAATTCGGGTTTAGTCTTAGCGCGCGCTCGAGATCCGCGCCCGCCTCGTCGACGCGGCCGACGCCGAGAAGCAATGAGGCGCGATAGGAAAAGAAGCGCGCATCGGCGGCACTTTCCGCCGCGCCGCTGAGAGCGTCGAAGGCCCGCTGGTAGTCGCCTCTCGTGTAAGCGTCGAGGGAATTCCTAACCGCTCCGGCAGGAAATTCTTCCGGACGAAAATAAGTTACGGGCGGATAATACAACGCCCACTGGACCGCGTCGCGAGGACGCACGACGACGGTCATGACGGGCGCCTTTCCGGTCTCGGCCACGGCGGACTGACCGTCGGTGAGCCTCACGCTGCCGGCCTGGTTCTGGGCGAGCACCTTGCCCTCGAAGATCGTTACGGTCGCCTTGTCGGCATCGACTCTCACCAAGCCTTCGGTTCCTTCCACGCCTGCGTTGACGAAGGCCGTGTTGATCTCCAGGTTTCGGGGCAGCCGGCTGAAGAAATGCGCCGCGCCGGTTAGGAGCTCGACCAGAGAGCCGCCGGCCTCCCTCACTCCGCCCAGGACGATCGTGGAATTCTGATCGAGCCGCAGCACCGGTTGATTGGTCAGTGCGATATCGGCGCGGCTTCGGCCCAGCACTCGAATCCGATCGCCGGCGCAGAAGGTATCGTTGAGTTTCACCGGTTCGCGCTGGGTTTGACCCGCCCGCTGCACGTCGACGGTGCCCTGGACCGAGACCGCCTTGGCGATCGGCTCGCATGCGCCCGCTGCGAGAACGATGCGCGGGCAAAGCAGGGCAATCAAAAAGGCGGTTATGAAAAGGCGCAAAAAAAACGACCCCGACTTCTTCATACGTCACCTACCTCCACGATCGAATTGCCCGCTCGCTAAGAAAATATGACGAGCTACTTTTCTCCCAGCGAAATGATCGCCTCCCATGGTTCCTCAGGCGGAGTCTTTTCGTATTGCTCGCAAAGCTTCAGATAAAAGTTTGCCGGCCCGCGCGCTCCGTCCTGTTCGCTCGCCGCTTGAAATCGTCCCGCGGCCTCGTTCCAGGATCGTCTTGCGAAAGCGCCGAGCGCCTCGGCGAAGATCGCGCAAGCCCGTCGCTGTTCTTCGTCCGCTTCTTCGAGGCGGCAGAGCAGCTCATGAACCACAACCGGCTGGGTTTTTCCTTTGAACCTGAAGGTTCCGACTTCCCGGGTCAAAAAGCCGTCCAGTTCGCGGAGGACTTCTTCGGAAACCAACAATTCCGTACCCAGGTATTTGTTGAGGCCGTCCATCCTCGACGCTGTATTGACGACGTCTCCAGTGGGTCCGTACTTGTAATGATCGCCCGCAGCGATGTTGCCGAGGAAGATCTGTCCGGCATGAACACCGATACGAGTCGGAAGATCGAGGTTCTCGTAAGACCGGTTGAACCGTTCCACGCCTCGAGAAATATCCAGGGCGGCCAAACAGACCCGATGCCTGAGCGAGGCGTCGGATTGCGCGGCTTTCCATAAGGCCAGGATCGAATCTCCTGCCATATCGACGACAAACCCGCCATGTCGCTTGACCGGCTCGAAGAGAACCTGGAAATATTGATGCATGAACTCGCGTAGCTGTTGCGGCTCCATCTTCTCCGATAAAGTCGTGTAGCCCGCGGCATCCGTGAATAAACACGCGCCGTAGACGGTCTGGCCGCCTCTCTTCATGTCGATGACGTTCTTCGCCAGCTCGTGGACCACCTCGTTGGGAACATAGTAGGCCAGGGCTTTGCGGATGTTCTGCCGCTCCTTGTTGGTCTCGAAATAGTTCCATAAGCCGCCGCCGAGAAGTCCCATCGGAGTCTGGAGGAATAACGGAATGATGACGGGATACCAGGCCGCGGCAGCTTGAAATTGATAGGCTGCGACGGCAAGATAACCGGCCGCCAGAATGACGACGCTCAGTGTCGCAGCCACCATGCCGGCCATCCGGCAAATAATACCGACGATGAGGCCCCAGAGGAGGATCAGTAGGACGTAACGACGGGTGCCGATCGGCTTGATCGGTTTATCTTCTAGAAGGTTGAGGAAGGCGGTGGCCGCAATTTCAACGCCGCTGATGAATACGCCGTTCGCCTGGGAAAAAACCGTATAAAAGCTATCCTTCCGCTCCGCCAATATCTTCTCCGAAAGCCCGACAAACACCGCTTTGCCCTTGAGGTCGTTCGGTTGGCCGCCTTCTCGATTGTCATTGAGTTGCAGCGCTTGATAATAGGGCAGGGTGGTCACGGTTCGTGGCGGGCCGTAGTAATTGACGTAGCGCGAATTGCCGCCGCCGTACATTTTTATGAGCGATCTGAGCAAGCGCTGTTTATCGCCGGAAGCTCGGTCGGAATCCAGCCTCTCGAGCATTCTTTCCGCGAGCGTCGGATCATTCTCGAAAATATCCCTGATGTCTCTCATGACCGACCTTAGAGCGCTGGTTTTGACCGCGCTATCGACCTTCGGAGGGAGCTTTTTGGCTTGATCCGGGCTGACTTGTTCCAGCAAATGGATAAAATCCTCGAAGACTTGCCCGCTGAAAAGCTGAAATGCAACTATCGGGAAGGTCGGCGAATCGACGGCGTCGTGCTGGAAGGTCCAATACCGGTTCACCTTGAAGGGAATTCTCGGCAGGACAAACGGCGCTGTGGCGACGGCGGGCTCGGCAAAGAGCTCGAGCGGTTGAACGATCTTTACTATATTATGGATTCCGGCATCGCTCCCGCCCGCGTTGGATGCTGTAACCTCTTTCGCCATCAGGGGCTCGGCGAGGACGACATTGCCGGCTTTTCTTATCGCCGCAGCGAACAAGTTGTCGTCCTTCGGCGAGCGGGGTTCGATAAAATGGACGTCGAAGGTGATGACCTTGGCGCCCTCTTTGGCTAACTTTTCAACTAAACGGGCATGCAGCGAGCGCGGCCACTTGTCGGGGTTATTCGGTAAGTTGAGTCGCTCGGAAGACTCTTGGTCGATACTGATGACAACCACATCCGGCGGCGCCTGACTTCGTCCCCTCAATTTGAACAACAAATCCAGACCGGAATTTTCTTCGATGTCCCGGGAAAAATGGGAAAAGCTCGCCGCTAGTCCTACGATCCCCACCAGCAGGCCCAAGATTGCCGCTTTGATCAAACGAGACATAATGAAGGTACCGCTGAACTCCGGAGTTTAAAATTGAACCGAACTAGTCGAGCCGAGAAATTAGGGCGGTACTCGCGGCGCAGCAATCCTCATGCCGACAACGTGCGATTGTACGCGATGGTTATCGTAGCTCGGTCCCTGTGTCAAGGTAAAATCACATTCATTTTTAATAGCGATTTCATCGGGTTTTTCTTGCGGCCTTTATGTATTCTCAGATCCGGCCTAGGATTCTGAGCGAATGTGCCTAGAAGGCGGAGCAAGCGCTGTGCCAGCTCTGGCTGGTCACCTACCGATCATGAAAAGTGTGAATTCGCGGGAAATTTTTAGCAGAAAAAAATTATTCAGGGAGCCAGTGGGGAGATCGAGCTATCTTTTTAGATACTCCTGAGGATAAAAAGACGCATCCCTCATCCAATCAGCCCCAGATATCTCCAGTACGGAATGGCCGCGATCAAAGCCAACAGATAAGCGACCGCGTAGATCGGATTGATGCGCGACATGATCCGATAACTGAAACCCTTCCCGTCGGTTGTCGAATTGGCGAGCGTGTGCCAATCGACCTGGAACGGAAAGAACCAAACCTCCGTCGCCACCAGAATCAGCATGACGATGATCCACGGGCTGATCTCCATCTCGGCCGCGAGCGGAATCAACACGATCGTGAGCGTGATGACTGCAAGCCCGCTGGTAAAGATGAGCTTCAACGCGTAGATGAGCAGCGCAATGATGATGAACGCGATGTACGGCCGGTCGATGAACGGCAGAATGATCGGCGAGATGAAGCTCACCAACCATTGGTCGATCTTCGCCTTGGTCAGCACGGCGGGTATGCTCAACGTCGCGCCCAGGTAAATCAGCATCTCCCAGTCGATCCCTTTCTTCACCATGCCCCAGCCGAGCACGCCGGCATTGATCAGCACGCACAGCCCGATCAGCGAAATCCACGCGCTGTCGATTCTATGATAGGAAAACGTCAGCCAGCCGCCGACCATGAAGACGAGGACGACCAAGGTGAGCCATTCTTTTTTCGAGACCGGGCCGAGAATCTCGAGCTGGTTCTCGACCATTTTGTACGAGATCTGCGACTGCGACTCGGGCCGGAAGAGAAAAATGATCGCCACGAGAATGATCGCGATGACGATTAACGTCGGCGGCAGGGCCGCGAGGAACCAGTAGCCCCAGGTGAATTGCGCGCGCACGTCTTTGGGCAGAAGGCCCCAGGCCAAAAGGTTCGAAGTCGAGCCGGTCAAGTAAAGAAAACCGAGCTGTCCCAGGCCGAGAAACGTCGCGGCGAAGAGTCCGGTGGACGCCTTCGAGGGAGTTTTGTAGCCGAGGCTCTCGGAGAGATTCAACAGCATCTGGCTGCTGATCGCGGTGCGCGCGGTCTGTTGCGGAATCAGCGCGGTGATGACCGTGCCCATGAAACCGAGCGCGATGATCTGCCAGTAATAAGTCAGCGGGAAGAACCGGACTAGTTGCAGCGAGATGCGATAGAAGAGACCGGATGTGGTGATCGCCGCGCCCAGCCCCAACACTCCCAGGGTCATGAACCAGGTCGTGCTGGCAAAGCCGCTGAGCACTTCTTCCGGCGTGCCGAGTCCGGTCAGGATCAAGCCCAGGACAAAAATCAGCGCCACGCCGTAATCGGGAAAAACCCAGAAGGCCCAATAGATCAACGTCAAGCAGAGCAGCCCGAGCAGTTTGGTCGCTTCGGGCGTCAACCCGATATCGGGCTGGCCGAACCATAGATAAGCCCACACGACGAGGCCGGAGATGCCGCCCACCCAGCGGCCGAGCGACGGCCGTTTGGAGGAGAGCCGCAGCGACGAGATTAAATTTCTCCACGACGATCCCTCGGCCGCCGCCGGCTCCGGCGCGGCCGCCGCCTGCCGCGATTTTTGCTCCCAATACATTTCGCTGGCGTCACCGGCCGAGGTCGAGTTTTCTTTGTCCATCAAGCTGAGCGCGCTGCGCAGACAATTGAGCGCCTGCGGGTAGTCTTTCTTCGCCAGGAAGACGTTGGCCATATTCTGGTAGCGGGCGATCGCCTCCGCGCCCATGGCGCCGCCGCGCTGGGAGATGACTTCCTTGTAAGTTCTGATCGCGCCGCCGAAGTCGCCGAGATGAGCGAGCGTTTCCGCCTTGATGTGGACCAGGCGCAGGTCGGCGTAAAAGAAATCCGGCGGGATCTTTTCCAGCGCGTTTTTTAACAACGGCGCCGTTCCGTCGAGCAATTCCTCCCGATGGGCGGCAATCAGTTCGGACACCGCGGGCCATTCTTGCGCCTCCAGGCGGTGGTGAATCGCTTGCGGCCAATCTTTCAGCGTTTCGTAGCGTCCGGCGAGCTCGGCATGGAGCTGCTGCTTCGCCTCCCTGCCTTCCTCCGCGAGCAGTTTTTCCAGCAGGAGGTCGCGAAAATAGGCGTGCAGCTCGCACTTTTCACCCTCCAGCGAGCGGATCAACGGCGAGTGGCTCCATACCAGTTGAGCGAAATAGGTCTTCGCGCCCTCGGTTTGCATCACGAAATCCACGGTCTCGGGGTCGATCGTCGCCAGCAGCGCGGCGTGGCGAAAGAAGCGTTGGGACTGAGGCGGCCTCGAGCCGTAGAACTCCTCGGCCAGGGAATTGAAGGCGTCGCGACCGGTGGAATATTGATGCTCGATGTGCGCGAGCCGTTTGCTGAGCAGCGCGCAAAAGTGGAGCAGCCAGGTCGGATGCTTTTCGATCAGCTCGTCCCACGCCTGCCGGCTCAGCCGCCACACCGTCGTGTCCTTGACGGCGACGATCGTGGCCGAGCGCGGCTCGCCCGAGAGGAGCGCCATCTCGCCGAAGGAGTCCTGCGGCCCGAGCACCGCGATCGTCTCCGATCGTCCGCCGCTCGACTCCAGCACGACTTCGACGGCGCCGTCGTGGATGAAATAAAAAGCGTCGCCCTGATCGCCTTGCGAGAAGATCGTCGTCCCCGCGGCGTAGCTCTTCTCCTCGAGCTTGCCCAGAACCTTCGCCACGTCCTCGCGCGACAATCCTGAGAACAGGGGGATTCTTCTGATGGCATCCGCCAGTTCGGCCATGGAATTAGAAAAGCTACCGGATGACCTTGTCGGCTTTTTTTAGAGTTTCCGGCGCGATCGCGAGACCGATCGCGTTGGCCATGCGCAAATTAACCAATAGATCATACTTGCTGGCGCGCTCGACCGGTAGGGTTGCGGGTCTTGCTCCGCGAAAGATTTTGTTCGCGAGGCCGGCCGCCTGCCGGCCCATCTGGTAATAATTCGCGCCGTAGCTGAGCATCGCCCCTTTGATCGCCCAGTCGGCGCCCTCGAAAATCGTCGGCAACGCCTTTTGCCGCGCGGTGTCGAAGATCAGCTCGGACTGGCTTTCGACCAGGTCGTCCGAGACTTCGAAGATCGCGTCGCCGTCCTGTTTCTGCAGCCCGTTGAGGGCCGTCTTCAGCTCGTCGGGAGTCTTGATGGAATGGTCGGCGACTTCGAGTCCCAGTTTGGCCGCCGTTTTTTTTGCCGCGGCAAAATTTTCTTTGGCGAACGGGTTGTTCGAATCATAAAAGACGTGCACCCGGCGCAGGTTGGGAACGAATTCCTTTAAAATCCCCAGGCGCTTTTCCGTCGTCTGGCTGGAAAAGGCGGCGACCCCGGTCGCGTTTCCGCCCGGCTGCTTCAAGCTCTTGACGAAGCCCAACACCTCGGGATCGGCGGGGTGGCGAAAGACGATCGGGATCTGCTTGGTCGCCGCGATCGCCGCCTCGGTCGCGCGCGTGCCGGTCGTGAAGATGAGGTCGGCTTTGTTGCCGACGATCTCGGTCGCCATCGATTTCAGCGCGGCCCGGTCGCCTTTGAGGTCGTTGATTTCGATGACGACGTTCCTTCTTTCCTTGTATCCGAGCTCTTTGAGCCCGTCGCGTAGTCCTCTGACGGTCTGGTCCTCGGAAGGCCCGGCCTGGGCGACGAGAACGGCGATTTTCCACGGCCGCGGCGGCTGGCCGGCGAAAATCGTGAGCGCGAGGCAAAGAAAAATTGCCGCCGCGAAAAATGAATAAATCGTTTTGTTCATAGGCGGTCCCGCCGACGTCGGTTTAGCCGGAGAGTAGCCCATGACCGTTGAAAAAACAATTATGAAAGCGGAATGCGTAAAGCTTAAAAATGGATTGAAATGGACTTTGGCGGCGACTTGGGATAATGACTTTTCGGAGAATGATGCGAACGTATCCGGTGGTCGCGCTGCTCGCGCTTCTGCTGGCGCCGATCGCCGCGCGCGCCGAGGAGACGCTCACGATTCTGCACACGAGCGAGCACCATGGAACGCTGCAGCCGATCGAGGGCGGCCCATTCAGGGGGTTCGGCGGCGTGACGCGCCGGGCGGCGCTGGTCGAGAAGATCAGGAAAGAAGTGAAAAACGTGCTGGTCGTGGACAGCGGCGACCTGCTGATCGGCACCGCCATGTCGTCGGTTTTTCGCGGCGCGCCGGATATCGCGGCGATGAATCTGATGGGCTACGACGCGCTCGCGCTGGGCAATCACGATTTCGATTTCGGCCTCGACCATCTGCGGGGCTTGAAAAAGCAGGCGCGCTTCCCGTTTCTCTGCACGAACCTCCGACCCAAAAAAACCGGCGTGTGCCAGCCGTTCGCGATCAAATCCGTGGGACGCTTGCGCATCGGGCTGCTCGGTCTGGTCGGCCGCGGGTCCTATCCGGATAGATTCAGCCGCAGCGCGGTGCGCGAGCTGGAGTTTCAAGATGCCGTCGCCGCCGCCGGCGCGGCGGCCCAGCAGTTGCGCCCGCGCGTCGATCTTATCGTCGCCGTCACGCACCAAGAGACCGATGAAGATCTCGCCCTCGCCAAGGGCGTCCCGCACATCGACGTCATCGTCGGCGGCCACACGCCCGGCTTCGACGGCTTGATCACGGCTGCGGGAGCTGAGCCCGCGCAGGGTCGCGTCGCGCCGCTGCCGCGCGGACCGATCTTCGTGAAGACGCACCCGCAAGGGCGCGCGCTCGGCCGGCTCGATATCGTCTACGACAAAGGATCGCGGGCCGCCGAGGCACGCAATCTTCCCGTCGAGGCGGCGCTCCCGGAGCAGCCGAAGGCCGTCGTGTTGGTCAGCGATTATGCGCGGCGGCTCGACGCTGCAACCCATCGCGTCCTGGGGCAAGCGCGGGTGGATTTGGAGGGCGAAAGCGAGCGAGTGCGGACCGGGGAAACCAACTTGGGCAATCTGCTCGCCGATCTCGCCCGCGACCGCGCCGGCGCCGAGATCGCACTCATCAACGGCGGCATGATTCGGAGCAGCATCCCGGCCGGACCGGTGACGCTCGGGCGCGTGATGCAGGCGCTTCCTTATCAACAATCGCTGATCGCGCTCAAATTAACCGGCGAGCAATTATATGCGGCGATGGAGAACAGCGTGAGCCGGCTACCCGAGACTTCAGGCCGCTTTCTTCAGGTCTCGGGGCTGAGCTTCACGTTCGACCCTGCGGCGCCCGCGAGCGCCCGGGTCAAAGGGATATGGATCCATGGCGCTCCGTTGCAGCGCGAGCGGGAATATTCGGTCGTGGTCAGCCAATTCGTCGCCGAAGGCGGCGACGGATACGAGGTCTTTCTCAGCGGGCGGGACAAGGTCGAGCACCAATCGCCGCTGAGCGATCTGCTCGCTGCGGCGTTGAAGGCCGGTCCGGCGAATCCCGGGGAAGAAGGACGGATCAAAACAGTGAGCCGTGAGCGGTGAGCAGTGAGCAGAGGAATTCAAAATTCAACATTCAAAATTAGTTGGAGGACGCGTGGCACAGGCTGAAGTCGATATTTTTGCGGAGGCGCCGCCGGCGCCTAAGCGAAGCGCGCGGTTTTTTTTCTGGCTGGTGATTTTGTTGCTGCTCCTGGTTTGGTCGTTCCGCGGAGCGAAGATCCGGCCGCGGGAATTGGTCGAAGGCATTCCGCAGATTTTCACGACCGTCGGGCGCATGCTGCCGCCCGATTTTTCCAAGGTGAGCGACCCCAAGAGTTATTTTCTTCCCCCGGAGCTGTCGTTGACGCGGTTGTTATTGCCGCTGCCGCTGTCGGAGGAACAGCAAAGGATCAAGCGGCGTTGGTGGGACAACACGTTTCCGCAGACGATCCTCGGCGCGACCTTCGAGACGGTCCAGATGGCGCTGGCGGGAACGTTTCTGGCGCTGCTGGTCGCCTTTCCCATCGGCTTTCTCGCGGCGCGCAATACCACGCCGCATCCGTGGGTCTATACCGGAGTCCGCGCCGGCTTGAATTTCTTGCGCACGATCCCCGATCTCGCTCTCGGATTGCTTTTCGTCGCCGCGGTCGGCCTCGGCGCTTTCGCCGGCACACTGGCGCTTTTCATCCATACGGCGACGGTGTTGGGAAAACTGCTCTCCGAATCGGTGGAGAACATCGACGAGGGCGTGGTCGATGCGATCCGCGCCACCGGCGCGGGCTACGCTCAGGTGCTCGCCTTTGCCGTGGTGCCGCAGATCCTGCCCGATTTGATCTCGTTCACGCTGTATCGCTTCGAGACCAACATCCGCTCGGCGTCGGTTTTGGGCTTGATCGGCGCCGGCGGCATCGGCTATCTCATGAACACGAGCTTCCGCACGTTCCAGTATCAGGAGGCCGCGGCGATCGTCATCGTCCTGGTGGTGCTCGTGATGTTGGTCGATTTCGCCAGCTCGCGGCTGAGAGAATGGGTGGTATAGCAAAAGATGAAAGCGGAAGGATGAAAACGGAAAGGTGAAAACGAAAATGAAATTAAACGTTGTGGGCGTTTCAATGGGGCGGATCGAGGGACCGGAAAAGGTCGGCGGCAAAACGCTCTACACCGCCGACGTCAAGCTTCCCGGCATGCTATGGGGCAGGTGCTTGCGCAGCCCTTACGCGCACGCGCGCATTCGGCGGATCAACACCGACAAAGCCAAGAAAGTAAAAGGGGTCGCGGCGATTTTAACCGGCGGCGACTTGCCGCGCTTTCGCGTCGGCCTCAGCTTGCAGGACACGCCGCTCCTCGCGCAGGGCAAAGTCCGCTTTATGGGCGAGAAGGTCGTCGCCGTCGCCGCCGAGAATCTCGACGCGGTGGAGGAAGCGCTCGCGCTCGTCGAAGTCGACTACGATGAGTTGCCGGGGGTTTTCGATCCGCGCAAGGCGATGGCCGCCGGCGCGCCCCTGGTCCATGAAGAGTTGCCGTCGTATAAAGGATTTCATCCGCCTGCGGAAACTCTGCCGAACGTCTTTGCGATTCAGAATTGGACCGCCGGCGATGTCAACGCGGGCTTCAAAGAAGCCGATTTGGTTCTCGAACATACCTTCAAAACCGGACTGGCGCATCAGGCCTATCTCGAGCCGCACTCGGTGGTCGTCGCGGTGGACGGCGCCGATCACGTCGACATCTGGGCTTCGTGCAAGGCGCCTTTCCGGGTCAAATCGCATCTCTCACGGCAACTCGAGATTCCCAAGGAGAAAATCCGCGTCCATGTCGTCGCCGTCGGCGGCGACTTCGGCGGCAAGGGCGCGCTGATGGATATTCCTATTTGCTATCAGCTCGCGCGGGCGACCAAGCGCCCGGTGAAGATGGTGATGACCTATCACGAAGAGCTGACGGCGGGCGATCCGCGCCACTCGTCCTTGATCCGGATCAAAAGCGGCGTCAAGCAAGACGGCACGATCGTCGCGCGCGAGGCCGAGGTGATTTTCAACAGCGGCGCCTATGCCTCATTCAAGCCCGGCGAAGTTCCCAATCTCGGCGGCGCCACGCACGTGGCGGGAGTTTATCGGATTCCGAATTACTCGATCCGCTCCTTCGGTGTCTACTCCAACGGCGTGCCCTGCGGCTACTATCGCGCGCCCGGCCAACCGCAAGCGGTCTTCGCGGCGGAATCCCATACCGATCTGCTCGCCAGAGCCGTCGGGATGGACCCGCTCGAGTTTCGGCTGAAAAATTTGTTGCGCGAGGGCGACAAGCTGGCCGGGGGCAGGGCGATCGAGAAATTGCGCTGCCGCGATACGTTGCTGGCGGCGGCGAAAAAGATCGGCTGGAAAAAGAAGCCGGGAAAAAATATCGGCCGCGGCATCGGCATCTCATTTCGCCATGTCGGCGGGTCCGGTCTCGCCAACGCGGAAATTTCGGCGGCGCCGGACGGCAAGATCACCATCCTCACGGCGGTTCCGGACATCGGCACCGGCACGCATACATTGCTCCAACAGATCGCCGCGGAAGTTCTCACGATCGCGCCGGCCGAGGTGCGCGCCGAGATCGGCGATACCGAGACTTTCGAGAGCGACGCCGCGCCGGGCGGCAGCAAGATCACCAATATGAGCGGCCATGCGGTTTTGGCGGCGTCGCGGGAAATGCGCGAGCGCCTGAGCGCCGCCGCGGCGACGCTCTTGGGCTGCGCCGCCAACGACGTCAAGCTCGAGAAGGGGCGCTTCTCGACCGCGCGCGGCAAATCGCTGAGCTTCGCCGAGGTCTGCCGGAGCGCGGCGAAGAGCAACGGCGAGCTTCGCATTCGCAAGAGCTATGAAGTCACGGGCCGCTCGCCGGTCGCCGCTTTCGTCGTCCAGATCGCCGAAGTCGAAGTCGATCACGAAACCGGCCAGCTCAAAGTCAAGCGAATGGTGACCGCGCACGACGTGGGGACGGTGATCAACCCGCTCACGCATCAAGGACAGATCGAAGGCGGCCTGGTTCAGGGGCTGGGTTACGCCGTCATGGAGGAGGTGGTGACGGAGAACGGAAAAGTCTTGACCACGAATCTGGGCGACTACCGCATTCCGTGCACGGCGGACCTTCCCATGCTCGAGACCGTTCTGGTCGAGGATCCGACCGGCCCCGGTCCATTCGCCGCCAAGCAGATCGGGGAGAACGGCATCATCGCAACCGCGGGCGCGATCGCCAACGCGCTCGACGACGCCGTCGGAGTCAGAATCTTCAATCTCCCGCTCACGGCGGAGAAAATTTATTTCGCGCTGAAGTCGTCGGCGAAATCGGCGGCCGCGTCCTCGCTGCGCTCGGAATTTCAGATTTCAAATCTCAGATGACAAATCTGAGGCTTGAGATTGCCATTTGAGATCCCACAGGGCTTGGACATATTTTTCATTCATATGGTACTCTCCAACGAGAGGATTTTGTCGTGATCCGCACAGTCGGCCTGGTCGCCAAGTACGAGGAACCGAAGGCAGCCGAGATGGTGCAGTGGCTGGTGCCCTGGCTCAAGGAGAGAAAGAGGCGCGTCCTCGTGGAGCCCGGCTTCTTCAAGGACGGCGCGCGCGTCTGCAACAAGAAGGAGATGGCCAAAAGGGCCGACTTGATCATCGTCCTCGGCGGCGACGGCACGCTGCTCAGCGTCGCGCGATTGGTCGAGCGGCCGAAGGTGCCGATTCTCGGCGTCAATCTCGGCGGCTTGGGTTTCATCACCGAGGTGGCGGTCGACGAGCTGGAGGTCGTGCTGGAGAAAACTTTGGCGGGAGAGTTTTCGGTCGAGCGGCGGATGACGCTCGCGGTTCAACTTCACAGCCAAAGAGCCCAAGTGAAAAAATTCCGCGTCCTCAACGACGCCGTGATCACCAAAGGGGCGCGCTCGCGGATCGTCGAGCTCGAAGCTTACGTCGGCAAGGAGTATCTCTGCACCTACCGCGCCGACGGGCTGATTATCTCGACTCCCACCGGCTCGACGGCCTATTCGCTGGCCGCCGGCGGGCCGATTATTTATCCGTCATTGGGAGCGATCGTGATCTCGCCCATCTGCCCGCACATGTTGACGAACCGGCCGATCGTCGTTTCCAGCAAATCGACCATCCGCGTCATGGTGCGCTCCGCCGGCAACACCGTGTTCTTGAGTCCGGACGGACAACAGGGCGTGGTTCTGAAAGACGGCGACGTCGTCGAGGTCCGGGATTACGGCGTGCCGGTTTCCTTGATCAAAATTCCCTCGCGCGGCTACTTCGAGATCCTGCGCAACAAGTTGAAATGGGGCGAGCGCTAGACGGTTTTGAGATGCTACGGGAACTCAAGATCAAGAATTTCGCAGTCATCGACGAGGTGGCCTTGGAGCTGGCCCCGGGGCTCAACGTTCTGACCGGTGAGACCGGCGCCGGGAAGACGATCGTGCTCAATGCCCTGGGTCTCGTCTCCGGCGGGCGGGTCTCCGCAGATATCATCCGCCACGGCGAGGACGAAGCGAGCGTCGAAGCGCTCTTCGAGTCGTTTCCCGCCACGCTCAAGGAAAAGCTCGCCGCCGCCGGACATGAAATCGAAGACGATCTCGTCATCAAGCGCGTCGTCAGCCGGTCGGGAAAAAATCGGATCTATCTCAACGGCGGTCTCTGCCATTTGGGGCTTCTGTCGGAGATCGGGCCGAGCACCATTCACATTTACGGCCAGCACGAGCACCAGACCTTGCTCAAACCCGAGAGCCACCTCCAGATGCTCGACGCCTACGGCGGCCTGGAAGACAGGGCGGCGGAGATGAACCGGAAATATTCCGCTCTTGCCGCCGCGGCGAGCGCTCTCAGTCGCGCGCGCGAGCTGCTCGACAAGCGGCGCCGCGAGGAAGAATGGCTGCGCGCGCAGGCGGAGGAGATCGCGCGCGCGAAGCTCCAGCCGGGCGAAGAGGAGGAGTTGAAAGAGCGCAGAAATATTCTCGTGCACGCGGAGAAACTTTATCAGGGCTGCCAGGAAGGAGAGGAGCTGCTCTACGAAGGAGACGAGGCGGTGGCCGGCCGGTTGGGGAGATACGTCGCGCGGCTCAAAGAATTGGCGCGGATCGACAGCAATCTCGGCGCGGCCGTGGAGCTGATCGACTCTGCGCTGGCCCAATTGCAAGAAGCCGCGTCTCTGCTCCGGCGCCACACCGGGCGGGTCCAGTTCGATCCGGCGGCGCAGGAGCAATTGGAGGAGCGGCTCGCCGAGATCAGCCGGCTGAAGCGAAAATACCAGGGCTCGATCGACGAGATTCTCAAACAAGGCGAACAAATCGCCGCAGAGCTGAAAGGGCTGGAGCGCGGCGAGGAGGAAATCCCGGCGCTGGAGCGCGCCTGCGAGCAGGCCCGCCGCGCCGCCTGGGAGGCGGCCGAGGCGCTCTCGCGCGAGCGCAAAAAGGCGGCGGGCAAATTCAAGAAAGAGATGGAGCGGGCGCTCGGAACTCTTGGGATGGGCGGAACGGCGTTCGAGGCCCGATTTCTTCCCGCGAGCGAAGCCGGCGCTAGTCCGCCGTTTGTCGCCGACGGCAGAAGGTTGACGGAGCAGGGGATGGATCAGGTCGAATTTTATTTTTCGCCCAATCCGGGCGAGCCGGTGAAATCTTTGGCCAAGATCGCCTCCGGCGGCGAGCTCTCCCGCTTGATGCTGGCGATCAAGTCCCTGGTGCTAAGCCGCGGCGATATTCCGACTCTGCTCTTCGACGAAGTCGATGCCGGTATCGGCGGCCGGGTGGCGGAGATCGTCGGCCAGAAGCTCAAAAAAGTCGCCGCCGCGCACCAGGTCATTTGCGTGACGCACCTGCCGCAGATCGCGGCGCTCGCCGACGCTCATTACGTGGTCGAGAAAGAGGTTGCGAAAGGCAGGACCTTCACTCAAGTCAGTCGCCTCGCCGAGCGCGAGCGGGTCGCGGAGGTCGCGCGCATGCTGGGCGGAATTAACGTTACGGAAAAAGCGATCCGCCACGCGGAGGAGATGGTGAAAGCCAGCAGGTAAAAAGTTAAAAGTAAAAAGGCAAAAACCGCTCCTACCTCCTTCCGTGTTTGACTTTTCGGCATCTCTCTCTTACTTTTATCTCATCACGATCCTTCCCCGGGTGGGGCCGTAGCTCAGTTGGGAGAGCGCTTGAATGGCATTCAAGAGGTCGAGGGTTCGATTCCCTTCGGCTCCACCATTCGACTCGCCGGTAAGAACGCCGGCTCGCTCATGGCAGGCCATAAGGGACTAAGCAATATATCGAGTCGAATGGTGCCCTGAGCGAGCGACGAAGGAGCGAGTCGAAGGGCGGTCCCTTCAAAATTGTACTATGTTTACGTTCTCCGCTGTGCTGATGACAGCCTGTACGTCGGCTCCTCACAGAACCTCGATGACCGTGTGAAGGATCATAACGAGGGTCGAGGCGCCGCGTACACGTTTAAGCACGGCCCCGTCCATCTCGTTTATTCTGAGAGGTTTCGTTCGGAACAGGAGGCTTTGACGCGGGAGCGGCAGCTCAAGCGTTGGAGCCGCGCAAAGAAGGAAGCGTTGATCGCTGGCGATCTTGAAAAATTAAAGTATCTCAGCAAGCGACGATCGTAAACCGAAGACCTTTCGTGGCAGGGGATTGTGGCCCGAGTTCATTGAACCGAAGCCTCACCATTGTGGTCCGCTTATCTACTCCTCCTATCAAATACGGCCGGACCATCCTTGGGATTACGGGGCTTTTTCGGCTGGTTTAGGTTATAATCGCAGCCGGTAAAAGAGTGGCATTCAAGAGGTCGAGGGTTCGATTCCCTTCGGCTCCACCATTCGACTCGCCGGTAAGAACGCCGGCTCGCTCATGGCAGGCCAATCTCGGACTTATCTCGATCCCGAGTCGAATGGTGCCCTGAGCGAACTCTGTGAGTCGAAGGGCAGTCTGTGTTTTAGATTTCGACTTGCGGACAGAACGTCCGCTCGCTCATGGCAGGCCAAGTCGATTCGTCCGCCGCTTCCCGCGATAAATAATGGATTTCCGGCGGCGATGATGGTAAAATCCCGCCCTAAGTTGGCTACGTCCCATTCACGCGAGGAAATCTCTGCAGAATGAAAATCGGCGTCATCGGCTACGGCTATTGGGGTCCGAACTTAGTCAGGAACTTCGCCGAGGTTGAGGGCGTCGAAATCAAGTGGTGCGCGGACAAGCTGCCCGAGCGCCGCGCCCTGGTAAAAAAGCGCTACCCATTCGTCAACGCCACCGAAGACGCCGATGAGATTCTCGGCGATCCCGAGGTGGATGCCGTCGTCATCGCCACTCCCGTCTCCTCGCATTACCTGCTGGTCAAGCGCGCCCTCGAGCGAGGCAAACACGTGCTGGTCGAGAAGCCGATGACCCAGACCGTGGAGGAAGGCGAGGAGCTGGTCGAGCTCGCCGACAAGAAAGGCCTCGTGCTGATGGTGGACCATACCTTCATCTATACCGGCGCCGTGCGCAAGATGAAGGAGATCCTCGAAGTCGGGGAGCTGGGCGAGCTGCACTATCTCGACTCGGTGCGCGTGAATCTGGGGCAATTTCAGCACGACATCGACGTGCTCTGGGACTTGGGCCCGCACGACTTATCCATTCTCACGTACCTGGTCCAGGAGTCGCCCAAACACGTTTCGGCGACGGGCGCCGCTCATACGGGAGTCGGTTTGTTCGACGTGGTCTACATGACCGTCCATTATCCCCACAACTTCATCGCGCACTTCCACGTCAACTGGCTCTCGCCGGTCAAGATCCGCCAGATGCTCATCGGCGGCAGCCGCCGCATGGTCGTTTACAACGACATGGAGCCCAGCGAAAAGGTGCGCGTGTACGACCGCGGCATTCGCGTCACCACGCAGGAAAGCATCTACAACACCCTCATCGACTACCGCATGGGCGACGCGTGGGCGCCCAAGCTGGATAACCGCGAAGCGCTCTCGATCGAGTGCGCCCATTTCGTCGAGTGCGTGCGTTTCAACCGCATACCGCGGACCAACGCCGCCGCCGGCTTGACGGTCGTGCGTTTGTTGGAAGCCGCAGCGAAATCTTTGGGCTCGGGCGGCACCAGGGTCAAGGTATGAGTTCCGCCCGGCGTTCCGCGCGACTCACCGGCAAATTTTCCCGCATCGCCGCCGACGTCAAGCTGGGCAAAGGAGTGGAGATTTACGACTTCGTCAATCTTTACGGCTGCGAGATCGGCGACGGCACGAAGATCGGAACTTTCGTCGAAATTCAGAAAAACGCCAAGATCGGCAAGCGCTGCAAGATATCGAGCCACACGTTCATTTGCGAGGGCGTCATGATCGAAGACGAATGCTTCATCGGCCATCACGTCGTGTTCATCAATGATCGGTTTCCGCTCGCCGTCAATCCCGACGGCAGCCTGCAGACCGACGCCGACTGGAAGGTCGTCCAGACCCGCGTGTGCAAGCGCGCGTCCGTCGGCAGCGGCGCGGTGATCCTGTGCGGCGTAACCATCGGCGAAGGCGCGATGGTCGGGGCCGGCAGCGTGGTCACGAAGGACGTGCCGCCGCACACGATCGTGGCGGGCAACCCGTCGAAGAAACTGCGCGATGTCCGGCAGGCGCCGCGCGCGTAAGGCGCGATGAAGACCGCGACGAATGGCGCGCAACGAAGACACTTCCACAAGCACGTTCGGGGTTGTCATCCCCGTGTATAACGAATCCAGGCTCGCGTTGCTGCTCAAGAAGTTCGATTTCGACTCCGTGCCTCACGTGATCGTCGTCGATGACGGATCGACCGACGGTTCGACCGCGGTCGCGGCAAATTATCCGGTGACTATCCTAAGGCATGAAAAGCGGACCGGGGTCGGCGCAGCGATACGCACGGGTCTGCTGCACCTCAAAAAAAATGGCTTCGCCATCGGCGTCGTGATGGCGGGCAACAACAAAGACGAGCCGGGCGACATTCGCAACGTGGTGGCAGCGGTCCGCGGCGGCGCCGATTACGTTCAAGGCTCGAGGTACGTGTTGGCGGAAAAAGCCAAGGACACGCCTTTGAGGCGCCGCGTCATCACGCGCGCCGTCGCGCTCTTATGGTCGTTTCGCTTTGCCCGGCGACTCACCGATGTCACCAACGGCTTTCGCGCTTACAGGCTCGCGCTCCTCGATGATCCGAGAATCGATCTCGAGCAGGAATGGTTGAACCGTTACGAGCTGGAGTATTACCTCCATTACAAGGTGCTCTCGCTGGGTTACCGCTACGCGGAAGCTGCGGTGGCCAAGCGCTATCCGACCGACGGTCTGCCGACGAGCAAAATCAAACTCAGCCGAGACTGCTGGTCACTCCTGCGCCCTCTGGTCCTTTTGACGCTGCATCTCAAAAACTGAAAGACGCAATCGATCGCGATGAAAGTCCCTTACTTCGATCTGAAGGCGCAGTACGACGGTCTGCGGGACGAGATTGCCGGGGCGCTGGAGCGGGTTTGCCGCAACGCTTCGTTCATTCTGGGCGAAGAGGTTGAAAAGTTCGAAGTGGAATTCGCGGCTTTTTGCCGCTCCAAGCACTGCGTCGCGCTCAACTCGGGGACGAGCGCGTTGCATCTGGCTTTGCTGGCGCTCGGGGTAAAAGCCGGCGATGAGGTGATTACGACGCCCAACACTTTCATGGCCACGGCGGAGGCGATCTCCTATGTCGGCGCCAAACCCGTCTTTGTCGATATCGATCCCGCTTCGGCCAACATCGATCCGCGCCGCATCGAGCCGGCGGTCACGACGCGGACCCGAGCGATCCTGCCGGTTCACCTCTATGGCCGGCCCGCGGAGTTAAACAGCATTCTCGCCGTCGCCGAGCGCCACAAGCTCCCCGTCGTCGAAGACGCGTGTCAGGCCCACGGCGCGAGCTACAGTGGAAAGCGCGTCGGGACTTTCGGCCGGGCCTCCGCGTTTAGTTTTTATCCCGGCAAAAATCTCGGCGCCTACGGCGAAGGCGGCGCGCTCGTCACCGACGACGATCGCATCGCCGAGTTTGCCCGGTCCTTGCGCACTCACGGCGAAACCAGCCGCTATGCCCACGATCATATCGGCTACAACTACCGCATGGACGGATTTCAGGGCGCGGTGCTACGAATCAAGTTGAAGCATCTCGACCGCTGGACGGCGCGGCGGCGGGAAATCGCCGCTTTATACCGGAAAGAGCTTGCGGGGGCGCGGCTGGCCATGCCGCAAGACGACGCGCGCGCGGAAAGCGTCTATCACCTGTTTGTGGTTTATGTGGAGAACCGCGATCAAGTGAGGGCGGCGCTCGAAGCGCAAGGCGTTCAAACCGCGATCCATTATCCCAAACCCGTGCACTTGCAGAAGGCCTACGCGTGGCTCGGCCATGAGCCCGGGAGTTTTCCGAACACCGAACTGGCCTGCCATCGGGTTCTCAGTCTGCCGCTCTTTCCGGAAATGACGGATGAACAGGCGCAGTATGCTGCGCGGACGCTCAAGAAGGCCGTCAACGAAACGAAGAATTAGAAGAGAGAAACGTTACTCGCGCGCCAAGCGCTCGCGCACGATCTTCGCGGTCTCTTTATCGTTCGTCGTTTCGGCCAGCTTGAGCATTTTTTCCCAAACGGGACGCGCCTCGTTTTTCTTGCCGGCCTGATCGAGCGCCGCGGCGAGTTGAAATGTCGCGCCGTAGTGCCTGGGGTTCAGCGCCAATAGTTTGCGGAACTCGGCGGCGGCCGCGTTGGGATCGCGCTTGGTGTAGAGAAGATCGAGGCCGGATTTCATCACCGCCTCTTCGCCGGAGGCTTCAACCCCGGCTACCGGTTGGCCGAGCCGCGCGCGCGCCACGGCTGCGGTGTCCTTATCGCGAACGGCTTCCGCCAGGGCGGCCATCCTTTGCCAAATAGGTCGCGCATCCTCCGGTTTGCCGGCGCGGTCGAGTGCCGTCGCAAGTTGAAAGGTGGCGCCGTAGTGGTTGGGATTGCGCTCGATCACTTTACGAAACTCGGCCGCGGCGGCGTTCGGATCGCGCTTGGCGTAGAGAAATTCCAGCCCGGCTTTCATCATCGACTCTTCGGTCTGGGGTTCTTTGGCGCATGCGAGGAGAAGGAAAATGATCAGCAGCGTCCCCGATGCGGTGCGGCATGCGCGGCGCGGCGAAATGATCATCGCTGGTATATAAGCCACGATGAGACCGCGGCGTCAAGAGAATTGGCGCGAGCCATCAACATGAAAAACAAATTGAGATGACGAGCCTTCCATCGCTGGTCCAACGGATTGCCGGCGCGCCGCTCAGACAGGTGATTTTCGCCGTCGTCATCACCGCCTGGGCCGTCAGGGCATTTTTTTTAAGCGTCCCTTACCCGCTCAGCATCGACGAAGTTTCCGCTCTCGCCGGCGGCGAGTACGGGACGGCGGCGAGGTTCATCGCCACATCCGATTGGGCCGAACGCTGGGATCTCGCGAACCACTTCAGACAGTGGCACATCCTCTGGATCGTGCTGCATTCGATTTGGGGCTACCTGTTCGCGAGCGACGGGCAGACCGCCCACGCGCTGGCGCTGGTGGCCGCGTTGGTCGCGATGCTGGCGCTCGCGGGAGCCGCGCGGCACCTATACGGCGAGCGCGGCTTTCTGCTGGCTCTTCTGATCGTCTCGCTCTCGCCGCTTCATCTCAATTACACGGTTAGAGTTCTCGGAACGATGCCGGCTGCGATGTGTCTCTGCCTCGCGCTGTTTTTTTTCACCTCCCACCGATCACGCGTCCGGGATTGGATCGCCGGCGGTTTTTTTATGGGCGCGGCGTTCGGCATTTCCTTCGGCGCCGGAGCGGCGATTCTGGCGCTCGCCGCCGGCCTCGGCTTTTCAGCCGGGCGAACGCTACTCGACAAAGGAGTCGCGGCGCCGCGGAAAATTTGGCGCTGCGCAGTCGCTCCGGTCATGGGCGCGATTGCGGCGCTGCTTCCGCTCATCCCCATCGAGCTTTCCGCGCGCTCGGCCGGCGGCGACTATTTGAACTTTCTCCTGCATCACACGATGTTGGTGCTCGACGCATGGCCGGGCCCGTATGGGCTCTGGCTCCGCGAATTGTTCGAGCTCGACCCGCTCATCGAGGTTTTGATTTTTGTCGCGCTCGCTTACGCGTTTCGCGCTGCGACGCCTGATCGTCGGCAAAAATGGCTGCCGGCGGCCGGTTGTGTGGCCATAGCCGTTCTGCTGTTCTTTTCTCTCGAACACGCGGCCGCGCGGGTTTTCGTATCTCTCGGATTATTCGCATTGATAGCGCCGGCCGTTTATTTCAGCCGGATCCTCGAGCGCAATGATCTCGCGGCCGCGGCCGAAGCCGATCCTCCGGTGAAAACTTCTCCCGCCGAGTCGCCTTTCGATGGGCGCTCTCTCGCCGTAACGATTTTGTTTTTGGTCGTCATCCTCACTTCCTGGCGCAACTTGAGCAACATGGCGCGGCTGGTTTTCCCCGCCTGGCCGCTGTTTCTTCTGGGCGTCATTGGACTGTTGCTCCGCGTCTTGGCCGATTATTACGCCGCGCTCGTCCGCGGCACCGTCGCGCTCGGCGCCATTTTATTCCTGATCGGCGCCGGCGCCACCTACCACGCCAAGAGCGCTCACTCGCGCGCGCGCGCTTACGCCGCTCAGCACCCTTACATGCAGGAATTGATCTACGAAAATTTTTGGGACGCGGATTCCGCGGCGCGAAGCTACGGCGGTTTGAGCACGCGGGCGCGCTACGACGTGGTTGTCTTCGGCCCTCCGGCGACGCTCTATCCGGCGTCCGTCTACGAGGAAGACCCGTACAAGATCCTGCTGTTTCGAAACTATCTGGCGGCGTTCAACGTCGGGCGAATTTTAACCGGGGAGGGAATCATCTGGGCGTCGATTTTCTACGAGGAAGGCCGCGCCGGTCCGGGTCGTGCGCCGCCGCCGGGAACTCCTGACGCGCCCGGCGACGCGCAGGGTCTCGACGCGGATGGCAGGCCGTTCACCCCGCGCGTTCATTCGTATCGCGGGCTCGAGCTCAGATTTCCCGCGCGCAATTCCGCAGGACCCGCCGAGATGTCTCTCACGATCGCGCTTCCCGCCGAGCCGGGGAAAGACGGCATGCTCGGCTTCGAATTTATGGCGTTCACTCCGTATGTTCCCGCGGGCAGCCGCATCGTCTTGACGGCGTTTCAAGGCGAACGGCAGTTGGGTTCGAGCCAAATTCCTATCGCCGGCTCTGAGGGCAGGCAGGCCGATGCGTCGTTGGTTCTCTATGAAATTCCGCGCCAGAAGAGCGACCCCTTCCGTCTAGTCCGCTGGCCGCTGCGGCCCGATGCAAAGCTGGAAACGATACGGATCGTCGCGCGGCTGGAAATGCAGCCGGGTCAATTCAGCCCGCAGGTATCCTGCTACATTCGCCGGCCGTACATCGATCGGCCGTGAGCGAACGAAGACGGCTATTTGAAGCGGCTGCTTTTTACACGGACTACTGGGAAGTACGAAGCGTGAAAGCTTGTCTTTGTGTTTGTAATTTTGCGCGCGTTGTGGCGATCGTCTCCCTGTCATTGGACAGTTGGGCCATTTTTAGCATTTTTTCCCAGATCGGCCGGGCTTCTTTAGATTTGCCAGCTTCGTCGAGCGACATGGCGAGCTGAAACGTGGCGCCGTAGTGGTCGGGATTACGTTGGAGGACCGCGCGAAATTCAGTTGCGGCGGCGTTCGGATCGTGGCGCCGGTAGAGAAGATCGAGGCCTTTTTTCATTATCTCTTCCTCTGAAAGCTCCACGCGCGGAGAACTCGACTGCGCCAAACGGGCGCGCGCCGTGTTCGCGGTGTCTTTGTCGTTATAACCCTGCGCCATACTCAGAACTTTTCCCCAGAGCGGCTGCGTCTCTCCGGATCTCCCCGCCTGATCGAGAGCCATAGCGAGCTGGAACGTCGCACCATAGTGATTCGGATTCAGTTCGAGGACCTTACGAAAGCGGTCAATCGCCGTGCTCGGATCTCGCTGCGTATACAACGCATAAATGCCCGCCGACATCATGGCCGAATCGTTCTGCGGGTCGGCCGGGCCCAGACGGGCGAGGGCGGCGCGGGCCGCATTGTAGCGCGGGTCGAGGTTGAGGGCCTGCTGATAGGCACCGGCGGCTTCAGTTCTACGTTTCGTTCTCTGGAGTGCTTCGCCCAGGTAGAAGTGTGTCAGCGAGAGATCGGGCCGGAGCCGCACAGCGTGCTGCGCTTCGGCCAGCGCTTTTTCCAAATTTCCCTCGTTCATTTCGAGCACGCTCAAATTCATGTACACGAAGGCGTAGTCCGGGGTTAGGTCTCTTGCGCGCTCGAAATAACGGCGTGCCGAGACCAGATCGTTGCGCCCCATATATGCAAGCCCAGTGTTCATCCAGGCCCGACCATTGGTCGGACTCTTGCGCGTGGTGTCTTCCCAAATGCGAAGGGAGTCCGACCATTGCCAGGTGCGATAAAAGTTCATCGGCAGCGCGGCGACACAGAGGAGAGCGGAGGCCGCAACGAAAGCAAATCGGCGTTGTTTCTCAGCCGTCATGAGAGCCACGGCGTTGTGGAGCGACCAGGCAAGCAGCACCGATAGGCCGAGGGAGGTAGCAATATAAGGTCGGTGATCGTTGATGACCTCTGCCAGAGGTGCAAATGACGACTCGGGCGCCAGGGTGATAAAAAACCATGCGGTTGCGAAGGTGACTTGCGGATATTTTTTTATCGCGCTCAGTGCGAGTCCAACCCACGCGAGCAAGACCACGAGCGCGCCCCATGCACGGAATTCGAAAAAGCTGGTCGTCATGGGAAAGTCGTGATCGGCGGATAGTCCATCCGGCCAGAAAAATAGTCGGACGTAGTAAAGCAGCGCGGACCATTGGCTCATGAACCAGACGCCCGGCGTGACGCCGGACGCTTGCCGTGCCTGTGCTGTCCACTCCGGCAGAAAGACATGGCGATAACCGATGTAGGCGAGATCGATGGCTCCGAGAAGAACGAGCGGCAGGGCGAGCCGCCGCCAGCCGTGGAGGTAGCTTACGATGGTCGGGTAGCGTGTTCGATCACGATAAATAAAGTCGTAGGCAAAAAACATCGCCGGTAGGGTGACCGCAATCGCTTTCGTAAGCAGCGCGAGGGCGAAAAGTATGGAGCCAATGGCCCACCGGCTGCGCAGGAAAGCGAGAAATGCTCCAAGATAAAGCGTAACGCAAAGGAGCGCGGAACGCGCCCAGATGTAGTTGACGGGCTGACTGTTCAGTGGTGCGAGAGCAAAAAAGAGCGCCGCGGCTGCCGCTGGAATGCAGGCTGCGCCGTTGGCGCCGCGCTCGGAGCCCGGCCACCAGATGTGATCGCGCACGATGATGAATACAAGCAGGGACGCGATGAGATGGAGAATCAAATTCAGAACGTGGTAACTCCACGGCTGGAGTCCCGAGACCGCGTAGTTCAGTGCGTAGGTAATTAGAAGAACCGGCCGAAGGTCAACCTGCGTCGGTTCAGTCCAGATCGCATGCGGGTCAACGAAAAAGCTGGGAACATTCCGCAGGCTCCGGATTGCCGGGTTGACGGCGATGCCGTAAGTGTCGTCGAAATAAAAACCGATGCCGAAACTATTTGCATAGGAGATGGCTAGTCCGAGCGCGAGCAAGGCGAGAAACAGGTAGGTGAACTTTCGCCACAAACTGAATCATCGGCGTCAGAGTCAAAACCTATAACCGCCGGCAATTACTGTCACCCGTTGGCCAATTTTGTCACAAAGTTTCCTGCCACTTTTCCCGGAGCCAAGTGATGATACTCTTTAGCAAACGCACTGCGGCGAGCTGACACGAATATTCGGATTCACTTGGCAGGGTTTCAGACTTCTCAAGACGCGCCAAGGCGACCCTGGCTTCGTGGTAGCGCGGGTCGAGTTGGACCGCTTGTTGGTAGGCCGCGGCGGCTTCACCGGTGTGCCCCAGCTTCTCGAGCGCCTGACCCAAGTAGAAGTGCGTTAGCGAGAGATCAGGCCGAAACCGGACGGCCTCCTGCGCCTCAGCTAGTGCTTTCTCCGGATGTCCTTCGCGCGTCTCGAGAACGCTTAGATTTATATGGATCATAGCGTACTGCGGAGCGAGATCTCTTGCACGCTCGAAATAACGGCGCGCCGAAACCAGATCGTCGCGGCCCATGTAGACTAGCCCGGCGTTCATCCAAGCTCGGCCGTTGTTCGGGCTCTTGCGCGTTGTGTCTTCCCAAATGCGGAGCGAGTCCGACCACTGCCACGTGCGATAACGATTGAATGGAACCGCAGCGACACAGAGGATCAAGGACGCGGCAATAAATGCGACCTGACGTTGTCTCTGAGCCAAAAACGCCGCGGCGCGGTCAATGATCCAGGCGAGAAGCACCGACAGGCCGAGCGACGAGGCGATGTAAGGCCGATGATCGTTGATGACCTCCGCCAGCGGCGCGAACGAAGACTCGGGTGCCAGGGTGATAAAAAACCAGGCGGTCGCAAAGGTGACTTGTGGATATTTTCTCATTGCGCTCAGCGCGAGGCCGGCCCACGCGAGCAAGACTACGAGCGAGCCCCATGAGCGGAATTCGAAAAAGCTCGTCGCTGCCGGAAAATCATGGTCGGCGGACAATCCGTCCGGCCACAGGAACAGCCGCACATAGTAAAGCAGCGCGGACCACTGGCTCATAAACCAGACCCACGGCGTGATCCCGGCTGACTGTCGAGCCTCGGCCGTCCAATCCGGAAGAATTTTTTGTCGATAGCCGATGTAGACGGCGTCGAGCAGCACAAGTGGCACGACGAGCCGGCGCCAGCGACCGAAGTAGCTCTTGATGGTGGGAAATTTTTGGCGGTCACGATAGATTAGATCATGGATCAAGAACAGGACCGGCAGGGTGATGGCGATCGCTTTTGTAAGCAGCGCCAGCGCGAACAGCACTGAACCGAGCGCCCGCCGATCGCGCAGGAAAGCGAGAAATGCTCCTAAGTAAAGCGTCACGCAGAGGAGCGCGGAGCGCGCCC
The DNA here is from genome assembly GCA_036506735.1 of Binatia bacterium. Taxonomy (GTDB): domain Bacteria; phylum Desulfobacterota; class Binatia; order UBA9968; family UBA9968; genus JAJPJQ01. Next base: position 576 of record DASXRG010000141.1, on the reverse strand, counting down.
AAATGTAGTTGACTGGCTGACTGTTCAGTGGTGCGAGAGCAAAAAAGAGCGCAGCGGCTGCCGCCGGAATGCAGGCCGCGCCGCCGGCGCCGCGCTCGGAGGTCGGCGACGGTTCGACTGGCTCACCGCGGTGAGGAAATTCGAACCGCCAGATGTGATCGCGCACGATGATGAAAACCAGCACCGACGCGATAAAATGGAGAAGCAAGTTAAGAGCGTGATAGCTCCAGGGCTGGACGCCTGAGATGGAGTAGTTGAGGGCGTAGGTAATCAGAAGAAACGGCCGGAGGTCCACTTGCGTGGGTTCGGTCCAAATCGCATGCGGATCGCAGAAGAAATACGGAATATTTTGCAGGCTGCGGATCGCCGGGTTTTTGGCGATGCCGTAAATGTCATCGAAATAAAAACCGATGCCGAAACCGTTCGAATAAGAGACGCCGATTCCGAGCGCGAGCAAAGCGAGAAATAGGTAGGTGAACTTCCTGCCTGCGGGGATCGTCACGGTATCATCAACTGGTCTTGGTAACTTCTTGCGTTGCCTTGACGCCGCGGCCGAGATTGAAAAACGATTCTCCC
>DASXRG010000140.1:0-2155 GCA_036506735.1 Binatia bacterium | reverse complement strand
CGGGTCGTAGATCTCGGTCTTCGGTTCGGCAATTTCTGTCATGGGTAGTAGCTCCTCCAAGCATCTTGGAATGTATTATATTGCCTAAGCAGTCATTGTCAAGGCTTTTGTTGCACGAAACCTAAGTCATTGTTTATTAGTATCCATTACGAGCCCCTTCGCAAACCCTCGATTGCCTGCCGCGTATCCTCAAAGCCGACGCAGGCGTCGGTGACGCCTTGCCCGTAGATCAGGGGGTCCGAATCGAGCGATTGGCGTCCGCCGATGAGCTGGCTTTCGATCATGATCGCCTTCAGCGCCGATTCGCCGGCAAGGCGCTGCTCGAGCACGGCGTCGATGACCGCGGGCTGTCGTTGCGCATCCTTGTCGCTGTTGCCGTGGCTGCAATCGATCATGATCGATTCCGCCAGGCCCGCGGAGCGCAGATTCGCTCGCGCCCTAGCGACGTGTTTGCGCCCAAAGTTGGGCCCCGTTTCGGTTCCACCGCGCAGCACCAGATGCGTGCAGGGATTGCCCGTGGTCTCGAGGATCGCCGGCGCCCCTTCCTTGATCATATGGCTTCGATCGTGCGCCGCGCCGTCGTTACGCAATGGCTCGCGCGGGTCGTCAGAGGAATTTCCTCCGCGAGGATCGCCGGGGCAAGCAGAGGACGCACCCGGCGGATGCGAAGATCGTCAATCCTCATTCGGATGTCATTACAACGGAATTCTTGGTCGGGGGCCGCTCGTCGATGATGCCTCCTGAAGAGCGATGCCTCCAGAACGGGCGAAGGAGCAGCCCGAATCCCATCAGACTGATGAGCATCGCAGGTAAGCCGACAAACCAGCGCTCGAGCGCTCGCGCTTTTGTCCGCAGCACGTCCTGCACGAACCGCTCGCCGCGCGTCATCTCGTTGAAGCTCTGCTGATACGACGCGATGCGCCGTATCTCATCGTCGGATAGTGGCGCGCCCTGATAGCGCGCCGCCCGCTCCTTCTCATTCAGCCGGTCGACCTCGTTTTGAAAGCGCACGCTATCCCGCCCAGCGTTCTCGTAGATATCGCGCTCGCTTGCGCTGAGGAAGTGTTGCGGCCCGAGTCCCGTCGCGCTCTCGAATGTTGCGGCGAGCGGCTGATCGGCGGCGGGATTGATGATCAGCCAGAGACTCGACGCAAACGTAAGCGTGAGAGCCAGCGCAAGGACGGCACGGACCGCGTGACGCAGATTGATCCATCGCCGACCCGGATCGGCGAGCACGAGGGCTTTGGCGATACCGGCAAGCACAAGAAAAAGCGCGAACGCCGTCACCATGGCCGCTCCCGTCGGCAGATCGAGCATGTAGGAGCCGGCGAGGCCGGCCGCGCTCGCTGCGATGCCTATGCCCCAAGCGATGGCCAGCACGACGTGCATGCTTCTGGTGAAGATGAAGCCAATGACGGCGGGCACGATCAGAAAGCTGAAAACGAGCAACACGCCCGCGGTAGTCACCGAGCTCGTCACCACCACGCCAAAAGTCAGGAAGAAGAAGAAATCCCAGATCGAGACGGCAAGCGCGCTCTGCCCGGCTGGCCTCGTCTCGCCGGAGACCGCCAAAAGCGGCCGGCGCGCGAACCAGCACAGCGTGCCGATGGCGGTGTAGAGCGCAGCGAACTTGGCAAGCTCCGCGGGCCCCACGGTGAGAATGCTGCCCAGCAGAATCTTCTTGACGTGCTCGGCGCCCTGAGGCGAGCGATCGACGACCAATATCGTCGCTGCGGTTGCGACAACGTAAAGGATGCCGACCAGGGCCTCCTGACTCACCCAGCGGGCGAGACTGCGGGACAGCGTGAGCAGCGCGGCTCCAATAGCGGTGAACAGCAGCCCGTAGGCAAAACCCGCCGCACTCGCAGGAGAGTATCCGTTGGCAAATGCGACTGTGGCACCCAGCGCCGAGAGTTGGGCGAGGGCGAGATCGGCAAAGACGATATTCCGGCGCAGCACATGGACGCCGAAATAGGCGTGGATGAGAACGAACGCGATCGAAGCCGCGAAAGGTAGGACGAGCAAGGAGAGCGCATCGCTCATGGGGCTCTGCGGTGCTGCGCGCCCAACGCCTGGGCAAGCGCCGCGACGTTGTGATCGAATAAGGCGAGATAGTCCTGCGTGCCGGGCACGCTCGCGACCGAGGTCGCGAGCA
>DASXRG010000139.1:0-1939 GCA_036506735.1 Binatia bacterium | reverse complement strand
GTAGAGTTCGGGCGTTTCGTTTTCGGCGCCGGGCAAAGGCCGGTTGTCCTGCCGCGGCACGAACGGCTGGATCATGCCGAAAACAGCCTCGGCGTTGAGAGCATCGTCGACCATATTGCGGTAGCGCGGCTCGAAGATGTGGAGAGGAAGGATCATCCCGGGAAAAACAACGGCGCCGGTCAGAGGGAAAACCGGCAGCACTTGGGGGAGCGATTTGGGCGCGCTGTTGGCGTTTGCCATTCGCCGCGACTTTACAGATTCCTCCGGTATGGAGTCAAGCGTGACCGACGGTGCCCGGGCCGAATCTGAATGAGATCATCGACCGGACAACCAGATCTTCGGAATTCAGAGGAGACGATAGAGTCGGAAACCTGAGATTTCGGAAAGCTTCTTTTACTTGATCCCCAGCTCCCGGTTCACCTCCCGCTGGAGCGAAAAGTCAAAAATCTTTTCCGGCGCCATCGGCGCGGGCAGGCCGAGGATCTGCGCGTCCAGCTTCAAATATTCGCGGATCTCGTCGTCGGTCGGAATGCCGTCGGTCGTGAACGCGGCCTTTGAGATGCGATAGGTTTCGAGCGCGGTCGGCATGTCCACGCTCAAAACTTTCGCCAGAACTTCGGCGGTGCTGCGCTCGTTCTGGTGGAAGTAGCGGTTTCCCTTGCCCCGCGCCCGCAGCAGTCGCTTGACGAAATCGCGTCGTTCTCTGAGGCTCTTTTCCTGCACCGCGATGCCGTTTTGCAGGCTGCTGAACTCTTCCATCGCGTTGGCGAGCACGTTCATCTTGTATTTGTCGCGGGCGAGGATCACCGTCGGCGGCGAGAGAATGCCGATCTGGATCGATCCGGCGAGCATCGCCTGAAGCTGCGTCGGAACATCGCCCGCGAGCACGACCGTCACGTCCTTGTCCGGATCGAGCCCGGCGCGGCGCAGCATGCGAATGCCCGCGGTATGCTGGCTGCCGCCGAGGGTCGTCGTGCCGATGACCTTGCCCTTGAGGTCCTTGAAAGACTTTAGCTCCGGCCGGGTGACCAGCCAGAACAACGGCCGCCTGAGACTCACGGCGAGCGTCTTGACCGGCGCGCCGCGCTGGATCGCACGGATCGCGCTGCCGACCGAGCCGAGCGCGTCGATGTCGCCGGAGACGATCGCCGCGATTGCGGCGGTGGCCCGCACCTGCACGAGCTGCGGCTCCAGCCCTTCCTCGCGGAAAAAGCCGCGCTCCTGCGCGATGAAGAGATCGACCGACGCGATGCTGCGGCTCGAATACGTGATCACCGCTTTCTGCGGCGCCTGGGAGCTAGCCTCGGACGGAAAAATTAGAGCGAAGAGGAAGAAGGGGATCAGAACCAAAGCCGCCATACAGCGGCCTAACAATAGGCCACATTCGTGACGGTCGTCAAGCGAGAGAAGGCGTCCCCTAACGCCCTGGCCGCCCAGAGGCGTTAAGCACTTAAGCGCTCTCCAGCGCCTCTCGAGTACTCTTCAAGATTATCTCCGGATTATATGGCTTGGTGATAAAATCCTTAATCCCCTCCTTCACCATGTCGGATTTCACCTTGGGATCGAGGTGCTGACTGGTAAGAATCAGCTTCACTTGCGGATTGCTCTCTTTCAGCGACAGAAACACCCTGTACGCGCCAAGCTCAGGCAGGGCCATATCGCATAGAACCAGAGCTAATTCTTTCTGATGGCGGCTGTAAATTTCCACCGCCTCTATCTCATCTTTTGCCGTCAGGACTCGATAACCTCCGTTCTCAAGAATCTCCTTGAGCAGGTCCAACATCGGGGGCTCGTCCTCCACGACGAGAATCATCTGTCCGGCAGCTTGCATGGCGATTTCTCCCAACATGTTCAAGGAACGATCAATAACTTTCGAAGTGTTTCTACCAGTTCGTAGAGTTCGTAGGGCTTATAAAGGAAGTGCCTCACGCCGGCCAAG
>DASXRG010000138.1:0-2802 GCA_036506735.1 Binatia bacterium | reverse complement strand
TCACCTGCCGAATTTCACGGAGGAAAAATACCCATGAGCACGATCAAAGAGCCCCGCTCCGGGGAGAAGATGAGTTCCGCCGAGGCGAAGGCATACGTCGATTATCTTTACGCTAAAATGTACGAGCGCTGGAAGGAAAAGATTCAAAATGGCCCGTTCATGACCGAACTCCGAGCTGGAAAGCTGTCGCTGCCGGTGATCCGCCAGTTCTTTAAAAACTGGGGGCGTTTTTCCCTCGAAGTGAACGGCCTCAACGCCGTCTCGTATTACATCCATCTTCCATTCTTCGTGCGCAACTTCGATCTGCTCGGCCCGCTTTGTGCCAAGATCGCCGACGAGCTGATCTCGCCGAAGCCTCCGGGGCACGTGTTGGTGCTGCTCAAAACGGCCGAGGCGATGAAGTTGAGCCGTCAGGAAGTGTTGGAGCATCCTTACGTGCCGGAAGCCCGCGCGATCAATGATTTTACCCACAAAATTTTCATGGACGGCTCGATCGCCGAGCTTTGGGGCCTCCACGTTTTTGAAGAATCCCTCTCGCATTGGTCCGGGGAATGGTTCAAGGCGCTCACGACGCACTATGGCTTCAGCAAATCGCAAGCGGTTTACTTTTCCACCCATGAAGAAGCCGATCTCGAACCGCACGCTCTGGGAGACACGGGCGCGGAGGTGATGGGACACGGCACCTTTAACCGCACGATTCTGGAGCGCGTCCTGCAAGACGGCAATGTCGATTTCCGCGCCGGCTATTCCATGGAATACTGCGCGCTGGCCATGGTCGATCTCCACGCTCAGATGAAGCGCGCGGCGATGGAAAACCCGTATCCGTGAAAAATACAGGCGCGAGGCACGAGGCGACAGGCAAGAGTATAAAATCTTTTGCCTTCCTTCTGCCTACTGCCTATTGCCTACTGCCCGTATTCCTGGCATTCAGCCAGGAATACTACCGCTGGGTGGACGACGGCGGCGCGGTTCACTTCACCGACAACGTCTATTCGATTCCGGAAAAATATCGCGGCCAGGTCGAGAAGCGAATGCAACTCCCCAGCCGCGAGCCGGACGCGCCCGCTCCCGAGCAACCGGTTGCCGAATCCCCGCGCCGCTTCGTCGTGCCTTTCACGCGCAGCGGCGGAAACCACATCCTGGTCGACGGAATCGTCAACGGCGTAGCGGCGATGAAATTTGTCCTGGACACCGGAGCGGCCAGCACCATGATTCCGCCTTTTTTTGCGACTCAAGCGGGAATCGATCTCAGCAGTGGATTAATCGTCACGATCGGAGGCGTCGCCGGCGCCGCCGATGTGCCGCTGGTGGAAGTCAACAGCATCAACGTCGGCGGCGCGGAGGTGAGAAACCTGGAGGTCTTGGTTCAGGATCTTCCGCTCGGCATGGGCGCCGTGGGCCTTCTCGGAGCGGATTTTCTTTTAGAATACCGGCTGGACATTCAGTACGCGAAAGACCAAGTCGTTCTGGAACCGCAGGAAGGGCCTTACGGCGGCCACTCATTTGAATGGTGGCAGAAGAGATTTCGCCGCTACGCCAATCACAAACGAGAACTAGAGGCGGGCCGATCGAAAGCGGCAAACGACCCGGCCCGCGATCTATTGGACCGGCAGCTTGGCATTTTGGAGGACAAGATCAGCGATTTGGAATCCCGCGCCTCGCAGGCGGGGATTCCACAAGAATTCAGAAGGTAGCATGCGGTCCTTCTTCACAACCAAGTCGGCACCACAACGCTCACCCCTTTGAAAGACGCCTACATCGCAGAAGACGGCAAGATCATGAAAGGCGTGCAATAGACACGCTACTCGCTTTTTCTTCGCGCGAGCTTCTCGATCAGCGCCGCGATCTCTTCCAGGCGCGCGCGGACTTCGCCTTCGGCTTTTTTCAGCTCCTCAGGCGGCGCGCCTTTGTGCACCGCGTCCTCATAGTTGGTCATCGCGATGCCGAAGACTTTTAGCAGGCGGCGGGTCTCGTCGGATGGCATGCTTTCCTCTAAGAATTCGGAATCCCCAACTCCGCTAATTTTGCTTTAGGCACCATTCCGCTCTCATCCCATTCCCTCGCCCGGTAGTAGCTGTGGATCATGTCCCGCAGCTCGTCCGAAGTTAAGCCTACGCCTTGCGCCACGCCGGTGGGAAGCGCTTCGGAGAGCAAACGTTTCGGCAGCCAATCGTCTTCCGGCCGCCAGCCTTCGCGCACGTTGAAGAGTTTTTTGAGCGTGTGGATACGCTCGCCGACGCGGCGCAACTCCGCGCCCGAATAATTCCAGCCGGTGACCTTGCCGAGAAGCTCGGCGCCTTCGGCATAGAAATCGGTGAAGCACTTGCGCAGAAATTTACAGACGATCAGCGAGTCCATCACCGCGGCGAAATCCTCCGAGGCCGCGACCAGCGCTCCTCGGCCGGAGTCGGCGCGCAGCCGGTCGACTGCGCCGGAGAAGTCGGCCTCGTAGGCGCCGGAGCGGTTGTGGCACGCGCCGCGCGGGCTCACCGCGAGGCCCAGCGCCATCGTCTTCAAGCTGCGCGGCTCGTAGCCCGGAAGCTCCAAACCTTTGACGTGCATCGCCCAATAAGAACTGTCGCCGCCGATCGCGCGCGCCGCGCGCCGCGATCCTTCCGCCAGCAGGTCGCCCTGCCCTTCGCGCCCGGCAATCGCGGCGATGGCGCCGAGAAGAGATTCCGCCGCGCCGAAGCGCAAGCCAAGGTTCCGCGCTTCCGGCAGCAATCCGTTGTCGCCGCATTCCATCGCCCAGGCGAGCGTGCCGCCGGCGCTGATGGTATCGAGGCCGTAGAGATCGCAGAG
>DASXRG010000137.1:0-2239 GCA_036506735.1 Binatia bacterium | reverse complement strand
CGAAAGAAAACCGTGGTCGAGCGCGGCGTATTGCAAAGCTATCTGTTGGACACGTACAGCGGGAAGAAGTTGGGCCTGCCGTCCACCGCCAACGCCGCGCGGTCGGTCGGCGAAGCGCCGGGCGTGAGCCCGATGAATTTTCTTCTCCTACCGGGCGCGCACACTCCGGAAGAGATCATCGCCTCTGTGGCAGACGGCTTTTACGTCACCGAATTGATCGGCTTCGGCGTCAACCTCGTGACCGGGGATTACTCGCGCGGCGCGGCGGGTCTCTGGATCGAAAAGGGCAAGCTCGCCTATCCGGTCGAAGAAGTCACGATCGCCGGCAATCTCAAAGAGATGCTGCAAAACATCGAGATGGTGGGGAACGATTTGGAGCTGCGCAATCGAATCGCCGCGCCGACAATAAAAATCTCCCGCATGACCGTCGCCGGCAATTGAAAGAATAAGCGGTAGGGGCGCGATTCATCGCGCCCGATAGGCGTTAAATCACCTGGTAGCCCGCCTTCAAGGCCGCGCGCAACAGATCGTCCACCTTCGAGTGCTCGCCGTCGAACTCAATCACGGCGACGCTGCGCTCTAAATTGAAATCGACGCTCTGGACTCCCGGCACCGCGTTGAACGCCTGCTTCAGCGCCGGGAACGCTTCCGCTTTCAAGTCTTTGATCGAGATGATCGCCGTGCGCGTCTTCATATCAGAAATAAACCTTTCAGAAGCCTCCACGCTTTGCAACCGGCGGTCTCGCCCGCAGCCGCTGCGCCACGTTCGCGGTCTTTTCTATCCGCTTTTTGCAGGTTATTGATTAGGCAATGATCTCGATGAATATTTTCCTTGACACCGGCTTTGCGCCTATGCGATGAAAGGCCGCGTGCTTGATCCTGCGGTTTTGTAAAACGGCCAAAGTCGAATCGCAATTTTTCCCTGCTATCGTCAATCGACCACAAGGTGAGGAGGTCATTCTATGTCTGCTGTAACGCTGAACGGCCTGTGCTTCGATGCTCGTTTGGATCGGGTAGACCTTCGGGACCTGCCGTACAGGCCGCCGCTGAGATCTCTTCCGCCTCGATATCCGGACCACGCGAGCATCGCGCGGTATTTTCAGCAATACAAAAAGGACCGGATGATTCTCGACCAAGGACAGGAAGGCGCCTGCACCGGATTTGGCCTCGCCGCCGTCATCAATTACCTGCTGTGGCGAGATGCTAGGGTAGCCGGGAAAAAGAAGAGCGCGCCGCCCAAGGTGAGCGAGCGAATGCTGTATCACCTGGCAAAATTTTACGACGAGTGGCCGGGGGAGGATTACCAAGGATCGAGCTGCCGGGGGGCGATGAAGGGATGGCACCGCCATGGCGTCTGCAGCGCCGAGTACTGGCCTTACCGCGACGCTAAAGGTGATGACAATTTTGTAAAACCGCGCGAAGGATGGGATCACGATGCCGCGCGGCGCCCGTTGGGCGTCTACTATCGGATCGACAAAGACTCCATCGTCGATATGCAGTCGGCGATCATCGAAGTCGGCGCTATCTACGTCTCGGCTCAGGTACACGACGGTTGGTTCGGGAAGCTCGCGATGAATCGCTCTCTGGGCCTGGCGGTAATCAAGCCGCTAAGGGACCCCGCGAAGACCGGCGGCCATGCGTTTGCCTTTGTCGGTTACAACGAGGTTGGTTTCATCATCCAGAACTCGTGGGGCAGCGGGTGGGGCAAGGACGGCTTTGCCGTGCTGCCCTATGGGGACTGGGTGAACCACGGCATGGACGCCTGGGTCGCCGTGATGGGCGCTCCCGTCCTTGGCTCGTCGCCGCACTACCAGGTGCCGGTGTCGCTTAAAGAGTTTTCTTCGACGTCTCCTGAGTTCAGCGGGCTTATTCCGGCGGGCGCAGCACGCTCTCCGCTCGAGAATCGCAATGTGCCCCCCTGGTCCATCGAGGACGCGTATCGGCACTCGATTGTTACCGGTAACAATGGAGTCGTGCTGAACCGCGACGTCACCAGTAACACCGCGCTCGACTACTTGCAGAAAGTTGTCTACGAGAAGCCTCTGGCCTGGGCGCAGGACCCGAACAAGGAATATCAACTGGTTTTTTACGCGCACGGCGGAGTAAACGACGAGCAAAGCTCGATCAACCGGATACGGATCCTGGCGCCTTACTTCCTGGAAAACGGCGCATATCCGATTTTTTTCACCTGGAAGACGGGTTTTGTCGAAAGCCTGCGCGATATCGTCGGCGATGAGTT
>DASXRG010000136.1:0-85479 GCA_036506735.1 Binatia bacterium | reverse complement strand
AACGATAACGGCGCTGGTCCACCAGGGAAAAAATCCCTGCCCGGGGTTGTGAACCGTTCCGAAAGGAAGCTTCGAAGCCTCGTAGAGCGCCGCAGCGCCGAGCACAAGCGCCGCCGCCGTCACCGCTGCGTCGCGTCCGGCCATCGCCTACTTCTGCGCGCCGGCCACGATCTTGGCAAACGCCTCCCATTCCTGCCGCCAGGTAGTGTCGAATTCCTTGCCGCCTTGGAACTGAATCTCGTCGCCGAGCTGCTTGATGAGCGCCTGGAACGAGCCATCCTCGGTCATCTGTTTGAACGCGGCTTCCAACTTCTGAGCGATGGGTTGAGGAATTCCTTTGGGAGCCATGACCGCGCGCCACTGTGTGAATACGACCTCGACGCCTTCTTCGCGCAAGGTCGGAACGCTCGGTAGATCACGGTGCCGGCGCGCGTCGGTGACCGCGAGGGCGCGCATCTTTCCGGCGCCGAGCTGCGGCAGAAGCTGGGCCGTATAGAGAAAGCTCCCGTCCGCGTGGCCGCCGAGCACGGCGAGGAGAGCCGGGCCGCCGCCGTCATAGGGTATGTTGTTGTATTCAACCGCCGCCGCCCGGCCGACCATGCGCATGGGAAAATCGCCGGCGCCCCAAACGCCCGTGTTGGCGAAGTTGAATTTCCCGGGGTTTTTCTTCATGTGGTCGACGACTTCGCGGAAAGATTTCCACGGCGCTTCGGTGCGAACGGCGAAGATGGCGGGGCTGTAATTGATCCGCGCGATCGGCGTGAACTGGTCCGGACCGATCGGCGCCTTTTGAACCAGGGCGAAGATCGTATTGGGGCCCGTGCCGCCCAGCATCAAGGTATAGCCGTCCGGTTTTGCCTTGATCACGTACTGCGAGCCCGGAGCTCCTCCACCGCCCGGCTTCAGCACCGCGAGCATGGGCTGGCCGAGGTATTGATGGGCCACGCTCGTGAGCGCCCGAGCCGTGAGATCGTGCGATCCGCCGGCCGCGTAGGGGATGGCGAGCTCGATCGGCTTGGCCGGAAATTCCTGAGCGGTCGCGGTCGCAACAGAGATGAGAGTCGCCAACAATGCAGGTAGCACGCTCGGTTTGAATCGGCGCATAACGGCCTCCTGTCTTCGCAACGGCTCGGAGCCTACTATACGTGGCGCCGGAAGTGCAATACGGTTCAGTTGCTTGATCCGAGCAGGGATCTGGCGTAGTGTGCCGCCGTGATCGCGCTGAACTTTCAGGAGAGATAACAATGACGGATCGGAAGATCAATGTCGGAATTATCGGCACGGGATGGATCGGGGAGATCCGCGCGCGAGCTTGCGCCAACCATCCGCTGGTCGAGAGCGTGCACGTGGCCGAGATCGATCCCGTGAAACTCCATCACGTCGCGGAAGCGACCCGGGCAAAGACCGCGACTATGGATTACCGCGAGCTTCTCCGCCGGGACGATATCGATGCGATGTTCGTCTGTAGCACGCCGGAGACGACGCACTCCCCGATCACCAAAGACAGCCTCCTCGCGGGCAAACATACGCTGCTGGAGAAGCCGATGGGGCTCGAGTTGAAAGAAGCGGACGAGATGACGGCGCTCGCCAAGCAAGGCGGGCTCAAGTTCACGATCGGCTACACGCAGCGATTCAACCCGAAGTACGCCTACGTGAAGCAGGCCGTGGTGAACGGAACGCTCGGTCGTCCGGTCACCGCGCTCGTCAGCCGCAACGTTTCCCGCTCCATCGGCAACAAGATCGGCGGGCGCATTCGGCTCTCGCCGGCCGTGATGGAAGCGACCCACGACATCGATTTTATCCTCTGGTGCCTCGAGGGCGTCAGGCCGGTGCGGGTGTATTCGGAAGTCGTCTATCGGATCATGGAACAAACGCACGGCGTTCCGGACTGCCAGTGGATCATGGTGGCGATGGAGGACGGCACCGCATTTACCATCGGCGCGGGATGGGCGTTGCCGCCCGGCTATCCCCACTTCTCGACGACGACGATCGAGTTTGTCGGCACCGAAGGCGCGCTGCTCATCGACGACAGCCACCGCGATATCGTGCTGAACACGATGAAAGGGGGAATGGTGCTCCCGCTCTCGACGATGCCGGGCGAGCAGGTCGGCCACGTCTATCAAGGACCGATGGAGGCCGAGACCATCCATTTCATCGAAGCCGTGGCGTTGAACCGGCCCGTGCTCGTGACGCCGGAGCAGGCGCGGCAGGTGATGGAAGTCACGTTGGCTGCGGACCTTTCAGCCGAGCGCCATCAGCCGGTTACCCTGCCATTGCAACTCTGAGGTTGCTCTTTCGATTTTCGAATTTACTTTTTCGCTTTTCGACGAGATCCCAATCACTTGAAGAGGAAAACTCCAGCGGCTAACGTAAACTTGTTTTCACTGGAGGGGCGTGTTAAAAAGTTTCTCATCATGCGCTACTCCGTGTTTCTCGAACCTGTGAATGAGCTGGAATTTCAGGGCTACTACTACGCACACGTCCCTGCTCTGGATTTGACAACGCACGGCCAGGGCATCGAGGGAGCCCTTGCTGCCGCAAAGGAATTGATCGAAGCCTGGATCGCAGAGAAAAAAGCTCAGGGCGAGCCGGTGCCCACCGAAGCGAAATCTCAGATCGCCCACGTCGAAATCCCTGATGCCTTACTCCGCCCGTGAGGTCCTGGCAAAGCTCCTTCGTGCTGGTTTTATAGAAACACGACAAACCGGAAGCCACAAAGTTCTGCGCCATCTTAGCTAAGAGCCCAGTCAACTTAAGGTGGTGAAGTAACGGATGAATATTTTAGACCGGCGGATTTATCGGCTCGCGGTGTGATAGGAAAGTAGCATTTAGTCTACGCCACAGTAGCAAGAATGCTTCAACATGGGTCAGGTCTACATGAGACGTGTTCGAACAATATCCAATCCAGTTCCAATCGCAAAAAGGCGAGGCTCCCTACCCGAGCCGAAGCAGCCGCGCGGCGTTGCCGTGGAGGATTTTTTCTTGGTCGTTGCGGCTTAGCTTCAGAGCCGTGACCGCTTCGACCGGCCGCTCATAGCCCATGTCAAAGCAGTAGTCGCTACCGAGCATCACACGCTCGGCGCCGACGAGGTCGACGAGATAACGCAGCGACTCCGGAGCGTGGCTGATGGTGTCGTAGGTGAAGCGTCTGAGATAGCTCGACGGCAGTTTTTTCAGAGCGCGGCACTCCTGACGCACTTTCCAGCCATGGTTGAGACGGCCGATAAGGTAAGGCAGGGCGCCGCCGGCATGCGGCAGGCAGACGTTGAGCCTGGGAAAGCGGTCGAGTAAGCCGCCGAAGATCAAGTTGGCGGCGGCGACCGCCGTGTCGAACGGATTTCCCAGAAGATTATGCAGGTGGTAGCTCGTGAGCCGCTGCGCGCCGATGACGTTGAGCGGATGGAGAAAAACCGGGACTCCCAGGGCGTGAATGCGTTCGAAGACCGGCTGGAATGAAACGTCGGTCAGCTCTTTTCCCCGAACGTTCGTGCCCAGATAGATGCCGCGACAGCCGAGCTCGGTGACGGCGCGCTCCACTTCGGTAACAGCGCCCGCAGGGTCCTGCATGGGCACCGTGGCCAGCACGACGAAGCGGTCGGGATGGGCTCGAGCCGCGTCGGCCATCGCGTCGTTGACGAGCTGGGCCAGACCGAGCGCAGACGCCTCATCCGTCCAGTAGACCATTGGCGGCATAAGGGAGAGAGCGTGAACGGTTACACCCTGCGCGTTCATGGCTTTCAGCCGGAGATCCAGGTCGTAGTAATTCGGGGTGATCGGGCCGATCGGGACCGGGCCCACTTGAATCATCGGTCCATCCGGACCGGGGAGCAGACGCACGCCGCGCGGCTCTCCTTCCGCCTCGATGGCGCGGAGATACCCCTCGGGAACAAAGTGGGCGTGAATATCGATCGTGGATGACGCACGGCGTGAGCGCTCTGCTAAAGCGGCGGCGCGTTTTCGCGTCTTCGACGTCTTTGATCGTCGCTTCATTGAATGGAATAGGCCGCCGCCGGAATCGCCTAATCGATGACGGTGATTTCCTCTATGGGAAATTGGGTCGTGACTTCCGGCCCCCTTTCGGTGACGACCATCATCTCCTCCAGCCGTACGCCCCACTGAAGCGGCTTGCCGTGCTGGGTCTCCAGCGCAAAGCTCATTCCGGGCTGGATCACTACCGGGAAGTCGAGAGAATAAATTCGCGAGATGACCGGCGTGTCGTATTGCGCGAGTCCGAGCCCATGGCCCCACAGATTCGCCGCCGCCTGATCCTCTTCTTTGTATCCCCAAGTCTCCATCGCCGAGGGCCAGACCTCGGCGATCTCCTTTGTCGTCGCTCCGGGTTTCACCTTTTCGATGGCCCGATACAGCCAATCGTAGGCGATATGATAAAAATCGTTCTGCTCTTTGGTCGGCTTTTTACCCACGCAGTAGGTGCGGTACATGCAGCTCTTGTAGCCGTTCCAGGTGACTGCCGCCATGTCAATGATCACCAGATCGCCCGGCTGGATGATCCGATCGGAAAAGTGCCGCCAGTTCGGCCAGCTATTCGGCCCGGACGATACGATGATGTCCTCCACGTCTTCGATCCCCGGAATGTTGTAGAGGAAGTTCATGGCGAAGGCGGTGATCTGGTGCTCCTGCATTCCCGGTCTGATGAAATGGGAGATCGCCGTGTGGCAGCCGTCGCAGATGGCGGCGACGATGCGCATCGCCTCCAGCTCGTCCTCGTTCTTGATCGCGCGCGCTTCCACCATCGGAGATGCGCCGTCGGTCCAGTTGATGCCCGCTTCCTTGAAGGCGTTGATCATGTTGAGGTCGACAAAGTCGACGCCAAGGGGAGCCTTGTCCACGTGGTACTTCTTCAGCTCTTCGACGATCGCCTCGGTGAATTTTTTTACCTGCTGGCGCGACGCGCCACCGACGGCGCCTTTGATCCAGGAGTAGGCGTAGCGCACGTTGTCGCGCGGAATCCACGGGCAGTGGCGATTGATTTGTATGCCGATGTCGCCTTGCTCGAAGAGCACGGGCTCGGCGCCCTCGCACAAGAGCGCGTAGCGCAGGCCGGGCTTCAGGCGGCACCAGCCGGGCGTGACCGTGCTCGAAATGTAGCGGACGTTTTCGTCGTACATCGCGAGGATCGCGCCCAATCCGTTGCGCTTCAATGCCTCACGCGCGCGGTCGAGGCGGTACTTCCTGAGCCGATCCCAATTGATGCGCTGCTGCCAGTCCGTGCCGACCAGACCGAAGCTCGACGTGCTGCGGGTTACCATGAGAGGCGCCTCCTTTGACTTGCTCTTGTGCGTTCGGCCCAAGCTCGCCAGACAGTAGATCAACAGTGCCGTACTGTCAATTCGCTTGAAATTTTTGACTGACGGCTACGGCTTTGTTGAACGCGCCGCTCAATAAGAGGTAATATCAGACGCAGAATCCGAATCAGGCGGGAAGCGAGGAGTTTCATGTTCAAACATTTTCACAGATATTTTCGTTGGTCGGCGTTCGTCGTGCTGGGCTCGTTGTTGCCTTACGGCGGAGTTTGCGCGGCCGACAAGCTGGTCGGCCTTCACTCGGCGCAAGTCTTGTCGCAATCGATGCCGTGGATCGCCCAGGATGCGGGACTGTTTAAAAAATACGATCTGGATTTTCGCCTGGTTTTCATCTCGTCGTCGCCGGTCGCAACCGCCGCCATGTTGGGCGGCGACGGGGAGATCGCCGTCACGGGCGCGATCGGCAACGTGCGCGCTTACGTTCAAGGCAGCACCGATTTGGTCTTCATCGGCGCCGTAAAAAACATCCTGACGCACAACATTATGGGCAAGGCGGAGATCAAACGGCCCGAGGAGCTGAAAGGACGAAGGATCGGGATAGGGCGGTTCGGCAGCAATACCCACTATTTCACCATCCAGGCGCTGAGAAAATTCGGTCTCGACGCCGGCAAGGATGTTCAGGCGGTGCCGACAGGCGGGGGGCCGGAGTCGCTGGCGGCGCTCGTCGCCGGCCGTGTCGATGCGGCCTCGCTGGTTGCGCCGGGCGACGCGGGCGCGGCGTCGCAGGGATACCGTCTGATCGTCAACGGTCTGGAGCTTCGCATTCCTTATGCCGCCACTACGTTCGTCACGCTCCGCTCGGTGATCGCTCAGCGCGGTCCGGTCATCGGAAGGTTCATGCGGGCGATGGCCGAGGCGGCGAAAATTTTGCACACCGACAAAAACCTCGTCTACAAAGTCCTGGGGAAATATATGCGCGTCACCGACACGAAGATTCTCGACGCCGCTTATCAATCGGAGATTCCCGCCCTCGAGCGCCGTTTGGAAATCCAACCATCGGCGCTGCAGGCTTCGCTCGACGAGATCGCCCCGACGGACCCGCGGGCGAAACTCGCCAAGCCGGCGGACTTGATCGATCGCAGATATTTAATCGAGCTGGATAAAAGCGATTTCTTCGCCAAGCTCTGGGGGGATAAAAGGTAAACGGAACGCGCGGCGATCGTTTCGCCACGGTGGTCGTTTATTCAGGGCGGGTCAAGGTCTGTGGTTCTGATGATTGGAGTGCGAATTGCCGTTGCCGGATTCTCCGGTGTGGAGCACCGGCCGGCTTTCTTGCAGTTGAGCCTCCAACGCTTCGATCCTTTCATCGGCCTTTGACTTCAGATCGGCAAGTTCCAGGTTGCGTTTTGCCATGAGACCGAGAAGGCCTTCTTTATGGTTAACCTGCTCCCGGAGCTGTTTGAGCTCGAGCATCTTGTTTTTCAACTCCTGCTCCAGATTCTTGTTGTTGGAATCTTGTATTTGCGCATCGTGCCCAACGCCTTTGTCGTGATTTTTCAGCGCGTGGACTTTTTTCTCCGCTTCTTCCGCCCTCAGCTTCAAATCGGCAATCTCTCCGTTGCGCTTCGCCATCAGGCTCAACAGGTTGTCTTTGTTTTTAATCTGCTCTTCCAAACCATTGAGCTGTTTTTCCAGTGCCTTGTTATTTTTAAGCGCTTGCTCCAGCGCGTTTTTGGAAATTTGAGCCGGAGGGCCTTGTCGATCTTTTTGGTCCAGGTTTTTCGACAGCCAGGCGGTTTTTTCCGCGTCGACCGTCTTACGCTTGAAGTCCGCGATCTCCTCGTTCCGTTTCCCTAACAGATTCTCACGGTCCTTCAGCCGTTGCTCGAGGTCCGCGATCTTGGCGTTGAGCTCGTCCGCGAGTTGTTTTGTGGCGGCCGATTCCCGCGTGTCAAGGCTTCGCTGCGTTTCTTCCGCCTGCTGCTTCAATGCGCGCGCGCTTTTTTCCGCTTCTTCCGTTTTCTGCTTGAAGCTGGCGATCTCTCCATTGCGCTTCTCTAACAAAGCCTGGCCGTCTTCCAGCCGCCGTTGGAGGTCGGCGACCTTTCCGTTCAGCTCGTCCGCCAGTTTTTTCATGAGGGCCGACTGCTCCGCATGGAGGCTGCGCTGCGTCTCCTCGACCTGCGCCTTCAGCGTCCGGGCGCCTTTTTCCGCCTCTTTTGCCTTCGACTTCAGATCGGCAATCTCGCCGTTGCGCTTCTCCAGGAGATTCTCGCTGTCCTTCAGTTGATGTTCGACGTCGGCGATCTTTGCGTTAAACTCTTTCTCGAGTTTTTTCTTGGCGGCCGATTCCTGGGCGGTATGGCCGCGTTGCGTGTCTTCCTTGAACGCGCGAGCGTCTTTTTCCGCTTCCCTAACCTTTGCCTGGCTTTCTTCGACCTGAGTCTTCAGTGCATGAAAATTTTTCTCCGCTTCTTTGGTCTTGGACTTCAGGTCGGCGATCTCGCTGTTGCGCTGCTCGAGCAGGCTCTCGCCGTCCTTGAGCCGGTGCTCGAGTTCATCGATCTTTGCGTTGAGCTCTTGCTCGAGTTTTTTCTTCGCGGTCGAGTCCCGGGCGTTAGAGCTGCGCTGAGCTTCTTCGACCTGCGCCTTCAACGTGCGGGCGCTTTTTTCCGCTTCATCCGCCCGGCGCTGGCTGTCCTCGACCTGGGTTTTCAGCGCCTGGGCGCTCTTCTCCGTCTCCTTTGCCTTGGCCTTGAAGTCGGCGATCTCGCCGTTGCGCTTCTCGATGAGGCTTTCGCCGTCCTCTAGCCGGCGCTCGAGATCGGCGATCGTTGTATTGAACTCTTTTTCGAGAGTGTTGAATTCCTTTTCGAGCGCTTTCTTGGCGGCCGATCGCTCAGCTTGGAAACTGCGCTGCGCGTCTTCGATCTGGGTCTTCAAGGCGCGGGCGCTTTTTTCCGCCTCATCCGCCCTGCGCTGACCGTCCTCGACTTGAGTTTTCAGCGCCTGGGCGTTTTTCTCCGCATCTTTTGCCTTGGATTTTAAGTCGGCGATCTCTCCATTACGCTTCTCGAGGAGATTCGCACCGTCCTTAAGTCGATGCTCCAGATCGGCGACCTTTTTGTGGAACTCTTTTTCCAGGCTTTTCCTAAAGGTCGACTGATCGGCTTCGAGGCTGCGCTGCATTTCTTCAACCTGGGTCTTCAATCCGGATGCGCTTTTTTCGGCCTCTCTTGCCGTTGACTTGAGGTCGGCAATCTCTTCGTTGCGTTTCTCGAGCAGATTTTCCCGGTCGTTTAATCGATGTTCGAGCGCGGCGATGTCGGCGTTTAACTCTTCCTCCAGTTGTTTCGCCAGGGACGATTCCTGCGCTTGAAAACTGCGCTGCGCTTCCTCCGCCTGGGTCTCCAGCCCGTGGACTCTTTTTTCCGCCTTTTTCAATTTTAACTTCAGGTCGGCGATTTCCCCGTTCCGCTTGCTTAAGTTTTCTAAAAGAGTTTCCGTGCCGCCTTCGACAAAGAAATAGGCAAACAGGCCAAGTCCCAAGAGGGCAAATCCAAACACGGTATAGGCAGCCTGCGCGACGAAATCTTCTTTGGTAACCAAAAGGAGATCGGCCCGGAACGAATAGTAAAGCCAAAACAAGATGAACAGATACGACGTGGCAAGGCATAATCTGATCTTGTGGTTGATCAGAAAGAAACTCATCAGCGCGACATAGAGCGCGATTTGCCAAACTGGAATGGGCAGGTTGAACAAAAATAATGGCTGAAAAGTTTGCATAGCGGTTCTCCAAGACCAGGATCCAGGGTGAGGGAGCAAAAGGCAGGCCAAAGAATTCTGCAATGTTCCGTCTTATAAGCCACTGATTTGTCGCATTTATAGGGATTTCTGGCCACGGTCTGTTCTCTACCAGGAACCAAAAACCGTAATCATACCGAAATACGGAATTGTTTTGATGTTAAGACAAAATACGGCGCAGCATGGGAAGCGATCACATTCTCTCTCGGACTCAAACCGGGTTGCAAAGCCTGGGCTCGGGCACTAGAGTTCACGTCAAAGGGGAGGAATGAGCATGTTCGCCGCACGTACTCTCGCTGAAATCAAAGACGACATTCGGAGCCGCGTCGGCCTGCGCGCCCCGTTTTCTCACGCCGACAAGGCAGAGGCCGAAGAAGCGCTCGCCAGGCTGGACAGCATCGAAGCCGAAAAGTGGGCCGCGGCGTGGAGCGAGATCGGCGCCCGCTGGGAAAACAAGGCGAAGGCGGCGGAGGCTCGCGGCGACGCCAAGCAGGCGAAGGCGGCCTTACTCAAAGCCTACGGTTACTACGGCATCGCGCGCCATCCATTTCCCAACTCTCCGGGCAAGCGGCAGGCTTATCTCAAGACCCGCGAAATGTATCTGGCCGCTTCCCGCTACTTCGACATTCCGCTCGAGCGCGTCGCGATCCCCTTCGACGGCAAAGAGATAGCCGGCCACCTGAGATTTCCCAAGAAGCTGCCCGCGCCGTTGGTGATGCACTGGGGCGGGATCGACAACTGGAAAGAAGAGCGTCTGACCTTTGCCGAGGCGTTCGTGCGCGAGGGCTGGGGCTGTTTGGTGTTGGACAGCCCGGGCACCGGCGAATGTCCGATGCTGGCGTCGCCCGACGCGCATCGCGTTCACTCGGCCGCGCTGGATTATTTGCTCAAGCGACCCGAGGTCGATCCGAAGAAAATCGCCGTAGTCGGCGCGAGCTTCGGCGGCTACTGGTCCACCAAGATGGCCCACGTCGAGCATGAAAGATTGCGCGCCGCCGTCAACTGGGGCGGCGGCGTCCACTCCTTTTTTCAGGCCGAATGGCAGGAAAGATCGCGCAACGCGCCGTCCTATCTTTTCGACTTGATCGAGGCGCGGGCGAATCTCTTCGGCAAGAAAACTTTCGAAGAGCTGATCGAGGTCATGCCGGCGCTCTCGTTAAAAACTCAGGGCTGGCTCGACAAACCGTGCGCGCCGATGCTGCTCGTCAACGGCAAGGAGGACAAGCAGGTGCCGCTGGAGGATTTTTACCTGCTGCTCGAGCACGGCGAGCCGAAAGCGATGCGGCTTTTTTCCGGCGGCCACATGGGCGCGATTCCCGACATTTTTAAGACGGTTTTGACTTGGCTCCATACTAAACTGGACTAACGCACCGGGTTCTCTGCTCAAAAAAACTCTTTTCCGCCGCCGCCAAATCGCGTAAAATCGTCGCGATCAATGAGTCGCGCGCCGGAATTCCCTTTCCTCTTCACGCCGCGGATGAAAAAGCGGCTCTCCCGCCGCGTCATCGACATGCTGCAAAACGCGTTGCGCCATTTTCCCGAGCTGCAGGGCAAAAAAATCACCGTCGGTTACACGGCGGCGCATCTCGGCAGCGCGCTCGTGCCGCTCCGCGCCGAAGCCGCGGCGAAGCTCACGATCCGCCTCAAAGTCAAAACGCTCACCTACAATACGATCGGCCACGAGATGACGCACTTGCTGCAAGGGCTGTCGAAGATTTCTTGGAAGGAAAAGAAAGTAGGGAAGGGCGGTACGATTCCTTACGGCGAGAAGCAGTGCGACATCTGGACGCTAGCGCGGAGCAATTTGTTTTGCGACGATGCGCCGACGTACATTCGCCTGCCGCGCGTCATGCGAGAAAACTGGCCGGCGTATTCGCAATCAGTTCGCCGCCTCTGCATCGCCGCGCTGCAGAAGCGGAAGACCCATCGATTCTATATTCAATGGCTCGAGGGACGCATCAAAGCATTGGCGCAACGTCCACGCGCCGAGCCCAAGGCGGGGGAGCAGATAGCGTTGCCGTTTTAGGCTCATCTGATTAGGACACCTTGACCACTTGTCGGGCTTCCGTTATGGCAATTACAACCCGTTGCACTTCGCGGTAGGGTTCCGACAACAGGAGGGTGCCATGAAAAAGTTTTTGATAGTTTTTGGATTGGCGGTTGAACTAGCCGCTACGTCATGGATCGGCTTCGCCGAGAGCGCGGAAAAACAAACCAAAGCCAAGCCGGCGATCTTCGCCACTGCGGACGAGGCCAAGTATAAGGAAGTAGTTCCGGGCGTAACCAGGGCGGTGCTTTGGGGTAATCCCGACAAGGGACCGTACGGCGCGTTCACGAAATTCAAACCGGGGATGGATGCCGGGATGCACACGCACACGAACGACGTTTGGCTCGTCGTCATCAAAGGCGCATACCTGTATAAGGACGACGCGGGTGAGAAACGGGTAGGCCCGGGCAGCTTCATCCGAATTCCCGGCAAATTGAAGCACTGGAGCGGCGGGGACGCGAAAGAAGGCGCGCTGTTCTACGAAGAAGCGTCCGGAAAATTTGACCTTATCCCCGCAAAGTAGAGTCGCGAGGTACCTTGATGGTCGTGCTGCAGGTGACGTTTCAGGTAAAGCCGGAGCACGCCGCCGAATTCTTGGAGATGGCGCGCTACGACGCGGAACATTCGCAGCAGGAGCCCGGTTGTGTGCGCTTCGACGTGATCCAGGACCGCGACGATCCCAACCGTTTTTATTTTTACGAAGTTTACAAGGACGAAGCGGCGCTGGAAGCGCATCGCCAAACACCGCACTTCAAACTCTACTTCGAAAAAACACAATCCTGGCTCGCCGCGCCGGCGGAGCGGCGCTTCGGCAAGAACGTGATCCCTCCGGATAGGGACTGGCGTTGAGCTTTGCGCGATGACGACGAATCCGACAGTTAATTTTTCCAACGCCGAGGGTTACGAGCGCTACATGGGACGGTGGAGCCGGCTCTTCGCGCGGCGCTTCGTCGACTTCGTGGGAATCGCGGACGGCGAGCGCCTGCTCGATGTCGGCTGCGGCACCGGATCGCTTACCTACACGCTCGCGGCTGCGGCGCCGCGCCACGCGTGGGCGGCGCGCGCGGCGTGCGTTAAGCATTCGCGCTCTTCTACATAATACTATTTTCTTGACAACCGTTGCCGTCCCATCCTAATTTCATGGGAGCTATTATGGCTGGCTCGCTCGATCCGGCCACATCTTCGAGTTGTTTCACACGGCCCGCCGGGATCTTTACCAGCGGTTAGAACCTTCGGGAAGGAGGTCTTCTATGGTGGGGCGTGTTTTTATCTTTATCTACGGTGTGGTCTGCTACCTTATATTCCTGGGAACTTTTCTTTACGCAATCGGGTTCCTGAGTAATTTTCTCGTTCCAAAAGGTATCGACGGCGGCGTGCTAGGCCCGCGCGGCCAGGCGCTGGTGATCAACGTCGCGCTGCTGGGACTCTTCGCGATTCAGCACAGCGTGATGGCGCGTCAGGGATTCAAGCGCGCTTGGACGAAGATCATCCCCGAGCCGGCGGAGCGCAGCACTTATGTCCTGCTCTCCAGCCTGCTGCTGATCCTTCTCTTCTGGCAGTGGCGGCCGATGACCGGCGTCATTTGGAACGTGGAGAATCCGGCAGGGCGCTTTATCTTATGGGCGCTCTTTGCGCTCGGCTGGCTCCTTGTCCTGACGAGCACATTTTTGATCAACCACTTCGATCTCTTCGGCTTGCGCCAGGTTTTTCTTCACCTCATAGGGAAACAGCCCACGCCGGTGACCTTCAAGACGCCCGGTCTTTATAAATACGTGCGCCACCCGCTTTATCTCGGCTGGTTTTTTGCCTTCTGGTCGACGCCGACGATGACCGTTGGCCACTTGCTATTTGCCATCGTCACCACTGGATATATTCTGCGCGCGATTAAATACGAGGAGAAAGATCTGGTCAGTTTCTTCGGCGACGCCTACAGGCAATATCAGCAGCAGGTGCCGAAGATCATCCCGTTCAGGCTCAGCAAGAAAAAGACGTAAATCACTCATGAAATTGACCGGCAGGTTTTCCAACGCGGAAGCATACAATCGCCACACCGGCCGTATCAGCCGGCTGTTGGCGCCACAATTTATCGATTTTGCCGGCGTCAAAGACGGCGAGCGCCTGCTCGATGTCGGCTGTGGCACAGGCTCGCTTGCGTTTGTCGCCGCAGCCCTGAATCCTCGAAGCGAGATTGTTGGAATCGATCGATCAGAATCCTTTATCGAATACGACCGCGCGCAGACGAGCGAGCCGCGCTTAAGGTTCGAGGTCGGCGACGCTCTGAGCCTTCCTTATACTGACGGTTCCTTCGACAAATCCCTATCTTTGCTCGTCGTCCAGTTCATTCCAGATGTCCGGAGAGCGGTATCCGAGATGCGACGGGTGACCCGGCAGGGGGGAACTGTAGCGGCATGCGTTTGGGACCGGGACGAGGATGACTTTCACACTTTCTTCTGGAATAGCGCGGCTGAAATCAGCCCGGAGGCTGGAAAGATGCGGGAGACCCGGGGTTACGTCGCGGGTCAACTCGCAGGCTTATGGGTCGAAGGCGGGTTTACCGGCATTGATGAAACGGCATTGCTCCTTTGGCCTGAATTTAAATCGTTTGACGAGTACTGGAAGCCGTTGGTCGAAGGCCAAGGTCCGGCCGGTTCTTACTTGGCCAGTCTATCTGTCGACAAACAGCTAACCTTGCGTAATCGCGTGCGCGAGAAAGTGTTCGGCGCCGGCCCCGACCGAGCGTTCAAACTGCGAGCGAAAGCCTGGGCTGTCCGCGGCGTTAGATAACGAGTTATGAGCAAACCCGGCGGGTTTTCCAACGCTGAAGCCTACAATCAGCGCACCGGCCGTTACAGCCAGCTATTGGCCGGGCCGTTTATCGATTTTGTCGGCATCAAAGACGGCGAACGGCTGCTCGACGTCGGCTGCGGGACGGGAGGGCTCGCTTTCACCGCCGCAGCCCGGCGGGCTCGAAGCGAGATCGTCGGCATCGACCGATCGGAGGCTTTCATTGAATATGCCCGCTCCCGCGCGAGCGATCCGCGCGTCACCTTCGACATCGGCAATGCTCTGAGCCTGCCTTATCCCGACGGCTCGTTCGACAAATGCCTCGCTCTCCTCGTCATTCAGTTGATTCCGGACGCTCGCGGCGCACTATGCGAAATGAGCCGGGTCGCCCGGCGGGGAGGAATCGTAGCGGCGGCCGTTTGGGACCGGGACGAGAATGAGCTCCATTCGGTGTTTTGGGACAGCGCGGCGGAAATCGATCCCGCCGGCAAACAGACGCGGGATGAGCGGCTTTACGTCAAGGACCAACTTTCAGCTTTGTGGCACGAAGTTGGATTTACCGACGTCGAAGAAAAGCCACTGGTCATATCGCCCGAGTTTAAGTCGTTCGACGATTTCTGGGCGCCGTTCTATGGCGGCCAGGGATCGGGCGGGTCTTACTTCGTCAGTTTGCCTGCCGAACAGCAGGAAGCTGTGCGCGCGCGGGTGCGTGAAAGAGTTATCGGCGCTGGTCCTGATCGACCGTTTAAACTGAATGGCAGGGCGCGCGCCGTCCGCGGCATCAAGAAGGCGTGAGGCGTGAGGCGCGAGGCATGAACGAAAGAATTCTCGCCTGTTGCCGCTAGCCTCTCGCCTAATAGATCACCACACTTCTGATCGACTCTCCTGAGTGCATCAGATCGAACGCGTCGTTGATTTTTTCCAGCGGCATCGTGTGGGTGATGAGGTCGTCGATGTTGATCTTCTTTTCCATGTACCAATCGACGAATTTCGGCACGTCGGTGCGGCCTCTGGCGCCGCCGAAGGCGGTGCCTTTCCAGACGCGGCCGGTGACGAGCTGAAACGGGCGCGTCCTGATCTCATGTCCCGCGCCGGCGACGCCGATGATCGTCGACACGCCCCAGCCCCGGTGGCAGCACTCCAACGCCTGGCGCATCACGTCCACGTTGCCGATGCACTCGAAGCTGTAGTCGGCGCCGCCGTCGGTGAGGTCCGTGAGGTGTGCGACGAGATCGCCTGCGACTTCTTTCGGGTTGACGAAGTCCGTCATGCCGAATTTCCGCGCCAGCGTTTCGCGCTTCGGATTGATATCGACGCCGATGGTCCGGTTCGCGCCGGCCATGCGCGCGCCTTGCACGACGTTGAGGCCGATGCCGCCCAAGCCGAACACGACCACGCTCGCGCCGGGCTCGACTTTCGCGGTGTTGAGCACCGCGCCGATTCCGGTCGTCACGCCGCAGCCGATGTAGCAGACTTTGTCGAACGGCGCGTCTTTGCGAATTTTCGCGACGGCGATCTCCGGCAGCACCGTGTAGTTGGCGAACGTCGAGCAGCCCATGTAGTGGTGCAGCTTCTCGCCGCCGAGCGAAAACCGGCTGGTCCCGTCCGGCATCACGCCTTTGCCCTGGGTCGCACGGATCGCGGTGCAGAGATTCGTTTTGCCCGACAGGCACGCCTTGCAGTTGCGGCACTCAGGGATGTAGAGCGGGATGACATGATCGTCCTTCGCAACTGAAGTCACGCCGCGTCCGACATCCACGACGATGCCCGCGCCCTCGTGGCCGAAAATTACCGGGAAGAGTCCCTCCGGATCGCCGCCCGAGCGCGTGAACTCATCCGTGTGGCAGACTCCGGTCGCCTTGATCTCGATCAGGACTTCGCCGTCTTTCGGACCTTCCAGTTTTACGGTTTCAGTCTTGAGTGGTTGGCCCGGCGCGAACGCCACCGCCGCTCGTACGTCCATCGTTAACTCCTTTCTGCGATCGTGTAGCTGTTCTTACAAGATACGACCCTAGCCCGCAAGAACGCGCTTTTGTCGGCGTGTGTGGCCGTTCTCGCTTGACGCTTCGCCTCAATTGACTTAATTTACGTCACACTACTTCGGCGAGGCAGCCGCGGCGATTAACGTTTGATTTTCAGTGCCACCCGGCCGGGAGCGCTTATGGATCGACGCGATTTCACTTTCGTATTTACGGCGCTGTTTTTGTGTCTGCTCCTGCCGGCGCAATCTGCCCGCGCCCAAAGCGATCCGATCGCCTTGCAGAAGCGCGCGATCGAGCGCATCGACGGATTTGTCGACCAGTTTCGCAAAACCGGCGACCCGCGCTCGCGGCTCTCCGACCTCGCGCAGGCGGACGCGGAGCTCGGCGCCAGCAACCAAATGCTCGCCGCCCGCGGCGACTGGCCGGCGCTCGCGCTCGGCTTGACCAAACAGGGCCACATTTATCGGATGCAAAGCCAGTGGCCGAATGCCATCGCGTTATACCAGCAGGCCGAAGAGGCCGCCAAGCGCGCTCGAAACGTGGCGCATCAGGCGGACGCGCTCGCGTGGAAGGCGCTCGCCGAATCTTCGCGGCGAAACGTCGGCCAGGCCTTCGCCGATGCGACGCAAGCCGTGCGGCTTGCGGAAGGCATCAGCGACAAGGACGTGCTGGCGCGCGCGCTGGACGTGCTCGGCACCGTCCAGATCGCGCAGGGCAACCTCGCCGGCGCGTCGGATACTCTCAACCGCGAGGTCACGGTCGCCGCACAGGCGAAAGATCCGATGGCTTCGTATTTTGCCTACTTGAACCGGTCGGACGTGTATTTCAAAACCGGCGGAAAATGCGATTTCCAGCGCTCGTTCGAGCCGTGCTATCAGGCGCTCGACCGCGCGCGCGCCGACCTCGAGCAGGGGCTCGCGATCGTCCGCAAGCTCGGCTACTCCGGGCTCGCGCGCCAGACCGAGGGCCTGATCGGCAACGTCGAAGCGAGCCGCGGCCTGATCCAGTCCCAGGAACGCATGCACCAGACCGTGCAAAAGACCGGCGTGTTCCATCCGAAGAAGGCCGCCGACGTTCTGGTGACGGAAAAATTTGTCCCGCCGCCCGGAGAAATTCCGCCGATGCTCAACGAGATCTACCAGGCTTCCAAGCGCATGGAGCAGCAGGCGGGCGGCTTTGCCGACGTCGTTCAGGCGCGGACCCATTTCACCGAAGGCATGATGAACGAGCTGCGCGGCAACAACGACGCGGCACTGGCGGATTTCTTGAAAGCGGTCGAGACGCTCGAAAGCGACCGCCGGGCGCTGCGCGACGAGCGCAGCCGGGGCACTTTTCTCGAGGACCGGATCAATTTCTACTACGCGCCGATCCAGCAGTTGCTCGAGCGCCGCCGTTACGCCGAGGCCTTCGAGCTGTTCGAGCGTTCGCGCTCCCGGGCGCTCGCCGATCTGCTCGCCAGCCGCAAGCTCGGGCTCGAACGGCCCGAGGAACAAAAGCTCTACGCGGAATCGACGGTGCTCCGAACCCGGATCGCCGACGCGCAGAGCCGGCTCTTCGAAATCGCGAGCCAGCGCGACGCGGCGAAGAACGCGCCGCAGATGAGCGCGCTCCAGGATCAGATACGGACGCTCGAGGCGCAGCACCAAAAAGTCGTCGCGCGCATGGCCGTCGAGTCGCCGCGGCTGCAGAACCTCGTCACTTCGGCGCCGGCGAGTCTCAAGGCCTTGCAGCAATCGATGCGCGAGGAAGGTTATGAGGTGCTCGAATACCTTGTCCTCGAGCACAGCATCATCGTCTGGCACATCGCGCCCGACTCGGTATTCGTGCGCAGCGTTTTTCTGCCGCGGAGCGAGATGATCGGCAAGGTCGCCGCGCTGCAAAAAAGTCTCGCCGACCGGAACGCGCGTTTCGATGAAACGACCGCGCGCGAGCTGTTCCTTTTCCTCATCCAGCCGGTCCTCGCGCGCATTCGCAGCGAGCGGCTGGTCATTATCCCGCACGAAGACCTGCATTACGTTCCATTTCAGGTTTTCCAGGATCCGGCGGACGGGCGTTACCTCGGCGAGCGTTTTCAGATCACCTACGCCCCGAGCGCCTCCGTGCTGCTCGGCCTCAGGCGGCCGCCGGGGTTATCGGGCGGCAGGCTGCTCGCGGTCGCGGATCCGAGCATCGACGCGGCGGTTCCCGAGGTGCAGGCGATCGCGAAACTTTTTCCCGGGCGCAACAAGGTCGTCGTCGATGAGCTCGCGCGCGAAGGCGATGTTAAATCCTGGGTGCGCGATTTCGACGTGATTCATCTCTCCGTGCACGGCAAATTCGACGGCGCCGAGCCGATGCTCTCCTACCTGTCGCTCGCTGGCGGCGCCGGCGACGACGGCAAGCTGACCGCGGCGGAGATGTTCGGCCTGCCGCTCGAAAAAAGTCGGCTGGTCGTGCTTTCCGCGTGCGAAACCGGACGCGCCGAGGCGACGCACGCGAACGAAGTCCTCGGCATCGTGCGCGCGCTGATTTACGCGGGCGCGGGAACCCTGGTCGTGTCGCACTGGAAGGTGGACTCGGCGGCGACCGCGCTGTGGATGCAAAGCTTTTACGAAGCCGCGCTCAACCGGCCGCCGCAGGAGGCGGCGCGCGCGGCGCTCATAAAAGTGAAAAGCAATCCGGCGTACGGCCATCCGTACTACTGGGCGGCGTTCACGATGATCGGGCGATAAAAAGTGGCGAACCTGCTGCAGGAACTGGGCGAGCGCGTCAAGGCGCTGGGAAGCGACTGGACGAGGTACACGGTCGTCGGCAGCTTCCTGTTATACGTGCTCGGTTATCTCGCGCTCAGATTTCATCTGACCGCGATCGGCATCGGCACGGACCTCGCCGTTCTCGATGAGCGATATCTCTTCACCGGGGCGCGTTTTCTCGTTTACCTCGTCTCCGCCGTGCCGGCCGTTGTGCTCGTCGCGCTGCCGCTGGCGGCGCTGGCGTGGTCGGCGGGCAGGCTTGTGCCGGAGACGGCTCGCGCCAAAGCTACGGTCTGGATGGTACAGCCGGAGCGGCTCGCGGTTTTCGGCGTGGTTTTCGCCGTGATTATGATTCAGTTCGTCATGCGGCAATGCTTCTTCTTCACCGATCTGCTGCTGGCTCCCGCCTTGCCGCCGCAGCCCGCCTGGCTCGTCAGGCTGCTGCTCGACGATGCGCTCATGCCGCTCTATTTTAGCGGGCTCGTCGCGGCCTGCGCGGTTTCCCTGGCGATCCTGGCGGCGCTCCGCGATGAACCGCTGGGCGCGCGGGCGGCGTTCGCCAGAGCGTTGCTCGCGTTTCTCGCGGCGGTGCAGATCCTGCTGTTGCCGATCAATTACGGAGTTCTCATCGCCGACAAAACGCTGCCGCGGGTCGCGGCGATCGGAGACAAGGTGCTGGCCGACGGCGAGGAGGCATGGCTCGTGTGGGAAGGGAAGGACGGCGCGACGTTTCTGATTCGGCGTCCGGAAGCGCCGCGCCGGGAGCTGCTCACGGTGCCGCGCGGCAAAATCGAGCGCACGGAGATTCTCGGCTTCGACCGTATGGTGCCGAAACTTTTTCTGACCGGAGAGAAGCGGTGATCGGTCCACGGCGGTTGGCGCGCGTGATGCTATTGCTGGCGCTGGCGGTTCCTGTCGGCGCCGCCACGGAATCGCTCGTCAACCGCCTGCTGCGGGTTTCGGGGCTGACCGCGGCGCCCGGGCAGATGCGCGGACCGGGCGATGAGATCGACACGGGAAACGTCTGGATCGCGAGCCTGGACCGGGGGACGGTAAGAGCGTTGACGACCGACGGCGGTTACCGCGCGCCCGTCTTCTCGCCGGCGGATCGAGCCGTCTACGCCCTCAAGGGCGACACGATCGTTCGGATTCCTTCCGAAGGCGGCAAAGCCGTGGGCGTGCAAAAAGTCCCGGGCGCGCTCAAGCTGGTAGGATTCGACGGCAAGAGTCCGGACGAGGCCGTGCTGCTAATGGAGAACGGCGCCAAAGGCGCGCCGCTGGCGGTGGTGTCGCTGAAGAGCGGCGGAGTTACGCCGTTGCCGTATGACGCCAAGTCGGACGAGCAGCGCCGCATGCTGGCGCAAATCCGCGGCCAGGAACGGGTGTACGGCGACACGGTCGTTTATACCAAGACCGAAACCAAGCGCGGTCTCTCGCGCAATATAGAATGGACCGAGGTTTACCTTCGACGCGGCAACGCCGCGCCGCAGAACATCAGCGCGTGTGACGGCGTAAGCTGCGTCCAGCCTGGATTATCGCCGGACGGGCGCAGCGTCGTTTTCATCAAGGCGGGAAGTTGAGGAGCGGCGGAGGATGGCTACAACCTCAAAGCCATCCGTGAGGCCTTCGCTGCCGATGGTTTCTTCGTCTTCGCCCCGATTCGCAAAGGCGGGCCGGAAATGCAGCCGCGTCACAAACAGCAGATCGCCCGCTCGATCGATCACGTCAAGACGCTGGCGGACATCGACGCGTCGCGAATCGCGCTCGTAGGCTTTTCTCGCGGAGGGGCGTTATCGTTGTCGGTTGCGCTGGGGCGGAACGATTTGAAAGCGCTCGGTCTCCTCGCCCCCGTGGGACGAGAGGTGCAAGAGTTGACCGAGCGGCTGGACTCGATTAAAGCGCCGGTCCTGCTTCTGGTCGAGGCGAGCGACCAATCCGGCGTTCTCACCAGCTTCCAACAAATCGACCAGCGCCTGCGGGCCAACCGCAAGGAAGTTCGCAGCATCACCTACGACCGCGGCGGCGCCCATCGGCTCTTCTCTCCGAATCAGCGCCCGAGCGCGTGAACTCGTCCGTGTGGCACACTCCGGTCGCCTTGATCTCGACCAGGACCTCGCCTTCTTTCGGCCCGTCGAGTTGTACGGTTTCGACTTTAAGAGGCTTCCCCGGCGCGAATGCGGCTGCGGCTCGTACGTCCATCGCCGATCCTTCCTGCGATCGTCTCGTTCCGTACCCTTCTTATAAAATAAGCTCCACGGCTTCAAGAACGACGATCGTTTGAGACTGAAACTTGACGCGTAGTCGGAACGTTGGTATGGGTCACCCTGGTGAAACGGCACGAGTGTCTTAAAGAAATCGCCGGATCGGTCGGCGACGCGCTCGTGGTGGTCTGCGTCGGTGGCACGTCGTCCGAGTGGAACGCCTATCGTCCGAGCGATGGGAACCTGCGCTGTTGGACTCTCGGGCTCACCTCTTCGATCGCTTTGGGAATGGCTCTCGGTTTGCCTCAGCGGAGAGTGATCGCGCTCGACGGCGACGGCTCGCTTTTGATGAACTTGTGCGGTCTGCCGACGATCATGCGAAAGAACCCGAAAAACTTGATCCATGTTGTGTTCGACAACGGTGTCTATGAATCTTCGGGCGGAACGAAGACCGCAACCGCGGAGGGCGTCGATTTTGTCGCCGTGGCGAGGGGCGTCGGCATCAAGAACGCATTTGGCGCCGCTTCCGTGGATGAATTCAAAAAGCTCTTCAGCGACGCGTTGGCGCGCTGGGAACACACCTTCATCTGCGCCAAAGTAGCGCCGGGGCGGGGAGAGGTGCCGCCGTGGCCCTGGCCTGACGTTGAAAACAAATATCGTTTCACTCGCCACATCGAACAGACCGAAGGCATTCCGATCCTCCAGGCGCGCATTCCCGGGAGTTGGAAGAAAGGTTGAGTGAATCTTTGAGGAAAGTCACGTCGTGCGGACTGGTCTTGGCGGCGGTCGTTTTGGCGCGCGCTTTCGGGTTTGCCCAGGAGGGCAAGCTCAATCATTTGACGATCAGTTATCCTTCGATCAGCGGGGCCCAGGCGGTTTTGTGGATCGCGAAGGAAACCGGAATCTTCCGCAAGCACGGGCTCGACGTAGATCTCGTCTATCTTACCGGCGGCCCGCGTTCGATGGCGGCCCTTCTTTCAAACCAGTTGCAGGTAATCGGCACGGGAGGAAACGCCCTGGTCGCCGCGAATCTCAATGGGGCCAAGGACGCCGTGCTGATTGCGACCACTTACAACACTTTGGTCTTCTCGCTGATGACACTTGCGGACATGAAGGAGCCGAAAGACCTCAAGGGAAAAAGATTCGGTGTCACCACGCTGGGGAGCCTTTCGGATTTTACTTTGCGCACTCTACTAAGACGATCCGGTCTCGACCCGAGCCGGGACGTTGTCGTTCGCCCGATGGGCGGCTATCCGGAAATATTGGCGAGCATGAAGTCGGGGCTGCTCGACGGCGGCGTCTTCTCTCCACCTTCGAACATCACCGCGCAGACGCTCGGCTTCCGGGAATTCATGGACGCCGGCTCGACGGGCATCGAGTACGCCAGCACCTGCTACGGAACCACGCGGCGCTTCATTCGCGAGCGCAAGGAAACGGTCGGCCAATTTATTCGTTCCCTCACCGAGGCGATCCATCGCTTTAAGATCGACAAGACGTTCTCACTCAAAATTATTCAGAAATACACGAAGACGCAGAATCCCGAGGTTTTGGAGGAGACGTATCGCGTGTACGCGCTGCGCTATCTGTCCAGGGCACCGTACCCGACGCAAAACGGGGTCAAGGCGATTCTCGACTCTTTTGCCGAGTCGTCGATGCCCGAAGCGAGGGGCGCCGATCCGGCGGCTTTTGTCGACACCAGCTTCGTGGAAGAACTCGACAAGAGCGGCTGGATCGCGCGGCTTTACCAGTGACTGAGATGGACGCAAAAGCCAGGGCTCGGGCGATCCTGGACGGCGCGAAAAAAGCCGGGGTCAATCTCGTTGCGAGCCTTCCGGATATCAACT
Source organism: Binatia bacterium (assembly GCA_036506735.1). Taxonomy (GTDB): domain Bacteria; phylum Desulfobacterota; class Binatia; order UBA9968; family UBA9968; genus JAJPJQ01. The sequence goes on along the minus strand of DASXRG010000136.1, from coordinate 62,821 downwards.
GCCTCGATCTCATCGACGCCCTCGAGCGCGACGCAGAGATCATCCACGTCCCTCTGTGCCGTGAGGAAGAGGGAATAGGGATTTGCGCCGGCGCCCGCTTGGTCGGAAAAAAGCCGGCGATGCTCATGCAGAATGCGGGGCTGCTCAACAGCTGCAACGGCATCGTGACGACGGGGATACAACTCGAGCTGCCGATGCTTCTGGTTATTTATTACGCGGGCGATATCGGCGATCGGGGCTTCGCCAGAGTCGGAACCGCGACGATACCCGTCTTGGATGCTTTAGGCGTCCGGCACTACGTCCTGCGCAGCGTGGAAGACATCGATTGGACTTTCAAGAACGCCTGGATCTTGGCGGAAGACTCGAACCGGCCGGTGGCGGTGTTATTGACCAAGGATGTTCTTGGGACAAGGTCCTGAGCAGCCGCGGAGTTAGTGAACCCTCATTCTTCGTTGTTTGGTTTTGCACTCGCCGCAGATCTCGCCGACGTCAGGCTGGATTTCCATCTGCACGTAGGCGTCTGTGGGCCAGCGAGAACAATCCTCGGAAAAGTGCCAAACGTAGCTGCCGCTGGTTTTTCTGTAGATCGATTCTGTTTCTTCTCTGAGGTCGACCCGTTGCAAGTAAGCGTACCGGGCGTTGTTCGGTCCCGACGTGACGTGCAGCTGGGTATGACAATGCGGGCAGAAAGTGGTCAGCGGAGAGATGAAAACGCTATCCAGTTCCAGATGGCGCAGAGCGAATTTTCCATGGCATAGATGGCAACGGATCGCGATCGTCCATTGGGTCCGGCTGGCCATGGCATCTACCGATTATCCGCCAAGCCGGCTTAAACTTGTATCCGGTATTTACCCGAATAAAGTAATCACGTTCGCTTCACCGCCTTCACTTCCCTACGCCGGGCGTGAAGCACCGGCTCGGTGTAGCCGTTCGGGGCTGCGCGGCCTTTGAAAACCAAATCGAGCGCCGCCTGAAACGCGATGCTCTTATCATAATCGGGCGCCATGTTGCGGTAGTTGCGGTCGCCGGCGTTTTGCCGATCGACGACTTTCGCCATGCGTTTCAGCGTCTCGATGACCTGCTCCTTCGTGACAATTCCGTGGTGTAGCCAGTTGGCGATGTGCTGGCTCGAGATTCTCAGCGTCGCACGGTCTTCCATCAGCGCGACGTCGTGGATGTTGGGCACTTTGGAGCAGCCGATGCCCTGATCGACCCAGCGCACGACGTAGCCGAGGATCCCTTGCGCGTTGTTGTCGAGATCGCGCTGGATCTCCTCCGGCTTCAATTTCCGGTCTAACAACGGTGGTGTGAGAATGTTATCCAGACTCGCGCGGCCCCTTTTCGCCAGCTCCGCCTGGCGCTTGGCGACATTGACATAATGATAGTGCAGCGCATGCAGGGTCGCCGCGGTCGGCGACGGCACCCAGGCGGTGTTCGCGCCGGCCTGGGGATGGGCGATCTTGGTCTGCACCATCTCGCGCATCTCGTCGGGCGCCGTCCACATGCCCTTGCCGATCTGCGCTTTGCCCGGCAGTCCGGTCTCGATGCCGATGTCCACGTTCCAATCTTCGTAGGCCTTGATCCACGGCTGTGCTTTGATCTCTTCCTTCGGCAGCATCGCGCCCAATTCCATGCTCGTATGAATTTCGTCGCCGGTGCGATCCAAAAATCCGGTGTTGATGAAAACCACGCGCTCGCGGGCCGCGCGGATGCATTCCTTCAAGTTCACCGTCGTGCGCCGCTCTTCATCCATGATGCCGATCTTGAGAGTGTTGCGCTTCAAGCCGAGCGCGTCTTCCACCCGCTCGAAGAGTTCGACGGTCGCGGCGACTTCTTCCGGGCCGTGCTGTTTAGGCTTGACGATGTAAATGCTCCCCGCGCGGCTGTTGGCGCCTCGGTTTTTTCCTTTGAGGTCGTGTAGCGCCGCCAGCACCGTCACCATCGCGTCGAGAAATCCCTCGGGAACCTCCCTGCCGTCCTCCGTCGTCACGGCGTCGGTGTACATGTGGATGCCGACGTTGCGCACGAGCAGCAAGCTTCTTCCCGGCAAGGTGAGCTTCCCGCCGGCCGGCGTCGTGAAAATACGATCCGGATTCAGCGCGCGGTTGAGCGGCCGGCCGTTTTTTTCGAACCTCGCTTCGAGCGTGCCTTTCATGATGCCGCACCAGTGGCGATAGACCGTCACCTTGTCGGCGGCATCGACGGCCGCCACGGCGTCCTCGCAGTCTTCGATCGTCGTGATCGCCGATTCCAGGACCACGTCCTTCACGCCCGCCGCGTGGGTTTTGCCGATCGGGTGGCTGCGATCGATCTGAATCTCGATGTGCGAGTTGTTGTTGCGCAGCAGAATACTCGTCAACTCGCCCGCTTTTTCCACATAGCCGGCAAATTTGCCCGGGTCCGCGAGTCCCGCCGTCGCGCCGTTCTTCATCGTCGCCGCGAGTTGTTTCTTGCCGCCGGCGTCTTTCAGAGAAAATCGCGCCGCGTCCGAAAAGCTTCCGCGCTCGAGACCGATCACTTTGTCCAAGAACTCCTCGGTGTAGGCGATGACTTTGGCGCCGCGCCGCGGGTTGTAGCTCTCGCCCTTCTCGGCGCCGCCGTCTTCTGGAATCACGTTGGTGCCGTAAAGCGCGTCGTACAAACTTCCCCAGCGCGCATTGGCGGCGTTGAGCGCGTAGCGCGCGTTATCGAGCGGCACGACCAATTGCGCGCCGGCGATCTCGGTGATTTCCGGATCGACGCCGGCGGTTGCCGCCTGAAAATCTTTTCCCTCAGGGACGAGATAGCCGATCTCTTTGAGAAACGACTTATACTCTTTGAGATCGAACGGCCGGTCTTTGCGGGCAAGATGCCACTCGTCGATTTGTTTTTGCAGCTCGTCCCGTTTTTCCAACAGCGCGCGGTTTTTCGGACCCAGGTCGCGCACGATCGCGCCGAACGAGCGCCAAAAATCATCGGCGTCCACGCCCGTGCCCGGCGCGATCTCGTCCCGCACGAGGCGAAACAACTGTTCGTCTATTTTGAGTCCGCCCGCCGCAACCGTGTTGGCCATGGCCGTCTCCTTTGAACCGGATCATAGAGGAGCGTCGCGGTGAATAGCAACAGGCGGAAATGCGCGGGATTCCCGCAAGCGAAGTGCGAAGCGTTGGGCGCCGTTACCTGTCTTGGTCGTCCAGGTCGCTGCGAGTGTAGTTGATAAAGACGAGGATCGTGTAGTCGTCGTACTTCGTCTCGCCGGCTCTCTCCGGGCTCTTTTCGACGAACTCTCCGTTCGCGGCATCCAACGTGTAGATTTGAACGTCCGCGCGTCCGCGGTACCTCACGGATTTATACAGAGCGATCTCAGGCACGGTGACGCCTATGACCGGGACCGTGAGAACCGGAAGGCCGAAGAAAGATTGACCTTTGTCGACTCCGAGGGCGGAGGCAAAAACTTTGAGCCGCAACTCCGCCTTTTGGGGGTCTGGAGTGACCCGCGCTCGGTGTTCTTGCAGCCACGCGGTGAAAAATTCCCGCGCAAATTCCTTGTCACCGGTCAGGCCATAGAAATCAACGCCGACGGTTTTGCCTTTGAATTGCTCGATATCGCGCGCGTCCAGCGCACGCTCCAATGAGCCAACGAGCAGCCGTTGTTCGATAGCGGAACGAGAGGTGTTCGTGACCTGAGTACTTACCGAACAGCCTGCCAGCAGAATAGAGAAACCGACTATGAAAACGCTCGGCCTTTGCATCATAATTCTCCACCTCTAGGGACTTTGTAAAGCTTAGCTCCGAGGAGATCTTTTGCAAGTACCCCCCGTTGAGCGGGCGAGCGGCGCGCGCTCTCTCTTTGCAAGCCCAACGACCGAATGATAATAAAAAGCGGTCGCGCGCTTTGGTTTAGGGCGCGATTCCGCATACAATAGCAGTCGAGTTCATGAAATTGCGCAAGGCCAACTCTCCCGCGGCGGGGAGAAAAAAGTTATTCTTATTTATCCTGCCGCTGTCGGTTCTCGCGGTCGTGGCTCTGGGCTCCGCCTGCAAGCTTCAATTCCCGAGTCAAAGTCCAATGGCATTCGCCGGCCCGCCGGTTCGGAATGCTCCCTCGGGAACGGCGTGCAAACCGGCGGTCTGTCCCGAGCCCGCCGTGCGCGTTGCCGCTAATGTCCCGGATGCAGGGCTGCCGAAAACCAGGAGCACGGCGGAGAGCAAGAGCGCAACCCAGACCGGCACGTCCCAGAGCGCGAACCCGCCCGCGAAAACATCTCCTCCCGCGCGGAAAACGCCCCCGCCGCCGTCGCCCGGCGGTCCCCGGCTGTCCGCGCTGATCGCGCGCGATCAGCTGGAAAAAATGGCCGGCGCGCGCGTCGTTTTCGATGCTCCCGAGCGCATGAGGGCCGGCATTAAGGAGAAGATCCAGGCGCGCGTGCCGGACGAGCTGGCCGACGATTTTACCAAGACGCTGAAAGAATCCGGCATCACGGACGCGGACGAGATCACGGCCGGCAGCTCTATCCGGGCGCGTCTATCGGGAGACGGCTTCGACATTACCCCTTTGAACGACGAGGAAAGAATGTTGCAAGGCGAGGGACCGGTCCCGTGGATTTGGGACGTGACGCCGCTGCGATCGGGACCCCAGTCGTTGCTGCTCACGGTGACGGTGAGCACCAAGGTGCCCGGAAGCGACAGTGAGGAAAGAAGGGAACTTCCCGTTTTCACCAAAACTGTAACGGTCGATAGCAGTCCGGTCTACTCGGCGGTGCGATTCGTAAAAGGTTGGGTGTGGCTCGCGCCGGTTTTCATCGCGATCCTGCTTCTCGTGTGGCTGCTGCGAAAGTGGCGCGCTCGCAGGCGGCGGAGCTGACAATCCAATGGCTTTAAGAAAGGGCGGGTAAAACTTTGATGCGACGCGTTGCGTTGGTTTTGGCGATGGTGTCAGCGGCGGTATTTTCCCCGCAGACGATTCGAGCTGAGACGATCAATATGGGCTACAGCGGCACCGGCGTGAGCGGCACACTGCGCCTCGTGATCGAGCGGGAGAGACTCTGGCAGAAGCGCGGCCTGGATGTGAAGCCCATCTATTTCAACAGCGGCAGCATCATGTCGCAGGCGATGATAGCGGGGGACGTTATTGTCACCGATTCCGATGTGCCCGCACAGCTCAGTCCAAAGGTAGCCGGCATCCTGGATGTAAGAGTGATCGCGGTCACGATCAACCGGCTGGAGCACTATCTCGTCGTGCGCAGCAACGTCAAGACGGCGGATGATCTCAAAGGCAAGCGCATCGCGATCAGCCGGTTCGGCTCGGCCTCCGACGTAACGACGAGACTGGCGCTGCGCTTCTTGAAGCTCAATCCCGAGAAGGACGTGACGATTCTGCAGTCGGGCAATACGCCGACGCGAATCACCGCGCTGGTCGGCGGCCACGTCGAGGGGGCGCTGGTGAGTCCCGAGCAAGTTTACAAGGTGCTGGCCACGAAGTGTTGCCGAGTGCTGGCGGATCTTTCAGAGCTGCCGTTGGATTATGCGCGCTTCGGCATCGTCGCTCCCGTATCCGTTCTCCAAACGCGGCGGGAGACCTTGCGAAAACTACTGGAGTCCTACATCGACGGAATCCACGTCTTCAAAACCCGGCCGGAGGTGCCGCTCGCGGCTATGAAACAGGAGGGTGTCGACGATCCACAAGCCGCCAAAGAAGTTTACGCCAGGCTTGCGGGCAGTCTGCGCGAGTATCCGATACCCGAGTTGAAGGGCATCCAGGCGGCGTTGGATTCGATTTTGACCTCGAAGGACCGCAATCCTCAGGCCAAGGATTTCATCGATACGAGTCTCATGGAGGAGATCAAAAAGAGCGGTTATATCGATCGCCTGTACGGAAAAAAATAGTTTCGAGTTCCGAGTTCCAAGTTCCGGGTGAAAAAAAATCATGAAGCGACAAGGGATTGGGTATGCGGCGAGTTTTCTCCTCGTCCTTCTGCTCGCGGTTTGTTCGGCCCACGCGCAGGAAAAAATCCGCATCACCTACGCCAACAACTCGCTCTCGTTTCTCGCCGCCTTCATCGCCAAAGATCGCGGCCTTTACGCCAAGAACGGTTTGAGCGCCGAGCTGGTGCAGGCGCGCCCGGCGGTCAACATCGCGGCGCTGGTCAGCGGCGACGCGGATTATGCGGAAGTCTTCGGCTCGGCGATCCGCTCGGCGGCCAGGGGCGCTCCGGTGCGCGCCTTTTCGACCAGCATCAAGGCGCCGTTTTTCAGTCTCATCGTCTATCCATCGATCAAAAGCGTCAAAGAGCTGAAAGGGCGCGTAGTCGGCGTCACCAGTCTCGGCGGCACCAACCAGATCAGCGGCCGGCTGCTGCTGCAGCACTTCGGCCTCGATCCCGATCGTGACGTCAAGTTTCTCGCGATCGGCGAGGAGAAGTTCGTCGTCGAGGCCTTCAAGGCAAAGCGCGTGGACGCAATTCTGGTCGCGCCGCCGTTTTCGATTTTAATGAAGCGCGAGGGTTTCCCTCTGCTGGCGAATACCGCCGATGTCGTCTCGATCCCGTTGGCGGGGCTCTCCGCGACCGTCGAAAAAATCAAGCAGAACCGCTCGCAGGTGAAAAGGGTTTTGAAGTCCGAGGTGGAGGCGTTGAGGCACCTGCGCGAAGAGCGGGCGAGTTCTACCGAAGTGATTCGCAAGCGCTTCGCGATGGACGAGGCGATGGCGCGCGAGTCCTACGAAGTCGTGGTCAACGCTTTCAGCCGGGACGGCCGCGTCGATACCGCCGGAGTGGAGAACCTCTTGGAGATAGAAAGAAAGGCGGGATTGCCGAAGACCGTCGCTTTGGAACAGGTGGCGGACACTTCAATCGCTGAGGAAGTCCTAAAAGAGTTGGGGAGGTTATAAAAATTGCGCCTTCGCCGGCTCTAAAGTCGGGTCTCGAATCTCGATTGGCCTCTTTTCACTAAAAATTACTCCCGCGCCGATCGTGGTGGTTAACACTCCCCAGGGATTTCCCGACGGCTGCTTCAGGATTTTTTTTCTTTAAGCTCCCGAACTCACCTGATTGTTGTTCTGCGTCGCGCGCGTTACGCTGCGGGTCGCACATTCGTAGGGTCTATTGAGGGTGGACGCGGTTTAATCCTAGGGCGTTTATTTATAAGGAGAAAGCTCTACGGCCAACAAAGCTGAAGCAACCGCGCAGGGAGACCGACCCCTGCGTGTGGTTGAGCGAGTCAACCTCGAAGAAGAGAAGGCAGCCAGCAAAAAGTGGGAAGAGTTTTGCGAGGTGCTGCGGCGCCACCGGGGCGAGAGGATACTGGTAGTCCTCACGGGTTACCCGGATCCGGATAGTATCGCCTCGGGCCTGGCACACACGCTGCTAGCCAAGCAGTTTGACATCGATACCATGCTGCTCTGTTTTCATGAGGTCAGTCACCAGCAGAACTGCGCCCTGGTGAAACTGCTGGAAATTGATCTGCAGCTCTACAACGATAAGTTCGACCTGCAGCCCTACAGCGCCGTGGCTTTTGTCGATACCCAAAAGATTGACAATCCGATTTCAGACAAGCTTGTTAACAAAGGTTTGCTCTCTCTGGTTGATCACCATGCGCGGCTCGGCGACATCCCTGCCGAGTTTGTGGATATCCGTAAGGACGCTTCGTCCACATCCGCCATCTACGCAGAGTACCTGCGCGCGCAATTCCCCAAAGGCCTCAACCCGGGGGACATCGAGCACGTACGCTTGGCTACGGCGCTTATGCACGGCATCCGGTCGGACACCATGGCGATGCTCGAGGCGAGTCGGTTGGAGTTTGAAGGAGCGGCCTACCTTTGGCCCTGTGTTGACCAATCGTTGATCAAAAAGATCTCTACGCAGTTTCTCAAGCCGGCGATAATGGACATGCTCCAGAAAGCTCTGGAAAAGAAACAGGTATTCGACAATATCATCCTCACCGATGTCGGCTTTGTCCGCGCCGAGCATAGGGACGGCATCCCGCAAGTCTCCGAGTTTCTCTTGCAACGTGAGGGTATCGACACGGTGCTCGTATTCGGGATCGTGGACGGCGCAACGGTCGACGGTTCGATGCGTACCCGCAGTGACACCATCAAGCCCGATACGTTTCTAAAGAAGGCGTTCGGGCTCGATGAGGAAAGGCAAACATATTACGGCGGTGGAAATATTAGAGAAAAAGGCGGCTTTCAAATTCCGCTGGGATTCCTCGCTCAATCGCCCGACCGAGATCTCCTCTACCGCGTAGCCTGTGAGGCTGTACAGGAAAAATTCCTTGACGCGGTGGGTCGCAAGTGAACAGGCTGAATGCGGTCGCGTCTTGACCGGCCTTTGATCGTTCGACTAAGACTCACGACTCGAAGTCCTGGGTTCACCATTGGACCGGATTGCGGCCTTGAGTGAAATCGAAAGGTCGAAGGATCAAGTTGATGCGAAACTCAAAACTCGAAACTCTTGTCTGGTTTCCTTAACCAAGATCCACAACAAAATCGAAGTTACCGGTCTTAGCGCCTGCCGCGTCGCGGATAGCCATCACCAGTTTCGGATTGAAGATCCCGTCTCGTTTGTTGTCGGGCTCGCCGGGAAAATAAAGCTGCGTGGTAAGAATCGGGCGGTTCGGCGCCTGCACGCGGACGTGGAAGTGGCGCGTGCGTCCGGGGTAGAGCCCCGGCACGATCGTTTCCAAACGATACAATCCATTCCCATCGGTAAACTGGTGGCCGCGCAGCCTGTAGCCAGCGTTGTCATATTCTCCGCCCGCGTCCGCCTGCCAGAAATCGACGAGCGCTTTCTCGATGGGTTTGCATTTCGTCGAACGAACGCGGCCTTCAAGAATAATTTTGGTTCCCTGGATGCCCGGTTCGAGCAGCGACTTGCGCTCCGGCGAGCGCGGCTTGAAGAACGGCCCCTCCGTTTGCGCCGGCGTCACGTCGTCTTTGTCGCCGCAGGCCGGCGTCGCTTCCAGCTCACGCGTCGCCGCAACGATCTCCCAACCGTGAACCGAGTTACATAAAAGGATGGCGGGCACTGCCACCGAAGCGGTAAGAAATTCGCGGCGCGTGAGGCCGAGCTCGGTTTCGGTTTTCATATTTTCAATTTTACACTCCGTCCATTCCGTTACAACACGTTCATAGCATTGAGCGATGCTCGACCATCAGGCAGCGGTCTTGAACCACTTGTATGCCGGCTTTCGCTAATTGCTCGGCCACCTCGTCGTTGCGGATTCCGGATTGAAACCAGACCGCCTGCGGCTTTTTCGCCAGGATGTCTTCCGCGTGTCCGGAGATATCGTGCGCCCGGCGGAAGACATCGACCAGATCGATTTCGCCGGGCACGTCGATCAATCGGCGATAAACTTTTTTACCGAGAATATCCGTAACGTTCGGGTAATAGACCGGCACCGGAATGATCTCGAAGCCGGCGGCGGCGAGATAGCTGGGGACGTAGAAAGCGGGCTGGGAGCCCTGCTTTTCCGTTTTGATGCCGAGGACGGCGACGCTTTTGGTTCGTGAGATCAGCTCTCGGATCTGTGCGGCATCTTCGATGAGATTCTCCTGCCAGCCCATGCTGTGATAGTAACAACAGCGGATTGATTGAGCCAGCGGTTTGCGATATGCGCTGGTTCAGTTGTAACAATAATTCGATCCAGGAGGGCGCTCATGCTCGAAGGAAAAGTCGTTATCGTTACCGGCGGCGGCAAAGGGATCGGCCGGCACGCGGCCATAACTTTCGCACGAGAGAAGGCGAAGGTTGTGATCGCCGACTTCGACAAAGAACGGCTGCAGAAAACTTCGGGCGAGCTTGCTCGCCTTACGGACAGTCTCGCGGTTAACGCCGATGTGCGCACCGAAGAAGACGTGAAGAAGATGGTCGATCAGACGATGAGCAGGTTCGGTCAAATCGACGTCCTGGTCAATAACGCCGCGATCGTGCCGCATTTTGCCTGGGGAATTCCGCGGTGGCCGCGCATCCGGGACATGGACGCAGCGTTTTGGGACCGCGTCATCCAAACGAATCTCGGCGGCACCTTTTTTTGCACCAAGCAGGTTCTTCCGCACATGGAATCGAAGAGGTCGGGCCACATCGTCAATCTCTACGGCGGCGGAGGCGTCAAACCCGCCGGCGCGTGCGCTTACATGGTGACCAAAGAAGCCATCCGCACCTTCACGCGCTACGTCGCGGAGGAAGTGAGAGAGTCGAATGTCTGCGTGGTGATTTTTTCGCCGCGCGTTCCCATCGCCACCGAAGGCGCTCCGCAGGAGGCGCTTAACCGTATGCCCGGTCCCGAGATCTTGGGCCAGGCGTTCGTTCTGGCGGCCGAGCTCCCGTTGAGCCAGAGCGGCCAGTGCGTCGCGTATCAAGAAGGCAAGCTCGTGAACGAAACCTAGAGCGTTTCTGTCAATCCGCCGAATCCTGCTGCCTAGAAACGCTACCGGCATCTGCAATCTGAGATTTAAAGCTCTGGTTCCGGCCATTTCTTGCCCTTTCGGCGCTGCCGGGACTGAAAACTTGTCAGGTTCCTTGCAAACGTGTAAAATCAGCCCCAGCAATTTTAAGCCGTAAGGAGGCTTTCCAGAATGACGGTACGTAAAGCAAGACATTTGACCGTGAGTTTTTTGGCCGCGCTGTTTTTTCTCCACGCGCTGTTCCTCGGCGAGACCAACGCGCAACGGCTGGGCCGTGGCGCGCAGAAGGTCGTCGAGGACAATCAGACGCCGTACGTCGCGGCGATCCTGATGGAGCCAAAAACCGGGCAAATCCTTTTTGAGCAGGAAATCCACAAACCCTGGCCGCCGGCTTCGCTCACGAAGATGATGCTCATGCTCATCGTGATCGAAAAAGTCAAGCAGGGAGCGATCAAGCTGACCGATCCCGTTCTGGTCTCGGCGCGCGCCAGCAAGATGGGCGGCTCGCAGGTCTATCTCAAGCAGGGAGAAAGTTTTCCCCTCGAAGACATGATGAAGGCGATCGCCGTCCACTCGGCCAACGACGCTTCCGAAGCCGTGGCGGAAAAACTCGCGGGCGACGCCGACGCCTTTGTCGTGATGATGAACCAGCGCGCGCAGGAGCTGGGGCTCAAGGATACAAAGTACTTCAACGCGCACGGTCTCCCGCCGGAAAGAAGCCAGCAGCCAGACGTCACCAGCGCCTACGATACGGCGCTGCTGGCGCGCGAGCTGGTCAAGTATCCGGAGATTCTCAAATGGACCTCGATCGTCAAGGAGGGTTTCCGCGACGGAAAGTTCGTCCTGGAAAACACCAATCATCTGATCGGAAAATTTCCCGGAGCGGACGGACTCAAGACCGGCTCCTATCATGAAGCCGGGTTCAATCTCGCGGCGACCGCGGAGCGCGACGGCATGCGGCTGATCTCTGTGACCCTGGGTTCTCCCACCAACAAGATTCGTTTCCGTGAAGGGGCGCGTCTGCTGACGATGGGATTCAGCGAATACAAGATCCTGACGGTCATGAAACCCGGCGAGGTTGTGCCGCAAGCGATTAGGATCAAGGGGGGCCAGATCAAATCGCTTCAGGCGGTGGTCGGCAGCCCGGCGCAGATTCTGGTCAAACGAGCGGATGAGAAGGCGATCAAATCCAATATTCAACTGAGCAGTCCGGTGTGGGCGCCGCTCAAGAAGGGCGACAAGCTCGGCGAGCTAACTCTCACACTGGGCGACAAGCCCGTCGGAAAATTCACCTTGATTTCCAATCAGGATATCCAGCAGTCCAATATTATCTGGCGCCTCTGGGATCGCATGTTCTAGCAGGGCGGCTGAATTAGGATTGAAGAACCTGAGCGGGCCCGTCGCAGCAATCTGCGGCGGGCCTTTTTTTGTTGGCTTGACGCCCAACAAAATTTTGCCTAGGTTCTTTCTGCCAACGGTGCAACAACTTCATGCTGAATTTTCTGAAGCCGAATCATCCGTGGGGCTTTCACGTGCTCAGGCTCGCCGCCGAGGCGCAGCAAGGCGGCGGAGACCTTTTCGACATCGCGCGGCTCTGCGAGCGCCTCGAGCCGGGCGACCTGGAAGGGTGGGAGCGCGGCTGGCTCGATCTGGCCGAGAGGACGGAGGCGACCGCAAAGCGGGCGCTGGCTCTAGGTCACCAGGACAGCGCCATGAGGAATTTTTTTCACGCCAACCAATATTATCGCATGTCGGACGTCCTGCTTACCGCGGACGAGATGAGAGAGAAAACCCAACGTTTTCTAAAAGCCCGGGAAAATTTTCGCGCCGCGGCCGAACTCCACGCGCCGCCCATCGAAGTGATCAGCGTGCGCTGCGGCGACGAAGAGTACGACGGCTATTTCTGTCATCCGGTCGATCCCCAACCCGGACCCTGGCCGGCGATTCTCTTTCTCGGCGGCGCGGACGCCTACGCGGAGGAAATTTACTTCGGCGCCCGGCCGATGCTGGCGCGCGGCTGGGCGGTGCTGCTGGCGGACACGCCGGGCCGCGGCTCGTCGCACTACGTGAAAAATATTCCGACGCGCCACGATTATGAAATTCCGGCGCGGGCCTGCATCGACTATCTTGTCTCTCGTTCCGAAGTCGAGCCAAACAGGATCGCCGTCGTCGGGATCAGCATGGCCGGCTACTACGCGCCGCGCGCCGCGGCCTTCGATCAGCGGATCAAGGCGCTCGTCTGCTGGTCCGGCTGCTACAGCGTGCTCGATGATCTTTATCTTTTTTGCCCGCACCTGCAGCCGACTTTGCAGCGCATCCTCGGCGGCGTCACGGACGCCGAGGCGCGCGAGCGGCTGGAGTTGTTCACACTGGCAGGCGCGGCGAAAAAAATCACCTGCCCCACATTGATTGCGCACGGCGGCGGAGACCGCCTCATGAGGGTCGAGGGCGCGAAGCGCCTGTTCGCCGAGCTTGGCAGCGCCGACAAAAGTTTGAAGATCTACGACGACCCGGACACCGGCGGCGCGATCCATTGCAGTCACGACTACTGGGCGCATAACTTGCCGTTCATGCTCGATTGGCTGGAGGAGCGGCTGTAAGTACAGTTTTTAGATCAACGGAGGTCCTATGGCGGAATTACTTTACGAGCGAAACGGCGATGTAAGCGTGATCACGCTGAACCGACCGGAGATCGGCAATCGCGTGAGCGATGCGACGATCGGCCAATTGGCGGACATGATCGACAATGCCGCGAAGGAGTCGCGGCTGATTGTCCTCAAAGCCGCGGGCGAAGAATTTTGTCTGGGTCGCGAGGCGATGGGCCAGCGCGGGGCTGCCATCGAAGCTTACGATTTCCGCGGCCGAAGCGAGACCATCTTCAATTGCTACGACGCATTCCGCCGGGCGAAAGTCCCAATCGTCGGCGCCGTGCAGGGAAGAGCCGCCGGGTTCGGCTGCGCGCTGGCGGCGCTGTGCGACATCACGCTGGCGAGCGAGAAGGCGCGCTTTCAAGTGCCGGAGATGGGACACAACATCATGCCGACGATCGCGATGTCGGCGCTAATCGACCGCGTGCCGCGCAAAGCGCTCATGTATTTGGTCTATTCGACCGAGGAAGTCGACGCGCGCCAAGCCGTCGGTTTCGGTTTGGCGAGCGGCGTTGTTTCGGCTGATAAGCTGGAGTCCGCGGTGAGCGAGCTCGTCAATCAGCTGACCAAATATCCGCTGCCCGCGGTGCTGGCCGTGAAAGAATATGCGAGATTCGCTTATGGGATGGACACGCAGGCGGCAAACGACTTCGCCAAGAACCTGCACGCGACGATCAATTCCTACTCGAAGATGAAACCCTAGAGGCGAGCTCCACAATCCGGCCTATTTTACCGGTTCCGTGCCGATCCACTTGCCGATATCAACCACGATCCCTTCGGGACCTTTGTACTTCGCTTCGTAGTGCGCCGCGCTGCCGAGCTCGATCGTGGCGATCTTTTTCGCGCCCGCGCTTTCCAGCTTTTGCCCCGCCGCGTCGTCGTTTTCCACCGAGAAGCCGATGTGATCGATGCCTTGATTCTCCGGCTCGCCGTTCGGCCCGGCGCCGCGCAGCGGCAAAACCGTGATGTTAATCGAGCCGTCGGAGAGATCGATGGCGCGGTTCTTCCGCCGCTGCGTGATTTCCATTCCCAGGGCATCGACGAAGAAGTTGGCCATCTTTTCAACGTCGGCCGCGCGGTAGGCGATGTGACGAATTTTACCCATAATTGGTTCTCCTTAGATGCGATGGATTCTAGAGAGCCGTTCGGTTGCTGTCAAGGATCACAAAAGGGCGGGGTTGACGCTTGCGTTTGTATTCGCATAAAGTTCATTTGGAAAGGGAGATGACATGAAACACAGCACCGAGCGGATTCTCACCACCCATGCGGGCAGCCTGCCGCTGCCGGAGGATTTAAAAGCGATGCTTCTCGCCCGGAACAACGGTCAGCCGTACGACCGCGCCGCGCTGGCGCGGCGCGTGGAGAGCGCGGTCGCGGAGGCGGTCAAGAAGCAGGTCGATTGCGGCCTCGACGTCATCAACGACGGCGAGTTGGGCAAGCCGAATTTTTCCCGCTACGCGCGGGAGCGGCTGAGCGGTTTTGTCGAGCGGCAGGCCAAACCGGAAGAGCGCCCTTCGACGATCTACGGCCGCGACTATAAAGATTTTCCCGAATATTTTCAGAAAAGAACCACCACGATGCGCGGCGAAAACGTCTGGCGGGTTTTCTGCAACGGCCCCCTCAAGTACATCGGCCACGCCGCGGTCAAAGCGGACATCGAAACTTTCAAAGCCGCGCTCCAGGGAGCGAAAGTCGAGGAGGCGTTTTTGCCGGCGGTCGCGCCGGGCACGATGGAGCACTGGCTCAAAAACGATTACTACCGCACGGACGAAGAGTATCTTTTTGCGTTGGCCGAGGCGATGCGGGAGGAGTACAAGGCGATCGTCGACGCCGGCTTTCTGCTTCAGATCGACAACCCCGACCTGCCCGACGCCTGGCAAATCCATGCCGACATGAGCGTCGCCGAGTATCGCAAGTACGCCGAAGTTCGGGTCGACGCGCTGAATCACGCGCTGAGAGAAATTCCGCCGGATCGCGTCCGCTTCCATACCTGCTGGGGTAGTTATCACGGTCCGCACAAGTACGATATTCCGCTGAGAGACATCGTCGATATTATTTTGAAAGTCCGCGCCAACACTTATTCCATCGAAGCGTCGAATCCGCGCCACGATCATGAGTGGCGCGTGTGGGAAGAGGTGAAGCTGCCGGAAGGAAAAGTTCTCGTTCCCGGCGTCGTCGGCCACGCGACGGACATCGTCGAGCATCCGCGCTTGATCGCCGACCGCCTCGTGCGCTACGCCAAAATCGTCGGGCGCGAGAACGTCATGGGCGGCACGGACTGCGGGCTCGGCCCGCGCGTCGGCGATCCGAAAATCGCCTGGGCCAAGTTCGAGGCGATGGCGGAAGGCGCGCGCATCGCCACGAAAGAATTATGGGGGAGGTAA
This sequence comes from Binatia bacterium, assembly GCA_036506735.1. Lineage (GTDB taxonomy): Bacteria > Desulfobacterota > Binatia > UBA9968 > UBA9968 > JAJPJQ01. The sequence goes on along the minus strand of DASXRG010000136.1, from coordinate 47,408 downwards.
ATCTTTTTACTCAGTCGTCAGCCTGAGCCTCATCCTTCCTTGTTGACACGTCGGGAGCGCCTTGGTAGGGGTTACGGCGGGTTCTTTCCCCATGGCCGATGGCGCCAAGATCGTGGTGGACCACGCCAGCAAGCTTTTCCTCGAAGGGACGGTCGTCGCCTTTCGCAACGTCGAGCTCAAAGTAAAAAGCAACGAGGTTCTTTGCATCGTCGGTCCCTCAGGCTGCGGCAAAACGACTTTGCTTCGCTGCATCGGCGGGCTGCTCGCGCCCAGCTCGGGACAAGTCTTGATCGACGGTGAATCGGTCGATCGCCCGCGCGCGGGCGTCGCGATCGTCTTTCAACATTTCGGCCTGCTGCCGTGGAAGACGGTCGTCGACAACGTCGGCTTCGGCCTCAAGATCGCCGGCGTTGCCCGCAAAGAACTCAGCGAACGGGTCGAGCATTACATCCGGCTCGTCGGGCTTACCGGATTCGACGATCACTATCCTTACCAGCTCAGCGGCGGCATGCAGCAGCGAGTCGGCCTGGCGCGCGCGCTTGCGACGCAACCGGAGATTTTGTTGATGGACGAGCCGTTTGCTTCCGTGGACGCGCAGACGCGCGAGGTGCTGCAGGAAGAGTTGCTTCGTCTGCACGAGCGCGAGCGCAAGACCATGGTCTTCATCACGCACTCGATCGACGAGGCGCTGGTCCTCGGCGACCGCGTGGCGGTGATGGCGAGCCGGCCCGGCCGGGTCAAAGAGGTTTTGAATGTGGATTTTTCCCGGCCGCGTGACCCGGCGGCGGTGCGCGCCGCGCCGCGTTACATGGAGATGCGAAATCACATCTGGGACGAGCTGCGGCCTTCGGTGGTCATGTAGGAAGCGATGAGCATCAGCAAAGCCGACAATGGAATATCTGCGGGCGCTGTCGCTGCCGCCGATCAAGAGCTGGCGGCGGAGCAGCAGGCGGCGCGGGAGCGCGCGCAGGCGGCCGAACGGCGCGCGGCGGCGATTCGCGTGGCGATTCGAATCGCTTCGTTCGTTGTCGTGCTCGGCGCCTGGGAATACTTTGGCCGTCAAACCAATCCGATCTTGTTCACCTATCCAACGGCGGTGGCCAATGCCGCGGTCAAGATGATCGCCAGCGGCGAGCTGTGGAGATATCTGTCGCAGAGCCTGATCGTGCTCTTTACCGGCCTCGGTCTCGCGGCCGTTTTTGGCATCGCGCTCGGCCTCGTCATGGCGCGCTTTTGGGTCGTCGATCTCGCGCTCGATACTTACATCACGGCGCTCTATTCCATCCCTTCGGTCGCGCTGGTGCCGGTGCTGGTGCTCTGGTTCGGTTTTGAAATGACGGCCAAGACCGCCGTGGTTTTTCTTTTTACTTTCTTCCCGATCGTGATCAACACGTATCAGGGAGTAAAAAATGTCGACGACCGCTTGATCGAGGTCGGCCGCGCGTTTCGCTGCCGCGAGCGCGATCTCTGGCGCCACATCGTGTTGCCGGCGGCGGTGCCCTTCATCGTGGCCGGCTTGAGGCTCGCCATCGGCCGCGGCATGATCGGCATGGTGCTGGCGGATCTCTACACGGCGATCACGGGCATCGGCTATCTCATCTCGCGCTATGCCAGCACGTACCGCACCGACGCGATGTTCGTGCCGATCGTGACGCTGGGAATTTTGGGCATCACGTTGACCGGGATTTTGCGCTTCGTCGAACGTCGCGTCGCGCCGTGGATGCATCAACCGGGACGAGAATAAGGGAACGAAGGAGGTTCACATGATTCGACAACGGTTGCTCGGTCGAATAGCTCTGACCGTTTTGTTCGCGCTCTTGGTTGCCGTCGCGAATTTTGCTTTTGCCGCCGAACCGGCCAAGCCCGCCTGCAAAGAGATGCGCAAGGTGAAACTCGGCATCTCGGTCTCCCCGCCCAACGTGGTGCACACTCCGATCTACGTGGCGCGCGCGCTGGGAATTTTCGCGCGGCATTGCATCGACGCGGAAATCGTCGAGTTCGAAGGCGGCGCTTCGGCGGCCAATCTGGCCGCGGTGGTGCAGGGCCAAGCGATGGCCACGATCAATGCGACTGCCATCGCGCAGGGTCTCAAGGCGAAACAATTCTGGGGCATGGCGCCGCGCCTGCCGCAAGCCTATATGGTGAGCGAGGAAGTCAAGACGGCGGCGGATTTGAAAGGCAAGCGGCTGAGCGCGACCGGCGGCGGTGTGGGCGGCCTTAATTGGGTCATGGGCCGCGAGGTGCTCAAGAGCGCCGGACTTACGGTCGACGACGCCCAGTTCGTTTCCTCTGCGACTGCCGGAAGGCTGCCCGGTCTCATCGCCGGGCAGGTTAACGGCGTGGCGCTGCATCCCGAAGACGTCTATCTGGCGCAGAAGGAAAAGCCGGGGCTGCACGTGCTGGTGGATCTGGCCAAATTGATGCCGAAATATTTCTTCAACGCCTACGGCGCGTCGGAGAGCATGCTCGCCAAGGATCGCGCTTTGGTGCGCGACGTGGCGACTTCACTCATCGAAGCGAACCGCGCGATCTACGCGCAGAAGGAGAAGGTCATTCCGGTCATGGTGGAGGCGACCAAGAAACCGCAGGAGGCGGTCAGCTTCTCTTACGATTACCTGATGAAAAATTGCGTCTGGAGCGTCAACACCGGCTTTTCCAAAGAGCGCACCGAGTGGTCGATCCAGAACGGCATCGAGAACGGCGACATCCAGGCGGACAAAAAGCCAACCTATGACCAGGTCGTCGACGTCAAGCTCGGCGAGGAGGCGTTGAAAGCGGCGGGAGGGCCGACGAAGATAGGAACCTGCGGCGACTGAAACCGTCAAGTAAGGAGACCCTCATGCTGGCCAAACATCCGGATGCGACCGTCGATCATGTCTTACAAACTTGGGCGCCGCGCATGATCGTCCAGGGCATCGACTACAACGATCTCGCCACGACCAGCGCGCGCATCGGGGCCTGGCAGGACTGGTGCCGCGAGTGGTCGGCGACCGCCGCCGGGCACGAAGAGTTCGCGCGCGAGAACGAGGCCAAGGGCAACCGCGAGAGCGCGACCGAAGCTTATTTGCTTGCGGCGATGGCCTATCACTTCGCTTGCAACAATTCTCCCGAGGATCGGGACCAGTACACGGCGGCGCATCACAAGCGAGTCGCCTGCTACGCGAAGGCTGCGCCTTATCTCGACCCGCCGGCCGAGCGCCACGAAATGCCGTTCGATCATTTTCGTTTGCCCGCTTACCTCCGAGTTCCAACGGCGGTGAAAAAGCCGCCGGTGGTGATGATCATCTCCGGCCTTGAATCGACCAAAGAAGAAGCGCGCACGATGGAAGACGTTTTCCTGCGCCGCGGTCTGGCGACGTTCACCTTCGACGGCCCGGGGCAGGGCGAGAGCTGGTTTCAAGGCGGAATCATCGTCGAGTTCGAGCGCGCGACTTCGACCGTCATCGACTATTTGGAAAAGCTGCAGCAGGTTGACGCCAAACGGCTCGGCGTCTTCGGTCCCAGCATGGGCGGCTACCTCGGCCCGCGCTCGGCGGCGTGCGACGATCGCATCAAGGCCTGCACCCTATCGGGCGGCATGTACGACCGCACCCGCTCGCTCAATCGCTTCGACGATCCGTTCGAGTTCGCCCGCATCGCGCACATCTGGAAGATCTACGACAAAAAGCAGCTCGCGGACCTCCATCGCCGCTGCACGCTCGAAGGGCTGGCGCCGAAGATCCGCTGCCCGCTATTGATTGTGCACGGGACGAAAGATTTCATCCCGCTCGAACAGCCGAAGAGAATTTACGCTGAAGCTTCAGGCCCGAAAGAGATGGTCGTGCTGGAAGGCGGCAATCACGTGTGCAACAACATGCCGTTCAAATACCGGCCGCTGATCGCGGACTTTCTCGCCCACCACCTGGGGAAGGGATGAAGGGTTAGGGAACTCCCGGCGGCTTGTCCTTCTTGTCGTAATAAGTGGCGGTAAACTCCGGTTTGCGCCTTTCGGCAAAAGCTGCGGAGCCCTCATCGTAGTCCTTGCTCTGGCGCAGGTGGGTGTAATAGTCCCGGTGCACCTTGTAGCCTTGCTCCCAGCCCTGAATCTCATACAAGAGCTTGTAGATGTATTCTTTTGTGTGGGCCGCGATCAACTTTCCATTGCGGTTGATGATCGTGCATAGCTCCACGCAGTCGTCGAGGAGCTTCTCCGGCTCGCAGATCTTCTGCACCAGTCCGAGGCGAAAAGCCGTCTCCGCGTCGACCGTCTGTCCGGTGAATGCGAACCAAAAAGCCCAGCCCAGAGGCAGAGTGCACACGTAGGCCGGCCACGCGGCCAGGTGGGACCAACGGACCTCGGAACAACCGAACTTCGTCGCCGGAACGCAATAGCGTATGTCGCAGTTGAGCGCCAGGCTGAAGCCGCCGCCCACCGCGTAGCCGTTGATCGCGGCGATTATCGGCTTATGGAGCTCCAGGTCGCGGAGATTCGAGTAGGTTCGATTTCCGAAGCGAGGTTTCTTAAGCTCGCCGCGGGCCGACGCCAGATTCTCTTTTAAGTCGCCCCCCGCGCAGAACGAATCCCCCGAGCCGGTGAGAATAATGCTCCAGACGTCCTCATCGTCTTTGGCCTTGTGCCACGCCTCGTCGAGCGCCCAGTGCAGCTCGCTGCTGATCGAGTTCTTTTTCTCCGGCCGGTTGAGTCGAATGATAGCGATATGAGGATCTCTTTTCTCGTAGATGAGAATTGGTTCTGGCATGCTGATTCCCCTTTCTTGTGTTTAAGTCAAAACGCCTTCCTGCTCTAAAGTTTTGATCTCTGCGTCGCTGAGCCCGAGCAGGTCGCGAGCGATTTCCTGGGTATGTTCGCCCATGAGCGGCGCGGCGCCGCGCACCCTTCCCGGCGTCTCCGACAACCGCACGGGAATACCTTCCGTCACCACTACCCCGGCCTCGGGCTCTTTAAGCTTCACGAGGAAGCCGCGCGCGGCGTACTGGGCGTCGCGCGTGAATTGGTCCTCCACATCCTGCACCACCGCGGCGCAGACCCCGATCCCTTGCAGCTTTTCCATCACTTCATAGGCGTCGCGCTGGCTGGTCCACATCTCGACCCAGCGATCCAACTCTTCCCGCCGGCGCACGCGCTCCAAGTGGGTCGTGAACTGGCCGTTGCGGTCCAGGCCCGAGTGCTCCAGCAAGCGCGAGAATTTTTCCCATTCCTCTTGAGTGTAAACGGCGATGGCGCACCAACGGTCGTCGCCCTTGCATCGGTAGGCCCCGTAAGGCGCGGCGACGAGACTCCGGTTTCCCTCGGGCCCAGGCTCCCGGCCGTTGACGGAGTATTCCAGATAGCGCGGACCGAGGAGCGATGCGCCGATCTCGAGCTGCGCGTTGTCGATCCATTGCCCCTGTCCGATTTTTTTCCGCTGCATCAAGGCGAGGACCACGGCGAAAGCGCCGGTCACGCCACCCATGAAGTCGGGATGCTGAGTCCTGGGCTCCGCCGTCGCGGTGGTGGCTCCGGGATAATTCCACAAGTAGGTGCCACCCATGATGTTTCCTACGTTTGGACCCCAGGTGAGATCCGCGGCGTGCGGGCCGGTGCAGCCCAGCCCCTTGACGCGCACGAGAATGCAGGATGGATTCAGCTCTTTCAGTTGGGGATAATCGAGCCCCCACCTTTCCAAGACACCCAGGCCGTAGTTCTCGACCAGCACGTCGCATTTCTTGGCCAGCTGCTTGACCAGCTCGCGCCCTTTGTCCAGCTTCATGTTCACGGTGAAGGACTTCTTGCCCCGATGGAGTTTTACGAAATCCGGTTTCTTGTTCCATTTCTTCGGGTCCTCGCCTCTGTGGCCGTCGCCGCGCAACCGGGTCTCGACTCGGATTACCTCGGCGCCAAACTCACAAAGCACGCGCGCGCAGGTAGGCCCGGCCGCGCCGGTGGTCAGCTCGAGGACTCGAATCCCCTCCAATGGAAGCTGCTGCATGGCTCCTCCTAAATCACCCCGGCCGCGCCCAGCGTGATGAGGTCCTTTTTGGAAAAACCCAGCTCGCCGCAGTAGATCTCCTCGTTGTGCTCGCCGATCAGCGGCGCGGTTCTAGTTACCCGGCCCGGCGTTTCGCTGAATCTCGGAACCGGGCCGTAGTGGAGATATTTGCCGACGGCCGGGTGCTCCATCTCGAGGAAGAGATGCCGCGCCTTCGTGTGGGCGCTCTCCATGAATTCACGCGCCGTATTGATCGGCGTCACGCTGATGCGGCGTTTTTGCCCTTCCTCGTAGAGTTCCTCTTTAGTGTGGCGCTTGCAAAATTCCGTGATCGTCCTTAGAACCGGCTCCGGATGTTGCCGGCGGTGTTCCATCTTCTCGAACTCCGGGCCCGCGATCGCTTCCGGACGGCCCATCCAGTCCACCAGCCTGCGCCACTGCTCCGACGGAATGATGAAGATCCGCACGTATCCATTTTTCGCCGGATACGGATCATAAAGATCGGTCTCTTCGCCTTTGCGCGAGGCGCGGCTGGGCTTGGCGCCGGTGGCGCCGTATTGAGGAATGAAGTAGCCGGCGATGTGAGCGCCGCACTCGTGCATCGACACGTCGATGTGCTGGCCCTTGCCGCCGTTCTCGCGATGATAGAGGGCAACGGCGACGCCGAATGCCCCGTAAGTCGACGCCATGCCGTAGGCCACCTCGCCGGGCGCCTGCAGGGGAGGCTCGCCGGGCTCGCCGGTCATGACCATCAGGTTGCTGAGCGCGAGGCCGGCGATGTCGGTCGCCTTGTAGTCGCGCCACGGACCTGTCTGCCCGAATGGGGTGAGAGACGCCATGACGAGGCCTGGGTTAGTGCCGCTCAGCGCACCGTAGCCCAGACCCAACTCGTCCATGTGTCCAGGGCGAAACGTCTCGACCACCACGTGCGCCGAGCGGGCAAGCTGCAAGAAAATCGACCGCCCCTCACGCGCATCCAAGTTCAAGGTGATGCCGCGCTTGTTGGTGTTGTAGTGTAGGAAATAGAGGCTCTTCTCTGCATGCGGCATGTCATCCTTGAAGGGTGGGACATGACGCGCCGGATCGCCGCCCGGCGGTTCTACCTTCACCACGTCCGCGCCCATATCCGCCAGGAGCTTCACGCAATGAAAAGCCAACGGCCCCGCGAGGTCCAAGACTCGATACCCGGAGAGCGGCGCAGTTCCGTTGGTTTTCACGATGATCACGATCCTTCAGAGGACGGCACGAAACAGATTAGCTGGTACGTTATAATTACGGCTGGCTCTTTGTGTCAAGCCGCCGGCGGCTTGGCTTCATCTATTGATTTGTCATTGTCAGAAGTGGTAACGAGACTCAGACTTCTCCGCCGTGACGGCGACCTCCGTGGCCAACAAAAAATATCTCATCGGCCTGTGGCTCGTCTATGGATGGGCCGTCTTTGCAGCCCCATGTCTCGCCGCATCCCGGTTGGAAAGCCTTACAGTCGGTTATTCGTCTTTTTCAGGTCCGTACATTCCGCTGTGGATCGCGGTGGCAGAGAGGCTGGGGACCAAATACGGTCTGGATTTGAAGGCCGTCTATGCGGGACGTGTGCGGCCGCAGCAGTTGCTGGCGAGCGGCGAAGTGCCGTTCGTCGTCGCCACGGGCACCGGCGCGGTGACCTCGCACGTTCTCGGCGTCAGGGACCAGGTGATCATCGCGACGGTAACCAATAAAGTCGGATCAGGGATCGTCTCGAAAACCGAAATCAAGAGCGTCGAAGAGTTGAGAGGCAAAACTCTGGCGACGGGACGCCCGGGGGCGTTTCTCGATGCGATGGTGCGGTACGTGCTGCCGGCGAAATATGGCCTCACGCCCGATCGGGACGTGAAGCTGTTGCCCATGGGTGAGCCGACTCTCTCGCTGCAGGCGCTGGAGCGGGGCGTCGTCGACGCGGCGGCCGTTTCGATTCCATACCTGCTGATCGCGAGGAAAATGGGCTTCCGCGAGCTGTCGAATTACGACCGGCTCGGAATCGAGTATCCCTACAACACGGTGACCACCCTCAGACAAACTTTGAGCAAGAATCCCGAGCTCGTGGAAAAGGTCTTGAAATGCGTCATCGAGGGGATTTTTATCTTCAAAACGAACAAACAAAAGGCGCTGGCGGTCATGAGACAGTACATGAGGGGGACGAGCGAAGAGATTCTGGAGGATATTTATCAGTACACGGCCGCGGTGGTGGAAGCCGCGCCGCATCCTTCTTTGCCGGTCATCAAGACCGCGTTGGACATGGTCTCGTTCCAATACCCCCAGGCAAAGCAGACGGATCCGAATCTGATTATCGATCCTTCGTATGTGAAGCGGATCGAGCAGAGCGGCTTTGTTGCGGCGCTTTACAGAAAGTAGGATGGTAAGACGAGCTGACTCGACGTCGGGAGGAAAAATATGGAAATCGGACTTACTCACGGTGGCTCGAATGTCTATACGTCCACTGAGCGGCCGCGGCAGGTATGGGTCGGGACTCAAGACGGTCTCGTTCTTCTGGAGCGCTCCGGTGGCACAGAGTGGCGCGCGGCCCATCGCGCGCTGCGCGGACTGCACATCAGCTCGATGGTCAGCGAGCCGAGTCAAGGCCAGCTCTTTGCCGGCGCGTTCTTCGGCTCGCTCCACGCCAGCGCGGACGGCGGGAAAAGTTGGGAGCGGCGCGACCGAGGGCTGACCTATCAAGACGTTTACAGTTTGGCTTCGGCTCAGTTGGACGGCAAGGTTCGGATTTATGCCGGCACGGAGCCGGCGCACCTCTTCTACAGCGACGACCTGGGGCTTCACTGGACGGAGCTGCCCTCTCTGCGCGCGGTGCCGAGCGTCCAGGATTGGTCGTTCCCGGCTCCGCCGCACGTCGCGCACACGAAATTCATCACGTTCGATCCCCGCACGCCCGACACCATCTACGCCTGCATCGAACAGGGCGCGTTTCTAAAGAGCGCCGACGCGGGAAAAAGCTGGGCCGAGCTCAATACGGTCGGCTTCCTCCGGGACAAGAACCGTCCGGTGGAGCATTTCTATGACGTGCACCGGGCGCTCATCGATCCGCGCGACCCGGAAAGGATCTACCTCACCGGCGGGGCGGGATTGTACGTCACTTTCAATGGCGGAGGCGGCTGGGAGCGATGGACCAGTTCCGACTGGGCGGAAGACGTCTACCCGGACGGCTTCGTTCTGAATCCGCGGCGGCCGGACGTCATGTTTGTCTCCGCCGCTGAACACAACCCGAGCACCTGGCGCGCGCGCGGAGCGCTCGCCGAGGCCGGCGGCAAGATTTATCGCAGCGAGGATGGGGGACGGAGCTGGAAGAGGCTGGCGGGCGGGCTCCCCGACAGGATGAAGCACGAGATCGGTGCCTTGTGTCTGGTTGATTGGGGCGAAGGATACTCGGTTTTTGCCGGCACGACCGGCGGCGAGATTTACTCAAGTGAGGACGGCGGCGAGCACTGGACTCTGATCGCGTCCGGGCTCGCGCCGATTTCCAAGAAGGGGCACGAGCGTCTTCTCGCCGCAAGCTGAAATGCATGCGATGAGCTCTTCAATCGAAAAACCGGGCGCCGCTCTCGCCGACGAGCTGCGCCGGCAAAGCGAGGAGGAGGCCTCGACGACACCGATGGACGCGCTGCTGGCCGCGGCGCGCAGAGGCGAATTCGGCGACGATCACTACTTCAAGCTCCTCGGCCGGCTATGGACGGTGAAGCGGCTCATGTACTACGTCTACGGTGGTTGGGCCTTGGGGATCAACTTGAACGAATACCCGCCGACGGTCGCCTACCTTTTCGGCAAGCAGATTTACGACGACTCCATGCACGAGATGCAGTACCTGGACGAGATTCTGAGGCGCAAGTGGGCGCGCACCCAGAGGCGGGCATTCGAGCACCCTTACTGCCGGCTCGTTCCCGCAACCCGCGTCGCTTCGTTTATCTTCAGCCTGCGCGCGCTGGCCAACTATCCGCAGAATCTCAGGATCGCGGCGTTGAACTTGGGACCGAAGGCCATGGAGTTGGTTTGGCTCGACCGCTTCGCCGCGTCGCTACCCGACGAACCGATCCGTCAAATCTTTTCGAGCCAGCGCGCCGAGACTCGGAGCCACGTCTTGATGGGGCGCCTTCAGGTGGAGCGGTTCGTCAAGAAGGCGGTCGACGTCGAGCTCGCGCGGCGACTTTGCGCCGAGGTCCGGCGCGATTACCTGTTCATGCTCGAAGAGGTCGCCCGATTCGTGCTCGAGATGGAAGTTGAGGAGAGGGGAGAGATCATCTCCGCCGACATCGATTGAGGGATTGGTCCAGGTCATGGCGCGCTTAAAAATCGACCACGCAAAATGCACCGAGTGCCGGATGTGCTACGTCGCGTGCCGGGAGATCAACTTGAACGCCGTCGTGGTCTCCTCTACCGACCAGCATCTCTTGGAGATCGACGATCGCTGCATCTATCCGAAGTGCACGGTTTGTCTCATGTACTGTCCGGCGGAAGGATCGATCGTCGAATCGGACACCGGCAGATCTCTCGTTCCTCCGCCGCCCGAGGTCTGGACCGACGATCTCAGATGGCCGCGTAGCGCCGCGTCGAAAGCGGCCGAGGAGTAGCGCGATTTCATGCAGCCGATTCTGGAAGATTTTTTAACCAAGTGGGTCTATCCGGTAGGCTTCGCCGGCGCCGGGGTCGATTTTCGCATGCGCCAGACCGAGCGCTGCATTCCGGTCTGGGACAACATTGTGGCCGGAGCGCTGAAGACCGCCGCGGCGGATCTCAAGTCGGGGCGCGACGATTGGAAGGCCGCGCGGGCTTTGGCCGGATATGCCGTCGAGGGGCCCTGCATGTCGATCAAGCAGATGTCGACGCAGATCCTTTCGGTGACGGTCGACGAGCAGCCCAAGTACATCGATCTTCAGCGCATGCGGGCGCGCCAGATCTGGGACGAAGTCAAGCACGGCCAGCTCCACGCGGACGTGCTCATTCGCGGCGGTTGGGTCAAACGGGAGGAGGAGTTGATGGACGATCCGCGCGCGAATACGCAGCCCAAGCTCGCCTACTTCGGCATGACGTCGATGTTCCCGCACATCCACCCGCTCGCTCGCGCGGGCCAGCACTACTTCAACGAAGCGACCGCATGCTTGAGCATCACGGCGACCTTGAGCGTTGTCGACGATCCTTTGATCCGCCACCAGTTGCGCAGCCAGGAGGTCGAGGAGATGATGCACTTCATGGAAGGAAAATATCAAATCGACGCCTACGCGTTGACTCCCGAAGATCAAAAGCCCATCGAAGAAGTTTTCGATTTCCTGCTCAAGCCCTGGGCGTCTGCGCCGACCCGCGCCTTGGGCGGTGCGGGCGGAGGCGAGCCGCCCGCATGAAAGTCAGAATCGATCAGAGCCTGTGCATCGCTTGCGGTCTCTGCCGGGAAGCCTGTCCCGAGGGCGCCGTGCACCCCATGATGCAGGAGATCCACCACCGGTTCGAGGTCATCGAGAAAGAATGCACGGGTTGCGGAGAGTGCTTGCCTTATTGCCCGGTGCCGGGCGCTCTTGAGCAATACGAAACATAACACGGTCAATCAATTCTAATGGGAGTCTCGTGAAGAGTGCTGCGCGTCGATGGCTGCTGTCGGTCGTCGTTTTCGCCGTCGTGTCGGTTCTTTGGCCATCGCTCAGCCAACCCGCATCGCAGCCGGCCAAGGTCACGATCCACATTCCTTCGAAGAGCCTTGCGCTGATGCCTTACTACTTCGGCAAGGATAAGGGTTTCTTTCCCCGGGAAGCGATCGAAATACAGTTCGTCGCAATGGCGCCGCCGACCGCCATCGTCGCTCTCGTCGCCGGCGAGCTGGATTTTTCCACGACGCTGGGAGCGGCGACTTCCGCCATCATGCAGGGCCATCCGCTGCGGCGCATTTTTTATGTGCAGCACGAGCCGGCGCACGTGCTCGTCGGCCAGCCGGAGCTGAAGAGCGTTCAAGAGCTGGCCGGCAAGGTCGTCAGCGTGAACGCGATCACCGACGCCACCGGCATGGCGGCGAAAATAATTTTAAAAGCGAACGGCGTCGATCCCGCGCGCGTCACTTTGCTCTCCACTGGCGTGACCGAGACCGCTTACAAGTCTTTGACGACCGGCAAGGTCGCGGCGACGATGCTGGCGCCGCCGTTCGCGCAAGAGCTCGAAGCGAAAGGATACAGCCATCTCGCCGAAGCCAAGGCATACGCGCCTTTGAGCTTCATCGGTCTCGTGACTTCAACGGTCACGCTGGCGAAAAATTCCACTAAAGCACAGACGCTGATCGCCGGCTTACTCAAAACCATGGCCTACTTGCACAATCCGGCGAACCGGAACGAAATGATTCAGTACATCGCGGCTTTTCACAAAATCGATCCGGTGCTGGCGGAAAAATCGTTTACCGCGATGCTGCCGAGTTACAGCAAAGACGGCACGAAGCCGCGCAAGGCGGTGGAGACGGAGATCGAAATTTATCGCGAGACCTTGAAAATCGCCAAGACGTTTACGCCGGACGACCTCGAAGACATGAGCCTGCTCAACAAGGTCCGCGACAGCGCGGTTTTCCCGGGTCAGGGCCGTTGACGATGCGACTCGAAAGCTCGCTCCGCCGGTTGTCCGCCGCGTGCCTGCTGGTTTTCTTTTTGCTCCACGCTGCGAGCGCCGGCTCGCAAGAGCGGCGCAGGATTAGAATCTCCAATGCCAACTTCAGCTTCACCGCGCTGCCGCTGATCGCGGCGCGCGACTGGAAATTTTTCGCCGGCCAGGGGCTCGAAGTCGAGATCATCCTCATGCGCTCGTCGGCCGCGGCCGCCGCGCTGGTCTCGGGAGATCTCGACTACCAATCGGGCATCGGGCCGGCGACGGTCGGGGCGAGCCTGAGCGGCCTCGACTCCCGCGCCGTGTGGTCGTCGACCAACCGGATCGCCTATTGGCTGATGGCGCGGCCGGAATTTAAAACCGTTCACGATCTCAAACAAAAGCGCATCGGCGTAAGCGGTCTCGGCGGCACCAGCCACGTCGCGTTGACGTTCGCGCTGGAGAAGCAGGGATTCAACGCCAAAGATTTCATCATCATGTCCGTGCCGCCGATGCAGCTCGTCTCCTCGTTGGAATCGAAGTTTCTCGACGCCGCGTCCCTGAATCCTCCTTATATGTTTTTCGCCCAGCGGCAGGGTTTTCGTAAACTGCTCGACGTCGGCGCGCTGGTCGAGATGCCGTCGGGCGGACTGACCGCGATGCTTCGAACGATCAAAAACCGTCCCGACGAGGTCAAGAGACTGATTCGCGCGCTGCAGCTCGCCAAAAGAGAGATGCTCAAGGCGAAAGAAAAAACTATCGATCTGATCGTGCGCGTCCTCAATATGGATCGGGAAACCGCCGCGGAAACCTATAGCCTGGTGCAAAGCAACTTCAATGACACCGGCATTCCGACGGAAGAAGGCATGAACAACATCATCAAAATGGTCCAGTCGCAGCTCAAACCCTCCGCCAAGACCGTATCGTTTCAAGACGTCGCCGAGCCCAGATTCGCGATCGAAATCGCCAAGGAGCTGGGCTACAAGGTCGAGTGACGGCCGCCCTAGTCCTTACCTGACACCCGGCGGCAGAGTTTATACGCATAAGGTATTCACCCGGATCGACTTGTTTTTCCAACGCCGGTAAAATTTTTTAGAAGCGTGTGTCTATAGGAAGGAGCGAACTATGTTACCTTTACTTATTGCGGTGGTTTTTGGATTGGGCATCGGTTACTTTGCAACTCAAAATACGGTTCCCGTGACGATCCGGCTCGCGGAGTACGCCCTGGAGGAAGTCCCGCTGTATTTAGTCGTAGTCGGCTCGCTCCTCGCCGGGCTCCTCATCGCGTGGATTCTTTACGTGGCTCAGTCCGTTTCGGCAAGGATGACCATTTACGGCAGAGATCGGGCGGTGAGAAATAGCCGGCGCACGGTGGCTGAGCTCGAACAGCGGGTCCACGAACTGGAGATCGAGAATGCGCGACTTGGAGGAGAAAGAGAAGCTTATCCCGTAGAGCGTCATCCGGACGTAGAACGGCATCCGGACGATCACCCCGACCACACTTATCATCGGCATCGCACTTCATTGTAAGTGCTTTTGCGGCGGCGCGTCATAACTCTGGATAAGCGGTGAGGGCAGGGGAGGGTGTTATGAAACTGCGTCGGATTCTCCATGCGACCGATTTTTCCAAGGCCTCGAGCCGGGCGCTGGAAACAGCCGTGGATTTTGCCAAACAATTCAAAGCCGAGCTGCTGCTGGTCCACGTTCTGGTCCCGCACGTGATGTATCCGCCGGAGCCCGAGGCGGATCCGCTTCTCTATGTCGAGTTGGAAAAAACCGCCCGGCAGCAAGCGCAGTCTTCGCTCGCGACGCTGGCGAACAAACTCAAGCGGACGAAAATCAAGGTGACGAACCTGCTGCTCAAAGGCGTGGCGCACGATCAAATCGTTCGCGCCGCGAAAAATCGCCGCGCCGACATGATCGTGATCGGCACGCACGGCCGCACCGGCATTTCAAAGTTGCTCATGGGCAGCGTTGCCAGCCGGGTCGTCTCGCAGGCTTTCTGCCCGGTGCTGACGGTGCGGGGAAAGTAGCCGTCGCATTCCTTCGTGAACAGGCCCATTCGCTCCAAAGCCCCAACATTTCTCCCGTTGACGGGCGAACGTTCCGCGGAATATAAGCGATTATCAAGACTGCGGCTGAGGTCTGTCGCCCGTCACAGCCCGGCCGGGTCGAGTCGCGATGACCGGCTTCAAATTTAAAATTCAGCTCGCCATCTGCGCGGCGTTGCTCCTGGTTGGCCGGCCAACCCCGGCGCAGGAGCTGAGACGCATCTACTACGGAACGACCGCCTCGCCCGCGCATCTTCCCGTCTGGGTGGCGAAAGACGCCGGCCTTTTTGCCCGGCATGGCTTGGAAGTCGAGCCGGTGCAGATTCGCGGCGGCTCATTGATTGCGCTGGTCATCATCACCGGCGATCTGCCGTTTTCCGGCGTCGGCGCGGAATCGGTGGTGGCGGCGCGGGTGGCGGGAGGCGACGTGGTTTTGCTCGCCTGTCCCATCGACACCGACCCCGTCTACCTGATCGCGCGTCCCGAAATCAAGTCGCCGGCGGAGCTCAAGGGCCTGGCGAGCGGCGTGACGCGCTACGGTTCGAGCACGCATTTCTATCTCCGCGCGGCGCTGAAGCACGCCGGCCTCGATCCCGAGCGGGACGTGACGGTCCTGCAGTTGGGCGCCGGGCCGGAAATGGTCGCGGCGTTGGAAGCGGGGCGCATCGCCGCAGCCGCCCTGACGACCCGCTACGCGATATCTTTTTTGGATCGCGGCTGGCCGGTGCTCGTCGATCTCAGCAAAACGGATTTGATTTATCCTTCATCCTGCGTGACCAGCAGCCGCGCGTTTATCAAAGCGGAGCCGAAGCTCACCGAGGACTTTCTCCGGGCCTACGTCGCGGCGATTCATTTGATCCGAAAGGATCGCGCGTTGGCGGAAAAGTCGTTTGCCAAATGGCTGCGGGAAAAAGATCTCGGGATCGTCAAACGGTCGGTGGCCGTGTACGCGCCGCTTTTCAAGCGGGCGCCTCGGGTGCCGGACAAGGGGATCGACAACGTGGTGAAAGACTTGATCGGAAAACGTCCCGAGTTCAAAGAATATCTGGGATGGCCGGAGCCGTTCCGGGAAAACGGGCCGTTGGAAAAAGTTTTGCGTGACCAGTGAGATTATGTGAAGAGGTCGGCGATCCGCAGCTTGACTTCCGGGGTCAGTGGCCCGTGCGGGTCGTCCGCGACGATCGATTGCCACACCTTCAGCGTCTCGTATTTCCTGCCGAGAGCCGAATAAGCGAGGCCTAACTCATAGCGGAGCAGCGAGTTGTCGAACCCGCGAGCCTTGGCCTGGCGGTAGCTCGCGATCGCTTCGTCATATCGCTGCCAATGATAGTAGACGAGACCGAGATTGTAATAGGCCGGCGGGAAATCGGGATCCAAGGCCTGCGCTTGATGGAACGATCTTTCCGCATCGTCAAAATTTCCCAGACGATCGTGACAGAGGCCGAGATTATGGTGCGCCATGGCGTAGCCCGGCTCGAGATCGAGAACTTTCTTTAATGCTTCGATCGCCTCCGGATATTTTCCCTGTTCATACCACACGGTCCCGAGATTGTAGTGAGCGTTGGCATAGCCGGGGTTGGCTTCTATCGCCCGGCGGAAATAATCGGCCGCCTCTTCGAAGCGTTGCTTTTGCGCCTGCAGGAGTCCCAAATTATTCAAGGTCGCGGGGTGGCGCGGGTTGGTTTGCAGAAATCTCTCGAAAGTGTCTCTCGCCTGATCGACCAGCCCTTGCTCGGAGTAGGCGAGGCCCAACGCATAAGGGGCCTCGGGATGGCGCGGATCGACATCGGCGGCTTTTTGCCAATGGCTCGCGGCTTTGGCGAAATTTCCCTGGCGATAGTAGGCGAGCCCCAAATTGTAATGGGTGGCGGCGCATTGCGGCGCGTCGTTCAACGACAGCTCCCACTGGGCCACCGCCTGGGCGAGACGCCCTTCCCGCGCGAGCCGGTTCGCCTCGTGATGATGGTCGGAGAGGTCCGCGTGGCGCGCGGACTGTCGTTCATCGATATGGAGCTGGCTCATGACTCCTAAGCTACGAAGCTGATGCCGAGATCGAAGCCGCCGACGTGAAGTTGAATCGTGCTGCGATAGGCTTGGAAACCCGCGCGCACGGCATCGGCCGTGGTCAAGCGACTGAGGCTCGCCATGCCGACCGCGGCGTCTTCGCGCTTCTCGACGCGAGCCACTGTCAGCTCGGCTTCAGCCTGAGTCTGAAACTCGGTTGCGGAACCGTTCGTGGAGACCTGGCGATTGACCGCCAGCCGCCCGAAGACATCCAGCTCTGTGTAGCTTCGCTCGGCCTGGATTCCCTGCTGCTGGTTGGCTACGAGAACGGCGGCTGAATCCTGAGTGAGTTCTCCGTCGAGCTCCAACACCCGGTTGCCTGCGGCATCGACGGACGCGTTGACGTGGCCGTGAAAGTGAACGGTCTCGACAGAAGCACGCTGCGAGTCGGTGGATGAGCCCGTCACGGTCGATGCGCCGTCGTTTCCCTGGATCACTTTCCCGGTCGTGACTTCCTGATGAGAGACCGTCGCAGTCTCGGCCGAAAAGTCGAATTCAAGCTGTCCTTCATCGAGTTTAAAGCTGGCGCGCAGTCCGGCGGCGCTTCTAATGTCGACGATGATCGCGCCCGCTCCGGCGTGGACGCCGACTTGCTGCGTCTCGGGCGAATATTCGATTTGGCCGCGGGCTAGTTGGGCGATCTTCGTTTCGCTCTCGACGAGGCGGCCCTGGCCATTCGTGCCCGCGGTCAGATCGGCGGTTTGTGCCGTGCGGGTCTGCTGCGTGTCGAACGAGATCGTCCTCTGCCCGTCGGCCTCCATTCGGTTCGCCAAGTCGGCGCGCAGTTCGGTGTGGAGTTGGCTCTCGATCACCCTTTCGGTTTTCGCGCCGCCCTGTTCGGACACGACTCTCGTTGCGGCGGCGACCGATTCGCTTGACGTAATGTCGGTTTCCGCCACGGTGTCGCCGTTCTTTTCTTTGCTGGTCGCCGCGCGCGTCTGCGATTCGCCGTTTCGGTTCTCGGTGCTGGTCGTGGTGACCTGTCGCTCGAAGGCCTGCTCGCGCACCAGCGCGCCCTTGTCGTCGAATTGCTGCGTGTCGCCTTCGGTTTTGATCTGATCCACGGTCCTGGCTCTGGTATCGTATTGGGTATGGCTTGTGGTTTCCAATTGATCCGGGCCGGTGCGCGTCAGGTTGGTTTGCTCGGTGTGGCTCGCGCGGCTCGTGTCGATCGTTCTCGCCTCGGTCGTCGTCACCTGCTGCGCGCTGGCCTTGGCGGAAAGAACCTCTCCGTCGGCGCCGAGGTTTTCCACCAACGTGGCGGTCTTCGATTGGATTTGAGTTTCGATTTGTTGATGACCCTTGGAAGTGTCGGTCGTTTCGGTCGTGCCCGCGCGGACGGATTTCTTACCTTCCTGGCTCGCCTCGACGGTGGTCTGCTGCGCGACTTGCCGGCTCGCCTCCGCCTGCGCCTTCACGGCCGATTGCTGCTGCTGCGTCGTCGTAACGGCTTGCCGGCTCGCCTTCTCGCTCACCAAATTGCCCAAAGAGTCGTAGGTTCTGACGTAGGTCTCGGTCTCGGTTCGGTTCTGAGCGGCGACCGTATCGCTACGGTTTCGGGTGCTGGAACTGTCAGTGCTGAGGCTCACGCGCGTGGCGTTGGCCTTCTGCACGACGTTCCGCGTCGAGCTGTCGTGGTTGACGCGCACTTCCTTGAACTCCGCTTCCCTGTTTCCGACGTTGATCTGAAAAACCTCCCGCTCCACATTTTTGTAGACCGGCTTGCCGTTGGTTTGGCCCTGGACCACCTGCTGGGAGCGCTGCGAGACTTCCGACCGCTGCTGCTGATTGGTTTCCCCTTGAATCGCCTGCTTGGTTAAGACCTTGACGGTTTGGCCGTCCTGCACCGCCGACCGCGCCGTTTGGCTCTCGACGCGCGACTGGACGCGGTTGTCGGTGTTCGCCTTGACGCTGAGTTGCTGCTGGATCTTTAGAGCGCTTTGGGCGACGGCTTGAGAAAGGCCTTTTTGTGAAAGGCCCTTCTCGGGCGCGATCGCGCCGACGCCTTTCTTGCGCACCCGGTCCAGCATGCCGCTGGCGAGTTGGGTCGGTTTATAGCTAAACAAGTTCGAAGGAAGATCGAGTTTGGTCTTCACAGGGTTCCTTATATCGAATGATTAAATTGGAAGGCCTTGGGACGGGTGCTTTCCTGGCCACTGCATTGGCATCGGCAACAAATGCCGGGGCTTTAGGAAAAATTTGCCGGTAGGAAATTTTTTCCGTCAATCCCGCTGTAAATCAGGGGGTTGGACTAAACACAAAAATGTTCAGGCAGGGGAGAATTTGGTACAAAACGTACGTGACGATGCTCGGCCGTAGCGCCCTTAAGGCGCGCTGCCGTCTGCTGGCTTTTTCTTGGCCAGGAGCTCGTCGAGAAGCTTTGTGATGGGTGTTATGTCCTTGGTCTCGGGATCGTCGGTGTCGAAGTAGCGCATCCCGTCTCTCCGCCGCTCGCCGGGCGGGATGTGGTCCTTGGGCACGTCGACCCGGCGCGAGTCGCGCGGGTCGCCGGGCTCGCTCATGATTTTCTGAAACGCGCTCTGGCCGTCGCGCGAGAGGAGCCAATTGATGAATACCTTGGCCGCGTTCGGATGCGGCGCTCGGTTCAGCAACGCCAGTTGGCCGAAGGCCGAAGAGATCGACACTCCTTCCTTGAAATGAAACGGCTCGAACTGATCGACGGGAAGTCCCTGATTTCGCGCCCGCGCTACGCCCGAGCCTTGACAAGGAATGCAGAGAACCACTTTCCCCATCGCCATCCAGTCTACCGCTTGGCGCAAATCCGCCGACATGGTCACGTCCATTTCGCCGTAAAGGCGCTTGATGTAGGCCGGCCCGAGCTGCGGGTGGTAGTAGAGATACTGCCACGATAGTCCCGCGCCTCTCACTTGTCTCAGGTCTGCGGCGACGATCTTTCCCTTCAATTTGGGATCGAGGAAATCCCAGAAGGACCTGTAGTCCTTCGCGTTAAGGAGCTTGGTGTTGTAGCTCAGGCCGCCGCCGCTCGAGACGTTGCCCTCGTAGACGAAGACATACATGCTCTCGGGATCGACATACTTGTGTTTTCCTTCCCACCATTTCGACTCGTCCAGAACTTCGGGGAGGATCAGCGCGCGCTTGATCGGATCGAGCATCTTGCCGAGATAGAGAATCTGGTGCAGCGAGTTGCCGCCGCCGTTGTAAACGTCGGCCAGGTACTTGCCCGCTCTTCTCTCCGAGGCGATGCGCGGCGCGAGCTGCGTGCCGGATCCGCTCACGGTCACGACGCGGATTTTTGGATATGCCTTCTGAAAAATTCCCGCGGCGATCACCGCCTCATAGCCGGCGATGTAAACGACGACTTGGCCCTCCTGCTCGGCCGCTCGCACGGCTTTCTCCCATTCGGCCTGCCAGGCGGGCTTGGTTTCCGCGGCTGAGAGCGGCAACGAATGGAAGAAAAATCCCAAGATGAAAAATCCAAGGATACCGAACATTCGCAACGCGCTACTCACCGAGTCCCTCGCTACTTCTGTTCGATGGTTTTCATGATATCCTTCGCCAGTTTAAAGATCGGCGTCATGTCGGCATATTCGCTGCGGGAGACATCTACATATTTCCTCCCCTCTACCAGCCTATCGTCCGGCGCGAGCATATCTTTTGGGATATCGATCCTGCGGGAGTTGGGCGGGGGCTCGCCATAGAGGTCGTTGGAGCTTTGCAGCGCGATCTGTCCCTGGCGGGAGAGAAACCAGTTGATAAAGACCTTCGCCGCATTTGGATGAGGGGCGCCCTTGATAAGGCTCATCGAGCCGCCGCCGGTGCTTAGACCCTGTCCTTCTTTCCACGTGCCGTCATCGAATCGAGCTACCGGAAGTCCTTGCGCTTTAGCGCGCTCCACCTCTCTGCACCCTACGCAAAGGGCGAGTTTTCCTTTAGCCAGCCAATCCACGATGAGACGCCGATCGCCGAACGTGACGTGCATCGTCCCGTAAATTCGCCTGATCCATTCCGGGCCGATCTCCGGGTGATAAAAGAAAAACTGAAGCGTCGCGCCCAGGCCGGTTTCCGTGAGCGGCTGGGAACCGATCTTCCCTTTCCATTTGAGCTGGAGAAGATCCCAGTACGACCTGAACTCCTTAGGATTCACAAGATCGGTGTTGTAGGAGATGCTCCCGCCGCCCGGATTGGCTATGTAAACGAAAATATACTTCCCCTCCACGTCCGTGTAAACGTGCTTACCCGAATACCACTTGGATTCATCGACGACCTCGGGAAGAATCAGCGTGGTCGGAAAGGCGTCGAGAACTTTGCCCCGATAGAGCAGGGTATGACTCGAGTTGGCGCCGCCGCTATAGAGATCCGCTATGACTTTGCTTGACCTGACCTCGGCCAAGATTCTTGTCCCTAATTGGTTTCCCGTTCCATTGACCGTGACCAGTTTGATTTCTGGAAACTCTTTGGCGAACTCGGCGAGCAGCGGGGCCTGACCATACCGGCCGACATAGAGATTAAGGCGTCCTTCTTTTTTAGCCGCAGCCAGCGTCTTGTTCCATTCCGCTTTCCAGTCTGTCTGCGCCGAGCCGCTATCGACAAAACCTAAAAGCAGCAGGACAAGAGTCGCAGCTCTCCACGCCGTGCGACGATTTCGCCTCGCAGAATCAAGCATGCCCTAAGCCCCTTTACGAGGATGCGAAGCCCCGGGTGACGATCGCCCTGCCGGAAAAGGTCAGAAGCGTCAAGGCCAGAATCAACAGGACTCCCAGCGCGGCGGCGGCCGGCAGATTTTGCTCTTCATCCCACAGATGCCAGAGCATGACTGCGAGCGGGCGGCTGTCGCGGCCCGCGAGCATCAGCGGGACCGAAAAGGCGCGGACCGCGTGAGCCGCAACCCAGATCCATGCGGCGATAAAAGCGGGGCGGATCAAGGGGAAAGTGATCTGCCAGAGGATGCGCAGCCGGCTTGCTCCACTCACTTCGCCCGCCTCCTCGAGCTCCGTGTGAACCTGCATGACCGCCGCGTTGGTGGCTCTGGAGGCGAACGAAACGTATTGCGTTACGAGCGCCAGGACGACGACCCACACGGTTCCGTAAAGGCCCAGCGAGCGCATCGGCGGCTGCAGGTATAAGAATATAAACGAAAGCGCGATCACCACGCCGGGAATGGCGTGCGACGCGAAGGTGAGTCCGTCCAGAGCCATGGAGCCTCTAACGCGGGCCCGAACGACCAGCCACGAGACGCCGAAAGCAAGAGCGACGGTCGCCGTGGCGGCGCCGAAGGTCATGATCAAAGTGTTCCAGATCGCCCTGAGGATGGCGGGGTCGGCGAAGATCATTTGGTAATTTCCCCAGTGAAGCCGCGTCAGAGCCGCGCGCGACGGCGGCTGGTAAGAGGGGAGCAGCGAAGTCCAGACCAGCACTCCAAGAGGAAGCGCGACGGCGAACAGAAAATACAAAATGAAAAGCGCGAGCGCCGGATAGCGCCAGCGGCCGAGCCTTATCCTGTGCGGCCGGTATCCCCTGCCGGTGACGGTGGCGAAGCGCTCCGACTGCCGGACCGTGGCCCGTTGATAAAGGTAAACGAGTCCGAGCGAGAGGACAAAGTAGCTCGCCGCAAACGCCGCCCCCAAACCATAGTTAGGGATGGCGTCGCGCGTGGAGATGTAAATCATCGTGCTGTAAACGTAGACTCGGCCGGGAAGACCGAGCACCAAGGGAGCTTCGAAAGACTCCATGGAAGAGGCAAACTCATAGAGCACCGCCGCCAGAAGAGCAGGGCGCAAAACCGGCAGGGTCACTTTCTTTAACGTCATCCAATTCTTTGCGCCCGCGGCGAAGGAGGCTTCCTCCATCGCCGGATCCATGATGCGAAACGCGCCGACGATCATGAGAAATACCGTCGTGACGCCGCGCAGTCCGTCAAGAAAGATCATGCCGCCGAGAGAGTAGATATTGATCGGCCCCTCGGAAAGCTCGACGCCGAGGTGGGACAACGCATCGCGCAGAAAGACGTTCAATAGACCGCTCTTGGGCAAAAGCAGAAAAACGTACGCCATGGAAAAGAGCAGCCCGGGCATGGCCAGCGGGATCAGCAAAAGACTCCAGCAAAGATTTTGCAGCGGCATGTCGGTTCGTTCCAGGAGCCAGGCGAAAAAGATCGCGATGACGGTCGTGATCGCCGTGCCGCCGACGGCAAACACGAGCGTGTTGAAAATCATTCGGTAGGTTAACGGGCTGGTGTAAGCGACCAGGTAGTTTTTCAAAGTGAACGGACCGGGCGCGGCGGGATGGCCCGTGCGGAAACTGTTCAGAACCATCTGTCCGAGAGGGATGACGATGAGCCAGAGCAGAATCAGGACGACGCAAGCCAAGAAGAGCGTCGTGGCGCTCGGAAGTCTTAGCCGCATGCTCACCGCACGACGGGGAGACCCACGGCTTCGAGAACTTCTTTCAAAATCTCATCCGCCTTGGCTCTCCATTGCGGCTCATACCATGCGACCTTTTTCCCTTTGATCATCCTGGCCGCCTGGGTGGTTGGGAAGAGGGGGCTGCCGCTTCCCTCCACCTCGTCGAGAACCTTCTGTCCCTCTTCCGAAATAGACCAGGCCACCCAGAGTCGGGCCGCGTTCGGGTGCGGCACGCCGCGCGGCACGAAAACCACGTCGCCGAGGCTCATGGGAACGGGCTCAGCGACACGGAAAGCGAGTTGGCTATTCTCGCCCGAACGGACCGCTTCATAATAGGTCGAATAAAAGGAGCCGCAAACGATGGCGTACTCGCCGAGCGCGAGCTTGGTTATCGCCGCGGTACGGTCCTGCTCGAATTTTGTGGCGTTGTCAGCCAGGCGCCGCGCGTGCGCTAGAGTTCTCTCGCGTCCCCACACCTGCGGCTGCCAAAATATCTCCAGGTGACGCGGCCGGCTGTCGATCGCGATCTTGCCGCGATACTGAGCCGAGGCGCAGTCGTCCCAGTTGAGCTTCGCGCCGACGGAATCGGGAACGAGCTTGCGATTGTAAGCGATGCCGTAAAGCTGAGAGCGATAGTTGATGCCGACGTCGTTATCATGGACGTGCTGCGGCACGACGCCGAGAGCGCGCCAGTCGATCTTCTCGATGACGTTCGCTTTGAGTGCGATCGGCACCTGCGTCTCGCTCAAAACCGTCACGTCGTAAGAGACCTGTCCCGCCGCCAGCTCGGAAAGAACCCGCTCCCGCTCGCGCGACCCGCCGACGCGCTCATATTCGATCTTGACGAAAGGATAGCGCGACTGAAAGAGCTCGACAATCTTCTTTGCGCCGGGCTTGCCCCCTTCCTGCCATCGAACCGTGAGCCCGATCTTTGCTTTCCCTTCTTTCTTGGCTCCTTCGACAATCCTGTCCAGCCCCTGGGCGAAGACGAGGGCGGGAAGAAGGAGCAAGCACGTGATCGTTACCTGAAAGAATCGACGACTTTTCATCTTTCTGGCTCCACCCCGTATCCGTAAGGGGTAAGGGGTAAGGGGTGAGGCGGACGCTTCACGCCTTACCTTTCACGCCTTACGTTTTTCCTCAGCGTTTTAGCTCCACGCGAACCCGCGTCTTTTCCGGCTCCGTGATAAATTTGTAATTCGAGTCCGACAGCCTGTCGATCTTGTACCACTGGACCAGCCGCTCAGGCAGCTTGGCGACAACGTGACCGTCATCCATCTCGTATTCGCAGTTCATGCGTAAAAGAGAGCCCTTATTCCAATCCTCGAACAGGAGAGGCGACAAGCCGAACGTATCGCGGTCCATGGCGTACACGTAAATATGGTGGCCGATTCCCCGAGCCGCGAGCGCGTCGGCCGGAATCTTGAGGTGAACATTCGAAGGGACATTTTTCACGTACGCGACCCTGCGGCCTCCGCTCGACTCCGTGCGCATCGACAAAAAGATCAAATCCTTATCGGTCGTGTTGGTGAAGCCGTAATGAACGCCGGCCGGTATCAGGACGCCTTGATTCGGTTTCAACACATATTTTTCCGACAGTCCTTCGACGGTCAATTCGCTCCTTAGAACGAAGAGGATCTGATCGGAGTCGGGATGCTGGTGAATGTGGGTTTCGCCGCCGCGCGGCCGCGTCCGGAAAACTGCGACAAAACTGTTCGGCGACCTAGCCATATCGGTGCGGCCGACCAATTGATCGCCTTTTTTCAGCGCCTCATCGACATCGAATATCTGAACCTTGTCGGCCATCGTGATCACTTTTTCTTCCATCTTCGTTCTCCTCTCTATCAGCTAAACGTCTTTACGAGGACGCCAATTTTACGCGCCATACAGCCGGTCGATGAAGCCGGAATCGTCCAGCTCGCGCAAATAGTGCAGGTCCCAGAGCGCGACCGGGCTCAACTCCTTTGCCTTGGGATCTTTCATGCAGCACAGCTCGTAAGCGTTGGCAATCGCCTGATGGTCGGGGTAGGGCTTGGGCAGAAGCTTCGCGACGCTGTTGTAAGTCGCATTGGACTCGGGCGTACATTGGCGCAATGCGCCGAGGACGCGCTCGGTCTCATCCGGATTCGACCGCGCCCAATGGATGCCGAGAACGAGGCCCTTCACCAGCCGTTCGGCGAGGCGGTCCTTGCGTTTGAGATTCGTCAGAGTGGACGTGAGCGTCGGGCCGTTGACCATCGGCATCCGGCCCAGTTCCAGAACGTGAAACCCATCCTGCTGAAACTTCTCCGCGCCGCCCGTGACCATCGCGGCGTCCGCTTTGCCTTCCCGCACCGCTTCGAGCTGTGCTGCGCGAAAACTTTCCGACATGATGTCCGCGATCTCCACCCATTTGACCTCATCCAATTTTAACCCAGCCTTCAGCACGTAGAGCATGTGGTTGCCGCGGATATGGTTGTAGCCCCCGCCTTTGTCCGTCACGGTCGTGTCGGCCAGCCGTTTTCCTCTCAGCTCGCCGACGGATTTTATCGGCGCGCGCGCAATGAGCTTGTCGTTGACGCTGTTCGACGGCGAGGCGAGCGACACGATCGGCTTGCCTTCGGCCACCAGGCCATACGGGCTGATGTGATTTCCCGAGACGAAATCGACGTCGCCGTCAAACAACGCCGCTTCGGCCACGCTCGAGCTATCGCAATACTCGAAGCTCGCTTTGATTTCCAGTTGTTTCCAGATCCCCGCCTTTTCGATTACTTCCCAAACCGGTAGATGAGTATGTGATCTGTAGAAGCCCTTGATCTCGATCGGCTGGTAGTCCGACATGAAATCTCCTTTACTTATTTTTAGACCGGATTTCGTTGATCAGCTTCGCCACCGGGTCGGGGTCCTGAAACCCGGTGACGACGTATTTTTTCCCTTCTTCGCGCCGAGAGGGAGGGAGAACGTTGTTTTTAGGAATATCTATCCGCATCGAGTCCGAAGGCTCGACGACTTTGTTGTTCATGACGTCCTGAAAAACGGTTTGTCCCTGGCGCGAGAGAAACCAGTTGATCAAAACGCGCGCCGCGTTCGGGTTCGGTGCTTTGTTGATCAGCGCGAGACCGCTGTTGCCGCTCGTGCCGATATCGCTGCCGGCTTCCTTCAAATTGGCGTGATCGAACTCGCCGACCGGGACGCCTTGCTTGCGCGCCGCGTCGGTGTCGGCGCAATCGAGACACAGAACGAATTTTCCCGTGCCGAGCCAATCGGTCGCCTGGCGCCGCTCTTGAGAAACGACGAGGTCCATTTCGCTCCAGAGCCGCCGCACGAACTCCGGCCCGAGCTGCGGGTTATAGTAATAACGCACCATGTTCGGCGAGCCGGTCCCCGGCCGTTCGAACAAAACGATTTTTCCCTTCCACTTCGGATTGAGCAGATCCCAGTAGGAGTGAAACTCCTTCGGGTCGAACAGCTTGCTGTTGTAATAAAGTCCGACGCCGGCGACGCTGCCTTCGTACATGAAAACGTACTGCCCCTCCGCGTCGGCGTAGTAATGTTTGCCGTTCAGCCATTTCGATTCGTCGACGACGTCGGGAAGCACGAGCTGCGGCTTCAGCGGATCGAGCACCCCGGCGCGCTGAAAATCGTAAAAGGCGCGGCCGCCGAGGCCGCCGCTGTAAACGTCGGCCAAATATTTGCCGCCGCGGCGCTCGGCGATAATGCGCGGCATCAAGTCGCCGACCTTGCCGCTCACCGACACCGCTTTGATGAAGGGAATTTCTTTCGTGAAGGCGGCGACGATATCTTGGTGGGTGATCTCCATGTCGCCCCAGATTCTCACCTCGCCCTCCTTTTTAGCGCCCGCGAGAGTTTTCTCCCACGCAGCCTTCGCGTCGGGCTTCATCTCCGCCGCCTCGGCTCCCGACAACGACAGAGCAAAGACGATGGTTATCGCCAGCGCCATCCTATGCTTCATAAGGTTCCCTCTTTCGCTCACGCCTCGCGCCTCAAGCCTCACGCCTGTTTGTAAAGCCGATCGATGAACCCCGAATCATCCAGCTCGCGCAGATGATGGACGTCCCAAAGCGCGGCCGGGCTCAACTCCTTCGCCGCCGGATCCTTGAGACAGCAAAGCGTATAGGCATTGGCCACGCCGCCGAGATCGGGGTAGGGCTTCGGCTGCAGCTTCGCCACGCTGTTGTAGCTCACCCGGCCGGCCTGTGGCTCTCTCCGCTTCAATCCTTCGAGAATGCGCTCGGTCTCCTCGCGCCGCGTGCGCGCGAAGTGCACACCTAAGACCAGGGCCTTGACCAGCCGCTCGCCGAGCCGGTCTTTCCGTTTGAGGTTCGCCAGTGTGCTCGTGAGCGTCGGGCCGGTGATCATCGGCAGCGGCTCGAGATCGAGCACGTGGAATCCAGCCTGCGTGTACTTCTCCGTGCCGCCGGTGACGAACGTGGCATCCGCTGTGCCGGACTTGAGCGCCTCCAATTGCGCGGTGCGAAACACCGCCATCGAGTCGGTGAGCTCGACCCAGCGAACGTCTTCCAGGCCAAGGCCGCCGCGCATCACGTAGAGCATGTGATTGCCGCGCAGGTGGTGGTAGCCGCCCGCCGGGTCGAGCAGGGTTGTATCGGCGATGCGCTTGCCGCGGAGCTCGGCAACGGAAGTTACGGGCTCGCGGGACAGCAGCTTGTCGTTCACGCTGTTGGAAGGGGAGGCCAGACACACGATCGGCTTCCCGCGCGCGACCAACGCATACGGAGTAATATGATTTCCCGAGACGAAATCGATGCTGCCGTCGAACAGCGCGGCTTCCGCTATATTGGAGCTGTCGCAGAACTCGAAGCTGACTTTCAGGCCGACCTGCTTCCAGATACCGGCCTGCTCGATGATTTCCCAGATCGGCAGGTGGGTATGAGAGCGGAAGAAACCGCGAATCTCGACGGGATCGTAATTTTCACCCTGCGCCATCTTATTCCTCCTATTTCAGAACTTCTTTCAGGAGCTGCTGCAGCGGAACCGGATCGAGAAAGCCGACGACGCGATACCTCCGCCCTTCGCCGCGCCGCGCTTCCGGCAGGACATCATCCTTGGGAATATCGATCCGCATCGAGTCCGACGGCTCGACCTCTTTAACGTTCATCACCTTCTGCCAAACCATCTGCCCCTGGCGCGATAGATACCAGTTGATGAAAACGCGCGCCGCGTTGGGGTGAGGCGCGCGGTTGATCAGCGCGAGCACGCTGCTGCTGCCGCCGCCGATCGTCGATCCTTCCTTCATCTGCGCCGGCGGCACCTCGGCGATCGGGAGTCCTTGCTTCTGCGCGAGATCGAGATCGCGGCAATAGAAGCAGACGGGAAATTTTCCCGTGCCGAGCCAGTTAGTTCCCTGGCTCCGGTCGCGGAAGAGCGTGATATCCATTTTGCCGAGGAGCGTGCGCAAAAACTCCGGCCCCACGTCAGGGTCATAGTAGAGCATCAACACCGGCGTGGGCAGCGCCGCGCCGCGCGGATCCATCATCAGGAGTTTTCCCTTCCATCTCGGCTGCACGAGGTCCCAGTAAGATGCGATCTCGTTCGGGCTCATCAGCTTGGTATTGACGGCAACGCCCGTCGTCGAGACGGAGCCTTCGAAGAGCAGGATATGCTTGTTCTCCGGATCCGCGTACCAATGCCGGCCGCCGTACCATTTGGTCTGGTCCGTGACCTCCGGCAGGATCAACGCGGTCGCAATCGGGTCGAGTGCCTTGGCGAGATACAGCGTGCGGGGAGCATTGGGCCCGCTCGCTATAATGTCGGCCAAATATTTCTCGGCGCGTCTCTCGGCCAGAATGCGCGCGGTCAGGTCCGGCGCCCGTCCCGTGACCGCCGCGACCTTGATCTCGGGGAACTCTTTGTTGAACGCGGCGATGATATCCGGGTGGCTGATCTCCGCGCCGCCGTACGCCGTGAGCTGGGCTTCCTTCTTGGCGCTGTCGACCGTCCTCGACCACTCGGTCTTCCAGGCCTCGGTTTCAGCGGCAAGCAGAGCTTGGGTTGCGCTCAAGGAGAATAAAAATGGGAGGATAAAGAGCATCACCGCCACGTGCGCTCATTACCAAACTCTCTGCTAGGACGCAACGGCATCGCGCCCATAGCGATTGGGCGACATCCCGGTTATATTGAGCCGGAGAAGCTTTGGCCAAGGAGGTGCGCGATGATTCGACCGGTAGCTCAAGAGATCGAGGATTACGCCGAGCGGCACACGCGCGGACTGTCGCCGCTGCACGCCCGCCTCGCGCAAGAGACGCATCAGAAAACAACGCATCCACAAATGCTCGTCGGTCCGCTCGAAGGAGCATTTCTGAGATTGCTCGTCCGTATAACCGGTGCGAAGCGAATTCTAGAGATCGGCATGTTCACCGGCTACAGCGCGCTGGCGTGGGCGGAGGCGCTCCCCGATGAAGGCCGTCTTATCACCTGCGACGTGAATCCCGAAACGACCGAGATCGCGCGGCGCTACTTCGCGGAAAGCCCGCACGGAAAAAAGATCGAGATCAAACTCGGTCCGGCCCTGGAGACGTTGAAAACTCTCAGCGGTCCTTTCGATATCTGTTTTATCGACGCCGACAAGCCCGCCTACGGCGCGTATTACGATCGTTGCATCGAACTCACGCGGCGCGGCGGGCTGATCGTGCTCGACAACATGCTGCAGAGCGGCAGAGTTTTAAATCCCACCGAGGAGCGTGACCGCGGTATCCACGCCCTCAACGACCGGATTCAAAACGACGAGCGCGTCGAAAACGTCTTCCTGCCGATCCGCGACGGCATCATGCTCTGCTACAAGCGTTGAGACGCACCACGCAGCGCAACGAGCGCGCTGCGCCACTCAGTTCGTGGTCAATCCTGCTTGTCCAACGGTCTCATGGTTCGGTCCCTTCCAGGCAAAATGGACCTGCGTCTGTCCTCGGCCTGATACATGGACCGTCCGCTTGAGAGTCTCTCCCCCGGTTGTGGCCTCGATCGTGTAATCTCCCGGCGGTAATTTCGCAAAGAACAGCGGACCGTCGGAGATCGCTTCGAGCACCGGTTTGCCTTTGTTGTCCTTGACGACGACGTTGACGTCGCCGAGATAATGCCCGTTTTGGAGTGCAAAGCTGAGCTTCAAGTTGTGTTCTCTTCCGATAGCTTCGACGGCCTCGCGCTCCTCGGCGCCGATCCCGCCGCTCACGTACGGGATCTCGCGGTAGAAACTCACTTGCGGCGGAGAAGCCGAAGGCTCCATCGAAAAGCCCGGAAGCGAAGCTCCGGCGGCGAAAAGTAAAAGGCTGGCCGTTGCCATTAGAGTTCTAGTCATTTGTTTTCTCCTCCTATTACTTTAAAGACTGACGCAGACTGAATAAATTTCAAGTACCTACAGAGATGAGAGATGAATGTTCTTGCCGTTATCTGTTGGCTGGAGTTTTGGTTTGTTCGATTTGTGTTCAAAAAGGCGAGCGCTTCCAAGGTGTTCCGCCGCCGATTAGCGACCGTATCATGCCGGCGTATAAGAGTTGATTTTTCGGTGAATGAAATTTCTAAACTGCGGCAGGACTCTCGACGCGCACCCAGTCGCGGAGGATATTGTAGCCGACGGCGAGCAAGGTCGGGCCGATGAAGATACCGAGAAAACCGAAGGCGATCGCGCCGCCGAGGACTCCGAGGAAAACCAGGATGAAGGGAAGGTCGCTGCCGCGGCTGATGAAATAGGGCTTGATGATGTTGTCGGCGCTGCCGACGACCAGCGTGCCCCAGAGCAAAAGGAAAATTCCCCAACCGGTCGCGCCCGAGTAAAAGAGCCACAACGACGCCGGCACCCACACGAGCGGCGCCCCTATCGGAATCAGCGAAAAAAAGAAGGTCGCAAATCCGAGCAGAAACGCCGCGGGGACGCCGGCCGTCCATAGCCCGACGGTGGTAAGCAGCGCCTGGACGATTGCGGTCCCCAGGATGCCGTAGATCACGCCTCGCATCGTGCCCGCGGCCACCTCGATCAAACGCAGCGCGCGCTCGCCCCAGAGACGCACCGCCATGCTGCTCAGTCCTTTTACGCTGTCGCTGCCGTCGCGATAAAAGAAATAGGCGATAAAAAGGCTGAGCGCCAATTGCAAGGTGCCCTGTCCGACCGCTTTGACCGCGCCGAGCAGCCATTCACCGGCCGGGAGAAAAAATTTCCCCAGCTCCGCCGTTAGCTGGCCGCTGTTGTGGGCCACGCCGGCCCATCGTGAATGCAAGGTGGATCCGATTACGGGAATATCCGCGATCCAAGCGGGAGGATCGGGGAGGCCGTCCTGCAATAGAGCGCGGGTCGATACGATTGCCTGGCCGATTTCATCCGCCAAGGTCGACCCCACCACGATCAGCGGCATCAGGACGATCGCCGCGATCAAAAACGTCGTCAAGAGCGCCGCCAGCCCCTTGCGGTCTTTGAGCGTTCGCTCCAGCCACGCGTAGATCGGCCAGGTGGCAAACGTGATGATGAGCGCCCAGAGGAGCGCGGACAAGAACGGCCGCAACACCACGTAACAGCCGATCAAGAGGAGCAGGAGAAGAGCCGTAGCCGCGATTTGCTCGGCTCGTTTGCTACCGTTCATTGCCATCTTGAGCCGTGCTGCTTCATTAAAGGAGTTCTCCTATCGCATAATACCGGTGAAAGCCAGGATTTTTTAATCGCAGGTCCGCGGTGGTTATGATTTGATCAACGGCGGGAAATTACCCGATTGTCTTTTTGCCCTCCGGCTTCCATTCTGGAAACAAGAGGGAGTCGATCTATGAATGTGGCGCAAGTTGTCTGGAGTTTTGTCCTTTTGTTGTTGCTTGCGGTGCCGGCGCGCGCCCAACAGGCGTTTTTCGAGTTCGACCAGCTCGTCGGAATCCCCACCGGCAGACTGATCGTGCGCAACGTTCCCGGTAGCGGCACGCCATGGAAGATCGAGCACGGGGAAGCGCGTCTCGACCCCGCCGGCCGGTTGAGCGTCGCGGTCGAGGGCTTGGTCCCCGCCGACGGCCCTAACGCCGGAACCAACCCGGTCACTCAGTTCCTCGCCACCCTGAGCTGCCTTAGCGCCGACGGAACCGTCAATAATATCGATACACGGCCGGTGCCGGCCACGCGAAACGGCGACGCCCGGATCGAAGAGGATATCGAATTGCCGGATATCTGCCTTGCGCCGCTGATTTTCGTCCGTGCGGCGGCCGGCTCGACTGCAACATGGCTCGCCGTCGCGGGTTTCTGAACCGGCGCGTGTAAGGAATTCGGCACGAACGGTGTAGGACTATTGGCGCCGGCCTCCTGGCCTCGATCTTGGACTCCACCACGAATTTACCCCCCTCGGGTCTTTCCCGCACGCGATTTGCAATGTTCACCTGATTGTCTGATCGTCGGTCGGAGCTTAGGATGCAACGCGCTGCGGTGATTTTAGCAAGCAGCGGCAAAAAACTATTCTTACCCCCGGCGCGGAGGGCTAATGAGCGTAGCTGCCGACCATTCAATTCGTTGCGGGATCGTCCTTGCTGCCGGCGAAGGAAAACGTCTTCAGCCATTGGTTCACCGGCTGCGCGGCGACACCCTGCCCAAACAATACGTCAGCTTCATCGGCACGCGCTCCATGCTCGAGCATACCTTTGATCGCGCGGAGCAGTTGATCGATCGCGACCGTGTTTTCACGGTCATCGGCCAGAATCATCTGAGTTATCCCACGGTCAAGCGGCAGCTCTCCGGACGTTCCAAGGCAACCGTGATCGTCCAACCGGAAAACAAAGATACCGGGCCGGGCGTGCTGCTGCCGCTGATGCATATTTATAAGCGCTATCCTGAGTGCACCGTCGCCGTTTTTCCCTCCGATCACTTTGTGCTCGAAGAAGATCTGTTCATGAGTCACATCTCCTTCGCCTTCCAGGTGGTCGAACGGAACCCGGCCCTCCTGGTCCTCTTGGGCATGGAGCCGAACGAGCCCGAAGCCGAATACGGCTATGTGCTTCCGCATGGAGACGGCCCGGAGGAGACTCTCGGCTTGTCGATCCGGCGGGTGAGCCGGTTCGTCGAAAAGCCGAACCGCAATGCGGCTCAGGAATTAATGTTTCGGGGAGGATTGTGGAACACCATGGTCATGGTCTTCAAGATCAAGACCTTGCTCGACATCGTGCGCAATCTCGCGCCGGAGCTTTACGGATCTTTCGACGAGATTTTAAAGGCGATCGGGACGCCCAAAGAGAAAAACAAAATCGCCGAGATCTACCAGCGGTTGAAGCCGACAAATTTTTCCACGGGGATTCTCGAGATGCTGCCGGTGCGCCATCCTTCCTGCCTTTCGGTGCTCTCGGTTCGCGACGTGCTCTGGAGCGATTGGGGTTTGCCGCGCTCCATCGCGAGCGTGCTCCGAAAAATCGGATACCATAGAGGTCCCCACGGCGAGGACGCAGTCGCGGACAACCGGCTCGACAAAATTTTCAACGATGGCGCGGAGCCGCGAACCGAAATCTGGGAGAGAAACGAAACGACCGGCGCCGGCAAAATCCAGGTCAGGCGGGAAGGGTTCAAACGGTTTCCGCAGCCGCCGGCGCTCACCTCACCAACTCGATAGTCGGCGCGTTGAGAAGCAGTGGTATGCAAAACACGGCACAGGACCACCTCGGCGCCGGCCACCGCAACGCCAGTCAAGCCTATACGACGCACTTTGAGCTGGGCGGCCGGATTATAGCCGGACCGTTGGCACCGCAACTGGCGGCGCTTCAGCCGGGCGATCATCTTTGTTCGTTCTACCGGACTCCCGCCGAGCAGCTCACCGTGGCCATTCCATTCTTGCAGGAAGCTCTCCGGCGCGGCGTCGCCTGTCTCTACGTTGCGGACGATCGCAGCCTGGACGATATCACCGGAGCTATGGAGGCGGCCGGCATCGATACGCGCGGCCAGCGGGAGCGCGGCGCGCTCGCTTTTGTGGGCAAATGGCAGTGGCGCAACCCCGGGAAATTCGACGTCAAGGCGATGGCGCAGCGGGTTCAAGATTTGATCGTGCGCGTGCTGGCGCCCGGCTTTTCGGCGCTGTGGGTCGCGGTCGACATGACGTGGACCCTGGAGCCGGACATCGGCGCCGAAGAATTGGCCCGATGGGAATCTGACTGGAACGACCTGTTGCGCGACCTGCCGATCGTGTTGCTTTGCCAGTACAACCGATGGCGGCTCACGCCGGAAACTCTGCACCACGAACTGCGCACCCATCCGATGGCGATCCTGGGCGACCATGTCTATCCTAATTTTTTCTACCAGCCGCCCGACATCTTCCTCGACAATGCGAGCCATGCGCACAGGGTGGATTGGATGTTCGACCAGTTGCGCTTCGCGGCCGAGGCCGAGCAATCGCTGCTGGAGAGCGAGGAGCGCTTCCGTTTGTTGACGCGCCGGGTGAAAGACTACGCGATTCTCATGCTCGATCCCGCCGGCCGCATCATCAGTTGGAGCGAAGGGGCGGAGCGCATCAAAGGGTATCGCGCGGAAGAGATCATCGGGCAACCGATGTCCCTTTTCTACACGCCGCCCGATGTCGAGCGCGGCCACCCGGCGCAGTTGTTGAAGATCGCCGAAGCCGTGGGACGGGTCGAAGACGAAGGCTGGCGCATAAGAAAGGATGGCAGCCGGTTCTGGGCGAACGTGGTCATCACGGCGTTGCGCGATGACGACGGGACGCTGCGGGGCTTCGGTAAAGTCACGCGCGATCTGACCGAGCGCAAGCGAGCGGAAGAATCGCTGCAGCAGCTTTCCCGGCGCCTGCTTCGTCTCCAGGACGAGGAGCAACGGCGCATTGCGCGCGAATTGCAGGCCACCGGCTCCCGCACGTTGGACGAGCTGGTGGCGCAATTGGCGATCGTCAAAGACTCCGGCATCGTCTTCGACTGGAAAACTTCGGAAGCTTTGCAAAAGAGTCTGAGCCTGGCCCAAGAGGCCGCCAAGGCAGTCCGCAATGTTTCTAATTTGTTGTATCCGCGCCTGCTCGACGAAGCGGGTCTGATCGAAGCGATCCGCTGGTGCGCGGGCGGCTTGACGCAGCGCACCGGAATCAAAGTCGTGCTCGACGTTCCGGCAAAATTCGGCCGCATGTCGCGCGACGCGGAAAGAACTCTTTTCCGGATCGTGCAGGAGTCGCTCACCAACGTTGAGCGTCACGCGAAAAGTCGCGGCGCCGAGATTCGCCTTAGCGAAGACGCCTATTCCACCAGAGTGGAAATCAAGGATAGCGGGAAAGGCATACCGCCGAGTATTTTGGGAGGTTCCGGAGCGACGCTGGCAATGCCGGGAGTCGGCATCAACGGCATGATCGAGCGGATGAGACAACTGGGCGGCCGGTTGGAAATCGACTCGGGCTCCTGGGGGACGAAAGTGACGGCGATCCTCCCCGCTTCCAGTGCCCGGGCCGAAGGCGTCGTAGTCGAGATGAAGGACCCGCCCGAGATCGCAACGCAGAGCGCCGGACTCGTCGATCCGGCAGAGAGCGGCCACTTCCTGGCGCGAAAAATAATCGCCGCCCGTTCCGCCGGCGCGAGACGGACCGCGCGATAAATCCCGCCCCTCTAACGGTTATTTTCCCCAATCACTCAACAAAAGATCGATCGACAGGGCGCCGCCGCCGCCGATGAGCAGCGCGAGCGCCATCAGAAACAGCGCCAGGCAAAACTCGATTCCATTTCCCTCGCCGCCGCGGTGCGCGAGGAAAAAACCGTGCTTCCAGTGAGCCTTCCACATGGCTACGGCCATGAAGATAGCGAGGCCGAGCGCGAATGGCCGCGTCAAAAATCCCATCAGCATCGCAAAACTGCCCACGATTTCGGTGAAGATGCCCACCGCGCCGATCGCCACGGGTATGCCGTATCGTTGCTGCCAACTCGTCACGGTGTGCTTCGGTCCGTTGCCGCCGAACCAGCCGAGAAGCTGCTGCGAGCCGTGCGCGAAAAACGTGATCGTAAGACCGAGCCGCAAAATCGAGAAAGATAAAATCGGCTCGGTTTGAAAAATTGAATTCATAATCCGCCTCCTCATCTGCTGCAAATTCAGACGCCAGCGTGCGCGAATCTTACCCGGCAATTTTCTTTGCTGCAACACGCGCGTGCATTGTTGAAAACTCCGCGCCGGATTTGCTATTGGGACAGGTTTACTCGTCTCAAGTATAGTCCTCAATTGACAATTTTCCTGCCGGTTTCAATGATGAAGCCACCGTTATTCACGATTGGGAGGATGGCAATGGGTGACGGAGCAAAACCTGCCGCGATGTTCGATCCTCGGCGTACGGCCTTCTGGCGGATCCTCGATCCGCATCTCTCCGGCTGACGGCCGCCCCATCTTAAATAGCTTCGGCACGCGATAAGCGATCTTTCGCGACCGATTATCACCTAAGTCGCTGCCGAAATTTACTGTCGGTTTTCCGTAACCTACGGAGGGGGCAAATGTATAAGCTGAATCCACTCGTCGTTCTTTTCTTCAACTTCTTCCTGCTCTTTGAGGCGGCCGCTGCCGGCAATCCGCCCGACGGCAACGATGCCGCGAATAAGTCCGTAAAGCCCGCTTACGGGAAGCTGCCTCTGGTCTTTGAAGCCAACCGGGGCCAGACCGACCCGGCGGTTAAATTTCTCTCGCGCGGCGGCGGCTACACGTTGTTCCTGACGTCTCAGGAAGCGGTTTTAAGTCTGCGCAAGGTAGAACCAGGGAAAGCAACGCCGCGGGGGAATGGGGTTGACGCCGCGCAGGTGGAAACCGCGCAAATAATCTTGCGCTTGGTCGGCGCGAATGCCGATCCGAAAATCGTCGGCGTGGAGGAGCTTTCGGGAAAAAGCAATTACCTCATCGGCAACGATCCGGAAAGATGGCGGACCGGCATTCCCACGTACGGGAAGGTTAAATACGAGAACGTCTATCCGGGAATCGATCTCGTTTACTACGGTCACGAGAGACAGCTCGAGTTCGATTTCATTGTCGCTCCGCAGTTTAAAGCGGATGCAATCGCGCTCAGCATCGAAGGCGCAAACCAAATTGAGATCAACAGCCGTGGCGACGCGGTGCTCCACGTGGCAGGCGGCCGGATCCAGCTCAATAAGCCGGTGCTTTACCAGGAAGCTGACGGAGTGAGGCGGGAAATATCCGGTGGTTATGTGCGTAAAGGCGAAGACCAGCTCGCCTTTAACGTCGGAGCTTACGATACCGAACGCGCGCTCATCATCGATCCGGTCTTGGGCTATTCGACTTATGTCGGCGGCACCGGAAACGATAGCGGAGAAGGTATTGCCGTGGACAATAGCGGCCATGTTTACGTGACGGGAAGCACGACCTCGGCGAACTTTCCAGTCGTGAATCCAGCGCTGCAATCGTCCATCGCCGGCGGTGGGGAGTTTGGACTGGATGCTTTTGTCGTCAAGTTGAATCCGGCTGGAACGGGACTGATCTATTCGACCTATATCGGTGGAAGCGCAGACGACACCGGGTTGGGTATCGCCGTGGATGCCACAGGAAGCGCATACATTACGGGTTCCACCAGCTCCGGCAATTTTCCTACAGCTGGCGCCGCGCAGACGTCCCTTTCGGGATCTAACGACGCGTTTGTGCTAAAGCTCGATTCCGCCGGCACGCGCATCGTTTATTCGACTTACTTGGGCGGCAGCGTGCGCGACGTCGGATTAGGTATCGCGCTCGATAGCCAGGGAAACGCCTATATTACCGGCGCTACGACATCGCCTAACTTTCCGACCGTCAACGCCTTACAGCAAAACAAAAAAAATCCGCGAACAGATCTCACGACTGCGTTTGTGACGAAGCTCAACGCTGCGGGATCCGCCTTTCTCTACTCGACTTATCTTGGAGGCTCGGGCCAGGACGAAGCGGACGCGATCGCCGTGGATACCGCGGGAAACGCCTATGTGACAGGATCCACAAACTCGACCGATTTTCCCACTGCCAATCCGTTTCAGCCGAATTTAACCGCGACAAACGGTTTTGAAAATGCCTTTGTCTCAAAGTTCAATTCCAACGGCAGCGCGCTCGTGTTTTCGACGTATCTTGGCGGCAGCGGCGCCGAATTCGGAAATGGGATCGCCGTCGACAGCGGAGGAAACGTCTATGTAACGGGACAGACCATTTCGAGTGACTTTCCAACCGCCAATGCCTGGCAGCCGGCTATCGCCAGCCCCAACCGCGAGGACGCGTTCATAACAAAGCTGAACCCGGCCGGCAGTGCGCTCGTTTATTCCACATACCTCGGCGGGTCGGGCTTCGATTTTGGCACGGGCATTGGTTTGGATAGCCAAGACAACGCGTATGTGGTCGGATTTTCTACTTCCAGCAATTTTCCAGTCGCCAATCCCTCGCAATTGGTCATGCGCGGAGACCAGGATGCATTCGTTGCCAGGTTGGATTCTGCCGGCACGCTGGTCGAGGGCACTTATCTCGGCGGCAGCGGTACCGATAGAGGCCAGGGCATCGCCGTCGACTCTGCCGGTAACGCTTACGTGACAGGATGGACTGCGTCAGCGGATTTTCCCACCGCCGCCGCCTTTCAGCCGGCCAACGGCGGCCTTCAAGATGCCTTCGTGGCCCTGCTGGCGTCCGGGGATAGCGGTATCGACATCGAGGAAGTTGTCTGGACCGATCTCGTCGGCGTCAGCGCCAATGGCAATACGATCCAAAAAACGAGCTGCGACGGGTGCCCTTCGGGCGCGGCTTCCCGGCAGCAGATCATTTCCGGCGACGGATTTGTCGAGTTTGTGGCGGCGGAATTTTCCCGCGCCAACGTCGGACTAAGCAATGGGAACCCCGGCACGACTCTGGAAGAGATCGACTTTAGCTTTGGTTTGTGGCCGGATCACGGCCTGGACGTTCGGGAAAGTGGTGTTTATCGATGGGAGACGACTTATGCGGTCGGAGATATCCTGCGCGTCGAAGCGAACGCGGGAACCGTGCGCTTCTACAAGAACGGAACTCTGATCTATACGAGCGGCGTGACGCCGACCTATCCATTGCTGGTCGACACGGTTCTCTTTAGCCCGGGCGCAACGGTCAGCGACGCGGTTATTGGAGGGAAGCTCAGCGGCGGCAGCGGCGGAGCGCCTGCAGGCGGCAGCGGCACGCCCTTCGCGGGAACTCCATTCTCCGTTCCGGGCACATTCCAGGCCGAGGATTTCAACAAGGGCGGAGAAGGCGTCGCCTATCACGACGTGGTTCCGGGGAATCGTTACGGCCAGTACCGGCCGAACGAAGACGTGGACATCGATTTCAACGGCACCGGCGGCTACAAGGTCAACAACTTTCAAACCGGAGAGTGGCTTAGTTATTCAATCAACGTGACACAGACGGGAACTTACCGAATCGAAGCGGCGGTGAGCAGCGGATTCGCCGATAGCCGCTTCCACGTGGAGATAAACGGCGTGAATGTCACAGGAACCGTTTCGGTACCCAATACCGGAGACTGGAATACCTTCGAGTGGTTGGGCGTCGGCGGCATCAGTCTAACCGCGGGAACCCACATTCTCAAGATGGTATCCGAGCAGGAGTACTTCGATCTCGATGCGCTCCGGGTCGTCTCCGGCACCACGACCGCCGGCGCGCAGCCGGTTGTCTGGACCAATCTCGTCGGTACCGCGGCAAGCGGCAACTCCGTGCAAAAGATCAATTGCGACGGCTGTCCCTCGGGCGCGACGTCGCAACAGCAAATGAGCTCCGGCGACGGCTACGTCGAATTTACCATCTCGGAATTTTCCGGCCGCGCGGTCGGGCTCAGCAACGGCAATCCGGGCACGACGTGGGAGGAAATCGATTTTAGCTTCGGCTTGTGGGCGGATCATGGACTCGATATCCACGAGAACGGCGTCTATCGAACCGAAACGACCTACGCCGTGGGCGACGTGCTCCGGATCGCGATCGAAGGCGGCGTGGTCAAATACTATAAAAACGGCGCGCTTTTCTACACCAGTGCCATTGCGCCGGCGTATCCACTATTGCTCGACACGACCTTTTTTACTCCGGGCGGGACGGTAACGAATGCGATGATCTCGGCCGCGCAACTGGTGAACTAGTGCGGCGAGCCGAGCGGCCGGCTATAGCGTCGCTTGCGCCGTCGGCCTGCCCGTCACGTAGAGCAGGCCGCCGGCGGCGGCGGCGCAGATCACGGCCGAGACCGCGAGCGTCCAGTCGATCCCGATCAGCGACGCGGAGGTGCCGATCAATAATCCTCCAAGCGACCACAGGCCGCGGTCCATGAAAAAAAGACTGAGCACGCGCCCGAGAAGATTGGGCGGCGTGTCGGACTGAATCGCCGTGTTGGCCGAGGCGCGAAACGCGATGAAGAAAAATCCCACCAGCGCCAGCAACGCGAGCGACAGTATGAAGGAATGGGAGAACGCGAACAGGCCGAGAAAGAGCGCAAAGCCCAGGACGCACGAGCAGATCCACAAAATTCCCGGACGCAGGTTTCCCATCGACGCGAGCGACAGCGCCGACAGGGTCGCGCCGGCGCCGGGGGCGGCCATCAGCAGGCCGAAGCCGGAGGCGCCGACGTGCAAGATATTGGTCGCGAACATCGGCACGAAGCGAGTGTAGGGCGCGCCGACCAGCGCGACGACATAGGAAAGCCAGACGATGGAAAAAAGACGGCGGTTGCTTCTCAGGTAGCGATAGCCCTCCTGGATCTCGCTCAGCAGACTTTTTTTGTTCGCCGGCGCCTCCCAAGGCGGCAGTTCCATGATGACGAGCGTGAAGATCAGCGCCCCGAAGCTGATGGCATTGACCAAGAAGCAGTTGGCGATACCGACCAGCGCGATGAGCACTCCTCCCATCGACGGCCCGAGAATCTTCGACAGGTTGAACGCGGACGATTGCAGCGCGATGGCATTGAATAAATCTTCTCGCGGCACGAGGCTACTGACCAGAGACTGCCGCGCGAGTTGGTTCAGCGTGTTGACCGCGCCGAGAAAAAAGGCGAGCACCACGATATGCCAGAAGGCGATAAACTCGAAGTAAACCGCCAGCCAATAAATAAACGCCTGGACCATGCCGAGGGTTTGCGTGAGCATCAGCAGACGCCGGCGATCGAAGCGGTCCGCGATCGCGCCGCCGAACGCGCCGAAAATGAGCCGCGGGACCGTGTCGAAAAATCCCACCACGCCCAAGAGAAACGGCGACCGCGTCAACTGCCAGACGAGCCAGCTCTGGGCGATGTTCTGCATGAAATCGCCCGTGGCGGAAAGCAGCGCGCCGAGCAGCAGCAGGCGAAAATTGCGATGCTTGAGAGAGCGAAGCGTTCCGAGTGTTCTAGAGTTTCGCACAGTTCCGTTGACCGTCCGAGGTGTTCAGAAAACTGTAGAGGCAAAGGGCCGTCGATTTCAACGGACAAAGACGAACGAGGAAATCGCGCCGGCCAGGAAGCCGC
Source organism: Binatia bacterium (assembly GCA_036506735.1). Taxonomy (GTDB): domain Bacteria; phylum Desulfobacterota; class Binatia; order UBA9968; family UBA9968; genus JAJPJQ01. Next base: position 5,952 of record DASXRG010000136.1, on the reverse strand, counting down.
GGCGCGCGCCGTTTCACTTGATCCCCAGCTCTTGATTCACCTCGCGCTGCAAGGAAAAGTCGAAGGCCGGGAGTCCCTTGAGCGGGTCCGGTACTTTTAGCATCTCGGCGTCTAGTTTGAGAAACTCCTCGACCTGCTTCTCCGTGGCGATGCCGGTGGCCGAAAAGGCCGAGCGCGAGATGCGATAGGATTCCAGCGCGCTCGGCGGCTCCGCGTTCATGTGCTTGGCGATCACTTCGCTGCTGCCCGCCTCGTTGTCGAAGAAATAGCGGTTGGCCTTGGCCCGGGCCCGGAGCACCCGCTTCACCAGCTCGCGCTGCTCGGCAAGGCTTTTCTCCGTGACCGCGAGCCCGCTTTGGAAAAAGCTCGGGAACTCGTCCACCGCACTGGCCAGAATGTTCATCTTGAATTTATCGCGCGCCAAAATCACGGTCGGCGGGGAAAGGACGGCGATCTGGATCGCGCCGCTCAGGAGCGATTGAAACTGCGCCGGCGTGTCGCCGGCGAGAATGATCGTGACGTCTTTGTCGCCGAGCCCGCCGCGCTTGAGCATGCGCATGCCGGCGATGTGCTGGACGCCGCCGAAGGAAGTCGTCCCCATCACCTTACCCTTCAAATCTTGAAACGACTTGAGCTCGGGGCGGACGACCAGCCAGAACAGCGGGCTCTGCAAGTTGACCGCGAGCACTTTGATCGGCGCTCCCTGGCGGAAGGCGCGCGCGCTCGTGCCGACGGAATCGAAAGCGAACAGCTCGCCGGAGAGCAGTGCCGCAACGGCCGCGTTGCCGCCGACCTGGTTGAGCTGGACGTCGAGCCCTTCCTCGCGGAAAAAGCCTCTATCCTGGGCGATGAAAAGCTGCATCGAGGCGATCGTCCGAGCCGGCAGGCCGATCGAAAGCTTTGCAACCTGTTGCGCTTCCGCCGGGCGCGCGCCGCAGAGCGATGCGACGATGGAAAAGGCCGGCAGCGCGAGCCGCAAGAATTGTTTGGTCATGTGAATCAGGTTAATCGAGTTGAAGCGCGACGGTCAAGCGGTCGCGAGCGCAGGCTTGACGCCGGCGCCCGGCTATAATATTGAAGCGCTCGTCGGCGGCGTGCTCGAGTTTCGGTTGCAGGGAGAAAAAAATGATCGGCTGGAGAGCGAAAATCGGCCATGTCGCGCCGTCGCGCGGCGACACTTTCGTCTACGAGTTCTACCGGATTCTCGGCGCCGGATTTCTGCTTTTGAATACGACGGGGACGATCCGCCGGCTCGTCGACGAGCATCTCGAGCGACAGCTCGAAAGGCTCGAAGAGGCCACGGTCGATCTGGCCGAGACCGGCGCCGATTTTATCATTCTCGGCGGCTCGCCGATCTTCACCCGCCTCGGCCCCGGCAGCGACCGCGAAGTGGCGGCCAGGCTGGAAGCGAAGGTCGGCGTTCCGGTAGCGGCGGGGATGACCTGCGAAGTCGAAGCGCTCAGGCACATGAATATCCGGAAAGTCGTCGTGGCGACTCCTTATCCGGATCCCCTCACCCAGCGCGTGGCGGATTTTTTGACCGCGTCGGGCTTCGAGATCTTGCGCGCCGAGGGGTTGAGGGTCGAGCGCAACGCGGATCTCGGCGAGCTGCCCGAGCATGCGGCGTACAAGATCGCGAAGCGGCTCTATTTCAGCGCGCCGGAGGCGGACGGCATGTTTCTTCCGTGCAACCGCTGGCCGACGGCGGGAATTATTTCTCTCTTGGAGCAAGAGACCGGCAAGCCGGCGCTCTCCAGCGGCCTCTGCAACATCTGGTACGCGCTGCACCGTCTGCGCGTCAGGGAAAAAATCGAGGGATACGGGAAGCTGCTGGCGACGCTCGCCTGAACAGGCCGGTGAAAAACATTTACCGCCGGACCGCCTGGCAGTCTCTCTCCGGTTCGATGCGATACATCCTGTGTTACGCCGCACGAGAACTGCAAATGAAATTCCGAAGTACGCTTGATGCTCCGCGTTCGACGCATCGCCCCTTCGAGAAACTCCCAGGCGGTCCAGTGCCTTAGTTGGATCTTTCCGGCCGGCCTGAAAAAAACTAAGAGAAACGGATCTTGTCGAACTCCGTGATTTTAAATTTCTCCGCCGCGCCGCCAGGCAGGATCGTGAACTGGTGCAGAGTGAATTCGTGCTCGTAGTCGCCGCGCGCGATCAGGCCGTCCACGGGAATCACGACTTCGTAGCCGAACGGCCGCGCCGCCGCGGTCGCCGTGTAGAGCACCGCCTGATTGCTCGAGGCGCCGCAGACGATCACGGTCTTGGCGCCCCGCGCCTGCAATAACGGCTGCAGCTCGCCGCTATAGAACTTGTCGAAGGCCGGCGGAAAGAGGACCGGCTCGTCCTTCTGCTGCTTGAATGCGTGCGGCATGCGCGCTTCCGCCGTGCCCTGGTAGCGGTCGGAGGCCGTATAGACGATGAGAATTCCCGCCTGGCGCGCGCGCGGAAGAAATTTCGCCACCGGCTCGATCAATTTGTGGCATCTCTCTTCCGGGTTTTCACAGCGCGCGTTCAAATCCAATACCAGCAGCGCCGTCGTCTTCGGATCTACGGTAATTTCTTTAGGGGTAGGTTTGTTCGGCATCTCGCGCATGACCTCCTGGTGGCTTATAACCGCGGCGCATGGTTACGTCAACAGGTATATCTCAAAGCAGGGCCTGCGCCGAACCGCCCCTCAATGCCAGTGGAAATCGCTGTTGCCGCTCGTATACTATACACAGCTGGAAGGTTTAAAGATGCCGGTTCCTTTTTACATCCGCGTCAACAAGGCGATCAGCGGCATCGCCGGCGCGGTCATCGGCTCGATGACGGCCAGATCGGCCGATGTCGAGGCCGATCTCAGCCGCGCGGCGATCGGAAAAATACTGCTCGTGCGGGGAAACTTTCGCATGGGCGATTCGGTGCTCGCCTCGCCCGCGATTACGCTGTTTCGGAAAAATTTTCCCGACGCAAGGATCGATTTTGTCGGCTCGTCGATGTCCGAGGCGCTGTTCCAGCACATGCCGATCGATCGGCACTATAAGATTACGCGTCGCTTCCCCGACGCCATGTGGGCGTACTTCGGCCTGATCAAGCAAATCCGCGCCGAGCGCTATGACCTGGCGGTCGACGTGAGCGCGTCCCAGTCGGCGATGGGCGCGTTCATCGTGGGATTTTCCGGCGCGCGCTTTCGCGCCGGCCTGCGGGGAAAGCGGGACCGTCGGTTGAATATCCGGCTGCCCAAGCCGGCGGAACGAAATAAATACCGGACGTTGCCGGCCCTGGTCGCCGCTCTGGGTCTGCCGTCGGAAGAAATTTTGCCCTCGATGGCGTTGACGCCGGCGGAAAAGGCGGAAGGCCAAAGCCGGATGGAAACGGCGGTCGGGCAGGGCGATGGCCCGATCGTCGCCGTCTTTGTCGGCGGCAGAATCAGCCGGCGTAAGAGATTGCCCGCGGAATATTTCATGGAGCTGGCGGCGGCGCTGCGCCAGGCGGGCGCCAGGGTCGCGGTTTTTGTCGGACCGGAGGAGAAAAATCTGCTCGACTTTTTCCGCCAGCGCGGCGCTCCGGACATTCCCGTCACGTACGAGCCTTCGGTGCGGAAGTTCGCCGCGCTGGTGGCGCGTTGCGACTTATTTGTCACATGCGACAGCGGGCCGATGCATCTGGCTTGCGCGGTGGGAACGCGCACGGTCGCCATCTTCCAGAGGCCGGATCACGGCCACTGGGGTCCGCCCGAGAGCCGCGCGAGAATCGTCTATCGCCGCGAGGGCGTGGCGGTTGCCGAGGTCGTGAAGGTCTGTGTCGAAGAATTATCGGCTAAAAGTGCGACCCCAGATCGGAGAGATCCTTCGCTCTGCTCAGGATGACGCAATGCAACGGCGCGTTGCTCTGTTGCTTGACGCCCGTCGCCGATTTGTCTATTTTCTTCTTCGGGGTCGAAATCAGGCCCTTTTTATTTGACCGTTTGCGAAGTAAACGGTCACCCTGAGCACCGTCGAAGGGTCATATCAAGGAGGTCGGCTCATGAAAGCGGAACAATGGAGAGAGAAGCTGGGCGATCTCGTGAGAGGGCTCTTTCTTTCTCCGGAAATGAAACAGTTCTACGCCACGAAAGTGACCCAGGAGCGGGCGCAAATCTATCTCTCGCAGCTCGGCATCTACGTCCGGCAGCGGCGCAACTACTGGCCGCAGGTCGCCGCCAACTGTCCGGAGCTGGAAGTGAAGCAGCGGATTCTCGCCCACGAATACGAAGAGCTGGTGGAAGACGAGCACTCCGCCGTGGGACACGTGGACCTGGTGGTGCGCCAAGCGCGCGAGGTCGGCATGAGCGAGCAGCAGCTCTCCAACGCCGAGCCGCTGCCGACGACCAAGGCGGCGATTTACGGCTGGTGGTGGATCGCGCGCCACCGTCCGTGGCAGGAGGCGATCGCGGCGTCCACGATCGCCGAGTGGACCAACGACGACCGGCTGCTGGGCGACATCGGCGGCGGCAACTGCACGCGCCTGGCGCAAATCTGGGCGCGCGATCTCGGTTTTCGCCCGGAGCAAATGCCGAACTTCGTCGCGCACAGCATCGCGGACGTGAAACATTCCGATATGTTTCTCGACGTGCTGGCGAAGCACGTCGCGGCCGGCCAGGAAGAGGGCGTGCTCGCCACGGCGAAAGAGTCGATGGACATCCACCGCGCTTATTTCGGCGGCATGGCGATGGCGATGAATCAACTCGCGAACGGCAAGGAGCAGCGATGATGAGAAAAATTTTGCTCGCGGCTTTTGCGCTCGCCGTCTTGGGCGGCCTCGTGGCGCAGGCGCAGGAAAAAAAAGAACCGCTCTATGCGACGATGAAGACCAGCATGGGAGACATCGTGCTGGTTCTCTTTGAGGACCAGGCGCCGAAGACCGTCGCGAACTTCGTCGGCTTGGCGACGGGGACCAAGGAATGGACCGATCCGAAAACCGGACAGCCCGTGAAGCGGCCGCTTTACAACGGCACGGTCTTCCATCGCGTAATCCCCGACTTCATGATCCAGGGCGGCGATCCGCTCGGAAGGGGAACCGGCGGGCCGGGGTATCGTTTCGGAGACGAGTTCTCTCCCGACTTGAAACATTCCAAGCCGGGAATTCTTTCCATGGCCAATGCCGGGCCGAACACCAATGGCAGCCAATTTTTTATCACCGTGAAACCGACTCCCTGGCTCGACGGCAAACACACGATTTTCGGCGAAGTCGTCAAAGGCCAGGAGGTCGTGAGCGCGATCGTGAATACGCCGCGCCAACCCGGCGACCGGCCGGTTAAAGACGTCGTCATCAACGAGGTGGTCATCTCGCGCGGCAGCTACTAACGAGGGATGAAAGCTGAAAGCTGAAAGCGGAAAGCTGAAATCATTTTATGCCGCTTTTTTCTTCAGCTCTAATTTCGTCTTTTGAGTGCCGCTTGCCGCTCCGTGCGCCGGGCGATATGCTTATGCATGCCGGATAGGTTCTTCATCGCCGCCGCCCTGAGAGAGATCGGCCGGCTGCTTCAAGTCAAACGCGAAAATCCTTTCAAAGCCCGGGCCTATGAACGCGCCGCGCGAGCGCTGGAACGCCTCGACGCGGACTTCGACGCGCTGGTTCGCGGCCGTCGTCTCACGGAAATTCCCGGAGTCGGTGCCGCTCTCGCTTCAGTGATCGACGAGATCTGTCGCACCGGCCGGAGCGCGCTGCTGGAAGAGCTGCGTGAAGAGTTGCCGCCGGGAGTTGTCGAGCTCAAAGGCGTCCCGGGTCTTAGCCTCAAAAAAATCGCGGCGCTTCACGCGGCGCTGGGAATCGCGAGCGTGGCCGATCTAAAGTCCGCTTGCACAAAAGGATCGGTTCGAACCGTCAAGGGCTTCGGGGAAAAATCGGCGACGAAGCTCCTGGCGGCGATCGAGAAGCTCGAAGCGCGCGACGAACGAGTATTGCTCGATCAGGCCCTCG